>JBMYWG010000036.1:0-41039 GCA_049607155.1 Psychrobium sp.
ACCGGCCTGTCACGCCGGGGGTCGCGGGTTCGAGTCCCGTCCACTCCGCCAATCTATATCAGTGTTTATAAAAACTTGCTTACACGATGTGTGGAGTGGTAGTTCAGTTGGTTAGAATACCGGCCTGTCACGCCGGGGGTCGCGGGTTCGAGTCCCGTCCACTCCGCCAACGCCATAAAATTCGATGTTATAAAAAATGCCAGCCTTAGTGCTGGTTTTTTTATGCCTGAAATTCTTCCTTTATTCTTTGACTATCTCCAATCAAATTATGTTGTGCTTTTTCAGTAGCATAAGCGTAAGTCCTTCTGTGTGTCACCTTTGTTTAGGGGGCACATTGCCTTAGTTGCTCTTACATTGTTTATGACTCGTGATAGTTCAACTGGGTAAATTAGAAGGAGTAATGACCCCAGATGGATTTAATTTGGAGTATAGAAGCTTATTACTAGTAAAATTTTCACTAGTTAGAGAATGACAATTAAAATAAGTGCATCTTTGTTACAGGTATATAGTTTGAGGGAGATGTTACTGTTATATGGTCTATTGGCTTAAATAGGACTGTAAAGCAAATTCAATGTAGTATATCGAGAGCGGTGTTAACTCATGTTGTGATTTTTCAGGTTAAAACATGCTGGCATAAAAAGGCCAGTCAATTGACTGGCCTTAATAGCGTTTAGTGTGTCTTATGACTTAACTACTAAATCTTGTGGGTCAAAATCATCAACATTAATTGATTTTAAGCGACCGATTTCTGTTTTGCGTAAATGCTCTGCTTCATCTTCACTAATGTGACCGTCAGCTAAGGCTTTCTCAGCCAACTTATCTAAGAAAATAAGCTGCTCTTTGGTGCCTGTCGCTTTGCTGATCTTAGCGATAATGCTTTCTGCATCAATCACATCACGTAATGTTTGCTCCTGAATACCAACCACGTTGTGTTCTGTTGGTTTCCAGTATTGGCCTTGACCGATGCGATCACGCGTCATATTTGGCGCTTGTAAGATTTTTGAAATCTCGTGATCTAACTCATCGTACGGCGCCACTAGTGTAATACCAGTAGGGTACATTACGTAGCGTAAGACTTTACCAACCCACTTAATAGGGAAGTTACGTAGTAGTTCGTCTAACGACGTTTGCGCTTTAAACAGAGAGTCACGTGCTGCCCAATGTACAAATGCTAAATCGGCTTGCTGACGACCTTCATCATCAAAGCGTTTTAACGTTGCACTTGTTAAGTACAGCTGACTTAAAATGTCACCTAAACGTGCTGAGATACGCTCTTTACGTTTAAGATCACCACCTAAACAAGCCATTGCAATATCAGATAAGAACGCTAGGTTAGCAGAGAAGCGATTCATGTGCTGATAGTAACGCTTGGTTTCGTCATTAAATGGCGATGCTGAGAAACGGCTGTTGGTTAAACCTAACCAAAAGCTGCGACAGAAGTTACTGATGGCAAAACCGATGTGACCAAATACCGCTTTGTCAAAGTCTTCTAACGCAACACGCTCATCAGATTGATTTGCCGCATCTAATTCAGCTAACACGTACGGATGACAACGGATAGCACCTTGACCGTATACGATTAATGAGCGAGTTAGAATGTTTGCGCCTTCTACCGTGATAGCAATTGGTGCGCCTTGGTAACCACGACCAACGTAGTTATTAGGGCCTAAACAAATACCACTACCACCGTGGATATCCATAGAATCGATAACACAGCGCTGCATGCGGTCGGTAAGGTGATACTTCACGATAGCTGAAATCACTGACGGTTTTTCACCTAAATCGATAGCACCTGTCGTCATGGTTGTAACTGCGTCCATTAGATAGGCGTTACCACCGATGCGGGCTAATGGCTCTTCAATACCTTCCATTTTACCGATTGGAACCTTAAACTGACGACGAATGCGTGAGTAGGCGCCCGTAGCAAGTGCTAAAGTCTTAACACCACCGGCACTGTTTGACGGTAGCGTGATACCACGGCCAACCGATAGACACTCAACAAGCATCTGCCAGCCACGACCAGCCATTTTCGGGCCACCGATAATGAAATCAAGTGGGAAGAATACGTCGTTACCGCGCGTTGGACCATTTTGGAACATCACGTTTAATGGGAAATGACGACGACCTGTTTCTACGCCTTCGATATCTGTCGGGATAAGGGCACAAGTGATGCCTAGATCTTTCTCATCACCAAGTAATCCCTCTGGATCTTCCAGTTTAAATGCCAGACCAAGAACAGTCGCTACTGGTGCTAGAGTGATGTAACGCTTGTTCCAAGTAATTCGCATACCCAGTACTTCTTCGCCATTCCATTCGCCTTTACAAACGTAACCGCGATCTGGAATTGCGCCAGCATCTGAACCAGCTTCTGGACTTGTTAATGCAAAACATGGGATCTCATCACCTGACGCTAAACGCGGTAGGTAGTGATCTTTTTGCTCCTGCGTACCATAGTGCTGCAATAACTCACCAGGACCTAACGAGTTAGGTACACCAACGGTTGACGCTAATACCGAACTAACGCCTGATAATTTTTGTAAAACACGCGATTGCGCATAAGCTGAAAATTCAAGACCGCCATATTTCTTTTTGATAATCATCGCAAAGAAACCGTTGTCTTTTAGGTATTGCCATAACTCTTGTGGCAAATCCGCTTTTTCATGACAAATCTCGTGCTCATTTGCCATCGCACAGGCAACTTCTACTGGACCATCTAAGAATGCTTGCTCTTGCGCGCTTAATCGCGGCGCAGGGTAGTTGTGCATTTTTTTCCAGTTTGGCGCGCCTTTAAATAAATCGGCTTCCCACCAAGTTGTACCCGCATCGATCGCTTCTTTTTCGGTACGAGACATCTCAGGCATGATTGAGCGGTAAAGCTTAAGTAGATGGACACTGATATATTGTTGTCTAAACGATGTTACGTTTAACGGTACAGCGATAACGATAAACAATAACCACACAAGTGTTGAAACATGTGTCGCCATAGAGAGGATAAGAAGTGCAATACCAATTGCACCGGTGAAGGTAATTAAAGACGCACGCTTGTATGCAAGGGTTCCCAAGCAAGCCAGCACTGCGACTATGAAGAGTAAAGTAAACACGTAAGTTCTCCTTTAATCGTTACACTTTATAACTCGTCCTACCAGTTTAACCCAACTAATTTAGAAAGCGCCAGCTTTATTAGAACAATTGTTTGAATATTTTCATTTCGAGCTCTTGAAACGTATAAACAAAAAGTGGGTTGAGAAAAGACTAGGAAAGGGTTTGAGTTTCTCGCTATCCACTATTAGACTCTCTGACCATAAGGCTGTTTATCTGGCTAACAAATGAGATTTTAATGTAAGGAAATGACAATTGTGTGAATTATTGGGCATGAGTGCTAACGTGCCAACGGATATTGTATTTAGTTTTACTGGATTAGTAGAGCGTGGTGGTGTCACTGGGCCGCATAAAGACGGTTGGGGCATTACCTTTTACGATGGTAAAGGCTGTCGCAGTTTTAAAGATCCAAAGCCGAGTTGTGAGTCTCAAGTCGCTAATCTAATCAAATCTTATCCGATCAAGAGTGAAGTGGTGATAAGTCATATTCGTCAAGCAAACCGTGGTGAGGTGAATCTAGAAAACACCCATCCGTTTACTCGAGAGCTCTGGGGCACCAATTGGTGTTATGCCCATAATGGTCAATTGTCTGACTATGAAGAAGCAATAACAACATCAAGATTCAGACCGATTGGCCAAACAGATAGTGAGTTAGCTTTTTGCTGGTTATTAGACTTATTGGCGCAAGAGTTTGATGAAATGCCGCAAGATACTTCGCTGATTTTCGAGTTTATCCGCAAACACGCGGATAAATTAAAATCGTTTGGCGTATTTAATATGTTATTGACTAATGGTGATTATTTAATTGCCTATTGCAGCAATAACCTGAGTTGGATAACGCGTCGTGCCCCTTTTGGTAAAGCAACCTTAATCGATACCGATGTTGTGATTGATTTTCATAAAGAAACAACACCTAATGATATTGTTACTGTCATTGCCACAAGGCCGCTGACCAATAATGAAGATTGGCACATCATGAAAGAAGGCGAATGTGTTATGTTTAAATTAGGTGAAGTGGTACATCAGCATATTCCGCAGGAACTAACTACTGAATAGTGTTGATACAAGATAAAAAAAGGCGCTAATTAGCGCCTTTTTTATTGGTGTTATCTCAGCGTTAAATTAACGAGATAAAGCAGGCGTTAGGTGAGGGCGCATCTTAGATAAGATAGCCTTAACAACTTTTGGGTTACCTACTACGATGTTACCTGAAGAAACATAACCGTGGCCGCCAGTAAAGTCAGTTACGATACCGCCAGCTTCTTTTACTAATAACTCACCAGCAGCTGTGTCCCATGGTTTTAGACCAATTTCGAAGAAACCGTCTAAACGACCTGCAGCTACGTAAGCAAGATCTAATGCTGCTGAACCGGCGCGGCGCATGTCTGCAACATCGTCGTACATGTCAGAGAAGATAGATAGGTATGTGTCTTTATAGTGCTTCACTTTGAATGGGAAACCAGTACCAATCACTGTGCCTTTTAAGTCTTTCGCTTTAGATACACGTGTGCGGTAGCTGTTGTATTGCGCGCCTTGACCGCGAGTAGCAGTAAATAGCTCATCACGAACTGGATCGAAAACAACAGCTTGCTCTGTTTTACCGTTAACTTGTAGTGCGATAGAAACCGCGAAATGTGGAATGCCTTTGATGAAGTTAGTTGTGCCATCTAAAGGATCGATAATCCATTGGTATTCACTTTTTGCATTGCCTTGTTCACCGCTTTCTTCACAGATGAAGCCGTGATCTGGGTATGATTTGCTAATCACTGCCATGATTGCTTGCTCAGCTGCTGTATCAACTGACGTTACTAAGTCATTTGAACCTTTTTGATTTGTTTCAACTTTATCTAGCTGCTCAGTCGCTTGCATAATGATCTTGCCTGCGCTACGAGCTGCCCGAATTGCAATATTTAGCATCGGATGCATACGTGTATACCTTTGAATTTTAAAGAACGGTTGCTTGCTGTTTGTCAGCAAGATTTAATCGGCGCACATCATATCAGAATATATGCGCGAGACAAGCGTTGCTGATAAAAATCACGTACTTGCTCACGCTTTTATTGTCAAAAAAACTGCTGTTAGATCAAAGTGGCAATTAATCTTACACACGCTGAATTAATAGAAGAAAATAACCAAATGTTTTGCTATGATGCGCCGATTATTTTTGGCGGTTAAGTGCTTAGTACTTAGGCTGCCTACCAATTTAATAAAAAGTATAGGTCGTTTTGTGAGCACGCAACCAACCCAAATCAATGATTCATTATCGCTACTACCTCAAGTAAAGGTGATTCTTGTTGGCACCACCCATCCGGGCAATATTGGCAGTGTCGCCCGTGCGATGAAGACAATGGGCTTGTCAGATTTAGTCTTGGTTGACCCACAAACAGAGATTGACGAGAAATCTCAAGCCTTAGCTGCAGGCGCTAAAGACTTATTAGAAACAGTCACTATTGAAAGCACGTTAGAAGAAGCAGTCAAAGATTGCGGGTTAGTGATTGGCACTAGTGCTCGTTCACGCACCTTGCCATGGCCGATGTTAGATCCGCGTGAAAGCGGGATTAAACTGATTGGCGAAGCGAGTAAATATCCGGTAGCTGTGGTATTTGGCCGTGAAAATAGTGGCTTAACCAATGAAGAGCTACAACTATGTCAGTATCACGTGTGCATTCCAGCCAATCCTGAGTATAGCTCGCTTAATTTAGCGATGGCGGTACAAACCCTGTGTTACGAAATCCGTATGGCGGCACTTGCAGGCGTTAAGGAAACCGAAGAAGAGTATCCATTGTCTGATAATATGGAAGGCTTTTATCAGCACTTGGAAGAAACCTTAAGTCAGATCGGCTTTATTATTAAGGCACATCCAGGACAGGTGATGACAAAACTACGTCGTTTATATAACAGGGCACGTCCAGAGACCATTGAACTTAACATTCTGCGCGGCATTTTGACCGCCACGCAACGAGGTCGAATCGATAGCGATAAAGAGAGCAAATAGTCAATTAGTATAAATAATCGCTAATCCGACTAAATTACTCAAGTATATACTTGACTAAAATACTCGGGTTTGATGTAATTGCCGCCATTATCCCTATTGCGAGGCAATGTAATGAAATTAACTTCGAAAGGACGTTACGCGGTAACGGCGATGTTAGATGTTGCATTACATCAAACACAAGGACCTGTTTGTCTAGCAGATATCTCCGAAAGACAGCGAATTTCATTGTCATATTTAGAGCAATTATTCTCTAAGTTGCGCAAAGCCAAACTGGTAGAA
The DNA here is from genome assembly GCA_049607155.1 of Psychrobium sp. Taxonomy (GTDB): domain Bacteria; phylum Pseudomonadota; class Gammaproteobacteria; order Enterobacterales; family Psychrobiaceae; genus Psychrobium. The sequence goes on from JBMYWG010000036.1 coordinate 6,374, forward strand.
AGTATTCGTGGTCCTGGTGGCGGTTATCAACTAGCAAAAGAAGCTGTTGAAATTTCCATTGGTGCAGTTATCGGAGCCGTTAATGATTCTGTGGTCGCGACGCAGTGCAAAGGCGACAAGCCTTGTTCACCGAGCGGACGCTGTTTAACGCATTCATTGTGGAATGATTTCAGCGTTAAGATGCAGGATTTTTTAGACAGTGTTTCCTTGGGGGAATTAATGGATAACTCCGAGGTAATCGCCATAGCGAATAAGCAAAATATGGCGCAGGAAATGGCTGGCAATGATCAGCAAAACGAAATTTTTCACACCAATCAGTTAGGTTAAATCTAACAGTGGTGTTGGCGCAAAGCGCCGAATGTGAGAGCTGGTGTACTTAGGTTTGAGTACTTAACCTTGAGTACAAGGGCTCTTGGATTAAAGAAACGAATAATAATTATAGTAACGTTAAATTAGCAGTTGTAATAATTAGCAGTTTTTAAAATTAGCATTAAATAGGCTAGTTACTCAGTAGTAACTAGGTGGAGCAATAAATGAAATTACCAATTTACTTTGATTACGCGGCAACTACGCCGGCTGATCCGCGCGTTGCGCAAAAAATGATTGATTGTTTAACGATGGAAGGTAACTTCGGTAACCCAGCCTCTCGTTCTCATCGTTTCGGTTGGCAAGCTGAAGAAGCAGTTGATATTGCACGTAACCAAGTAGCAGAGCTAATCAACGCTGACGCTCGCGAAATTGTTTTCACCTCAGGTGCTACTGAATCAAATAACCTTGCGATTAAAGGTGCTGCGCACTTTTACTCGAAAAAAGGCAAACACATCATTACTTCTAAAACTGAGCACAAAGCCGTATTAGATACGACGCGTCAATTAGAGCGTGAAGGTTTTGAAGTAACTTACCTAGAGCCACAAGCTAACGGAATTATCACCGTTGAACAAGTTGAAGCTGCACTGCGCGAAGATACTGTATTAGTGTCTATCATGCATGTGAACAATGAAATCGGCATCATTCAAGATATCGGTGCCATCGGAGAAATGCTACGTGCTCGCAAAGTAATCTTCCATGTTGATGGCGCACAAAGCCTTGGTAAATTAAACATCGATTTAAGCGAACTGAAAGTTGATTTAATGTCGTTCTCAGGTCACAAAATCTATGGCCCTAAAGGCATTGGCGCACTTTACGTTCGTCGTAAGCCACGTATTCGCCTAGAAGCGCAAATGCACGGTGGTGGTCATGAGCGTGGTATGCGCAGTGGTACACTAGCGACACACCAAATCGTTGGTTTCGGTGAAGCTTGTCGCGTTGCGGCATTAGATGCAGCAAAGGATAAAGAGCACATTGAGCGTTTAAGTCAGCGTTTAATCGACGGGTTAATGAAAATTGAAGAGACTTACCTCAATGGCGATCGCGAACTAGGTTACAAAGGTATCGTAAATATCAGCTTTAACTACGTTGAAGGTGAATCGTTAATGATGGCGCTAAAAGATTTAGCAGTATCTTCTGGTAGTGCTTGTACTTCAGCGAGTCTTGAGCCGTCATACGTATTACGTGCTTTAGGTCTAAACGATGAGATGGCTCATAGCTCGATTCGTTTTAGTGTTGGCCGCTTTACCACAGAAGAAGAAATTGATTACGCCATCGAGCAAATGACGAACTCAATTGACAAATTGCGTGAAATGTCACCGCTTTGGGAAATGTTCAAAGACGGTATTGATTTAGACAGTGTTGAGTGGGTTGCCCACTAGGCGACTCAACAAGAGCAGGAGATAGTACAATGGCATACAGCGAAAAATTATTAGACCATTACGAAAACCCACGTAACGTTGGTTCATTCGATAAAAACGACCCGTCGGTAGCGACTGGTATGGTAGGCGCACCAGCTTGTGGTGACGTGATGAAACTGCAACTTAAAATTAGCGATGAAGGTATCATCGAAGACGCTAAATTTAAAACGTATGGTTGTGGTAGCGCGATTGCGTCGAGCTCACTGGTAACAGAATGGGTTAAAGGCAAATCATTAGAAGAAGCGGGCGCTATTAGTAACCGTGATATTTCTGAAGAGTTAGCATTACCACCAGTAAAAATTCACTGCTCTATCTTAGCGGAAGACGCTATCAAAGCAGCAATTGAAGATTACAAAGCAAAATAGTTTGATTGGCGCAGCGCATGCTGCGCCTAAGTTTTAGGGTTTCTATTATGGCAGTTACTGTTTCTGAAACAGCCGCGCAACGCGTGAGTAGTTTTCTAGATAATCGCGGTAAAGGTATCGGTTTACGCTTAGGCGTTAAAACCTCTGGCTGTTCGGGCCTCGCTTACGTTTTAGAGTTCGTTGACGAGCTTAATGACGGCGATGAAGTGTTTGAGCAACACGGCGTTAAAATTATCGTTGATGCAAAGAGTTTAGTGTACTTAGATGGTACTGAGCTTGATTTTGTCAAAGAAGGCCTCAACGAAGGGTTCGAATTTAGAAACCCTAACGTCGACGGTGAATGTGGTTGTGGCGAAAGCTTCTCAGTGTAATTGCTAATCCTCAATGAATTATTTTGAATTATTTGCATTGCCAACGTCATTTGACCTTGATGTTGGCGAATTAAAAGCGAAGTACCTTGAACTACAGCGTCATGTTCACCCCGACAACTTTGCCAATGCGACCGAGCGAGAGCGCTTGATGGCGGTGCAAAAAGCCGCTCAAATCAACGATGGCTTTGACGTATTGAAAAATACTGACTCTCGCGCCCAACATATTCTATCGCTTAATGGCGTTGAACTAGCCCACGAAACGCAGACACTTAAAGATCCAATGTTCTTAATGCAGCAAATGGAACTACGTGAAGCCTTAGAAGATATTCCAAGCGCTGGCGATCCTGAGAGTGCATTAATGGACTTTCAAGACGAAGTTAACGGCTATATCAAGGCGATTAACCGTTCATTTTCACAATTATTTGCCACGGGCGATCAAGCGTCATTCGAAAAAGCTGGCGATGAAGTACGCAAGCTTAAATTTATGCTTAAACTGTCGCAAGAAGCTATCGCATTAGAAGACAAGCTATTTGATTTTTAAACTCGAATCCACAGTGGAGTTCGAGTTAAAATATTGGCAATTCATTTGATAAAGACTTAATTATGGCCTTATTGCAAATTTCAGAGCCGGGCCAAAGCACGGCTCCTCATGAACACCGCTTAGCGGTCGGTATCGATTTAGGTACCACCAATTCTCTTGTTGCCACAGTACGCAGTGGTGAAGCGGTTACATTAGCCGATCATCAAGGTCGCGATTCTTTTCCATCGATTGTTCATTACGGTGAAAATGGTGTTGAAGCGCATCATGACGCCAAGCTTCACGCGATTAGCGATGCCATTAATACGGTGGTTTCTGTTAAGCGTTTTATGGGACGCACGCTCAACGACATTAAAGCGCAGCACGATGAATTGCCATATATTTTAAAGCCTACAGAAAATGGCTTAATTAATATCGACACGCGCCAAGGCTTAGTTAATCCAATTCAAGTTTCAAGCGAGATTTTACGCCCATTAGTAGCACTTGCAGAAGAATCACTTGGTGGCGACTTGGTTGGTGCAGTGATTACCGTGCCTGCCTATTTTGATGATGCACAGCGTCAAGGCACCAAAGATGCCGCTCAGTTACTCGGCCTAAAAGTATTACGTTTACTTAACGAACCAACAGCTGCTGCTATTGCTTATGGCTTAGATAGCCATGAAGAGGGTGTTATTGCCGTTTACGATTTAGGCGGTGGTACTTTCGATATTTCAATTTTACGCCTTAATAAAGGGGTATTTGAAGTATTAGCGACAGGTGGCGACTCGGCATTAGGTGGTGATGATTTTGATGCTTGTGTTAGCCAGTGGATTATCGAGCAATCTGGCTATACTGGTGATCATTCGCCTGCACTGCAACGCGAAATTACCCGCGTTGCTTGTGATGCTAAAGAGCAATTAAGTTTCTTAAAAGTTGCTAAGTTATCCCTTGATTTACCCTGTGGCACTAGCTGGCAGGGTGAATTATCGCGTGAGCAATTTAACGAGTTAATCGCGCCATTAGTTAAACGCACTATTATGGCGTGTCGCCGCACCATGCGCGACGCTGATTTATCTGTAGAAGAAGTTGGTCAAGTGGTAATGGTTGGTGGTTCAACTCGCGTGCCATTAGTACGTGAGCAAGTAAGCAGCTATTTTGATCGCGAACTATTAACCAGCATCGACCCAGATAAAGTTGTGGCCATTGGCGCGGCAATTCAAGCAGACATCTTGGCGGGTAATAAACCAGAATCTGACATGTTGCTGCTAGATGTTTTACCGCTATCGCTTGGTTTAGAGACCATGGGCGGTTTGACGGAAAAAGTGATTCACCGTAACAGCACTATTCCTGTGGCTAAAGCGCAAGAGTTTACCACTTTTAAAGATGGCCAAACGGCGATGGCACTGCACATTTTGCAAGGCGAGCGAGAACTGGTTGAAGACTGTCGCTCTTTAGCGCGTTTTGAGTTACGTGGCATTCCGCCGATGATGGCGGGCGCGGCGCATATTCGCGTGACTTTCCAAGTAGATGCTGATGGCCTATTAAGTGTTAGCGCAATGGAAAAGAGCAGTGGCGTTCAAGCGTCAATCGAAGTGAAACCATCATTTGGTCTGAGCGATAATGAAGTGGCTAAGATGATCAAAGATTCGATGACTCACGCTAAAGGCGATATGGATGCTCGTATGCTAGCCGAAGAAAAAGTTGAAGCGTCACGCGTGCTTGAAGGTTTAGTTAGCGCAATTAATACCGACGGCCAGTTACTTGATGAACAAGAACTAGCAACAATTCGTCATGCGATGTCAACGTTAGAGCAAGCAGTTGAAGCGGGCGATATTAAAGCGATTAAACAAGCGATTAGTGATTGTGATACGGCAAGTAGTAATTTTGCTGCTAAGCGGATGGATCAGTCGATTCGCGATGCGCTATCCGGCCAGTCAGTAGACGATATTTAAATTTGAATTGAGATGGCGTAAAGGTACGTCATTGTTAGGAGTGAACAATGCCTAAAGTTATATTTTTACCTCATGAAGAGCTTTGCCCAGAAGGTGCTGTAGTTGAAGCGCGTGAAGGTGAGACACTGCTAGATATCGCATTAGAAAACGGTATTGGCGTAGAGCATGCATGTGAGAAGTCTTGTGCCTGTGTGACTTGTCATATGATCGTGCGTGAAGGCTTCGATTCATTAGAAGAATCAGATGAACTAGAAGACGACATGTTAGATAAAGCCTGGGGTTTAGAGCAAGAATCTCGTCTAGGTTGTCAGGCAGTTATCAGCGATGAAGATCTCGTGGTAGAAATTCCAAAATACACTATTAATTTAGCCTCTGAAAATCACTAGTTTTTCCTTGCTATATTTTGATGAAAAAGCAACGACATGTTCGTTGCTTTTTTTATGGGCGAAACTAAATGTAATTAGTTGTAACCCATGGTATTAGTTTTGGTATTAGTTTGGTGTTTTTAAACAATGCTAAGTGCTGGTTTTATAGTCATTTTATTGATAGGTAGGGGCTTAGCTTGTAAAGTTAAGCCACTGTTAATTTGAGATAAATCCTGACGTCCAGATCGAATATCAATCTAACTACTTAGTTTCATTGTCAAATTTGATTGGAGGATTTAAGAATTCTGTTCTTTCTTCAAGGTGGTCGTTCGGTAAGTTGGGGAGGGGGACAGAAGAACCGTATAGAGTAAAGGACCCGTACCATGAACAGCTATCAGAGCCCGCTTTCGGCCCTCGTAATTGACGCTTCAACTTCCATTCAACTTTCATCTAATAATCAATCGTTAATTGCGGGTAATGAACTCGTAAAAGGCGAGACATTATTGATTGCTGATAGTGGTTTTTTAACCTTGCTACTTTCCGATGGGACCGTTAATCGCGTGTCACAAATCGACAATACCACATTGTCTGTTTCTCAACTGAGTTTGTCGAAGTTAACCCCTCAGCAGGTTACTGATCTACAGGCCGACTCTATTTCAGATCCCGAATTAGCAACGTCATTGTCCGATCTCCAACATACCATCAGTGAGACATTAGAAAGTTCTTCAGTAGACTCACAAGACGATAGCCTTACGCTGACGAAGCTGTCTAGTCAACAAAATACACTGACCGTAACCTTTACGAGCGAGCAGAATATAAATGCAGGCGATTTCATAGCGATTGAGCTGGCCCAAGGGGAAAGTTCGCAGGAAGTTTTGGTGCCATTTTCTGTCGAACATGCTGCCAATAGCGCGGTAGATGTAGTTTTACCTGACGATACTCTACAATTTGGCGAGGGAATCACGGTCAAAGCCGCCATTAATGAAAACGTCGCTACGGCCGCCGCCACATCTAATGTTTTGATGAGCGAAAAGGCGCCGGATAAACCAATTATTACAATTCCAGAGGCCGGTGAAGTTGGCTTAAATAAAGTTGAGTGGGCTGATGGCTTGGACATTAAAATGGTCTTACCACACAGAACTCAAGCTGGGGCAACTGTTTATATTAATATTCGAGATGAAGAGGGAAACCTAGTTGAAAGTGCCGAATATATCGTCCAAAAAGGCGAAGAGGCGGGCGATACAGTAAATGTTAATATTACTAGCAAAAATTTAGCGCACGATGAGCAATACGATATTTCCGCTTATGTTGTAAACACTACGGGATTTGTAAGTGAACCAAGCGACTATGTAGAATTTTATGTAGATTTGGTCGCGCCTGGTGACGGTGAAGGACCTAATGGAGAAAATATCGCTCCTAAGATTAGTTTGATAGAAATTAACCCAAGTATCGGGGATATTTACATCAATCGCGCCGACGTAGACAGTGTAGATGACGGAATTTCGGTGCCTTTTAGTGCAACTATTCCTCCTGGCACTGTAGCAGGAAACTTCTTACGTGTTTATATTATCTCCGACGCGAGCGGTGATGCCATTCACACGCAATATCAATTAACGCAAGCGCAAATTGATAGCGGCACGACGCTGGTCGATTTATATGAAAGATTATTAAAGCCAACAACACCTGACGGAGCGTGTGAGTTACGTGCGACCATTGTCGATCAAGTTGGCAACGAAAGTGCATCGAGCGGCAACGTTGCCTTTACTTATGATGTGACAGCACCTGTTCATGCTCGATTCAATTTGATTGATGATGCTAGTGACACTGATGTTATTGTTAATGATGGTCAATACTCAAACGATACCTTGCCACTTATTAACGGATTTGGCGCAGAAGCTGGGGCGACAATCGAGATATATGACGCAAATAATGTATTAATTACAACTGTTACAGCTAACGGCGATGGTGAGTGGGAATATCAATTAATCACGACACTTAGTGAAGGCGCTCATGAATTTAGTACATTGCAAATCGATAAAGCAGGTAACCGCGGTGAACAGTGTGAACCATTTGTTGTTCACATTGATTTGACTCCGCCAGGTCTAATCGGTGGTGTCGACGGCAATCAAGATCAAGATGGCAATGCGATAAAATTTGTTGAAGACGACGAGTACTTAAACGCGCGTGAAGCAACAAATGTATCCTTAACTGGCTCTGTAGAAGCTAATGGTGCTGTCGTTTCAATTATCCTATCTGATGGTGTTAATAGAGTTATTCTCGAACAAACCGACTTTTCAGTGAGTAGCGGGGTTATTAGCGCTGAAAACATTGATATTTCAACTCTAGACGATGGCAATATTTCCGTATCAATGACGGTGCAGGATCAAGCGCGTAATTTAGGGAGTGTTTCTGACTCTATTGTTAAGCATCCTACCGATCATACTATCGGTCCTATTGAAGATTCCCACTCTCAGGACAATCAAGTTGCTCAAAATAGTGAAACGGGGACTTACACTGGTGTCACGGCCTTCGCAGAAGACTTAGATGGTGACATTGTTACATATCAGTTGATCGATTCATTAAATGGCCTACTAAGGATTAACAGTGCGACTGGTGAAATTTTTCTAAACGATGTTACCGACTTGGGCGACAAGGGAGATGTTCATCAGGCACATATCCTAGCGACAAGCAGTGATGGCTCTACGAGTACAGAGACCTTTGATATTAGCGTTGTGGGGAACGCTATTAGTGATCTTATCGATATTGATCCACTTGGTAACTTTGTGTCAGAGAATGCGCCGGTTGATACCTATGTAGGGATTACTGCTTTTGCAGGAGAAGATGCAGAGGATGACGTGGCTTACTCCCTCAGCATTCATGATCAAAATGAAGGTCTGTTTAGAATTGATGCCCAAAGCGGTGAGATTTTTCTAATCGGTGATCTAGATTTTGAAACACAAGATTCCCACAATATTAACGTAATTGCTACTTCCACTGACGGCAGTACAGCTACTACTACCTTTACTGTAGTCGTTGGTGATAACGAGCAGGGACTTGGAGGTTCGGGCACTCGCGGCGACGCAGATAATGCAGTGAAAAACTTTAGAGATCTCGACCTGAGCGCTAATGTGATTCAAGAGAATAGCCTTTCAGACTCAACGGTTGGTATTACAGCAAAAGCAGATGATCTTGATGGTGATGAGGTGACTTACCGCTTATCTCCAGAATCTGCTGCGGAAGGTATATTTAATATAGATTCAGAAACAGGTGTTATAACGCTAATTGGCGATGTTGATTTTGAATCAAAAACATTTTACGACGTTGAGGTTATTGCGGAGTCATATGATCGCTCTACAACGAATCATACTTTTAGAATCAATGTTGAAGATGTTAACGAAGCGCCGATATTTACGAAATCTGAAGGCGGAATTGCCATTGAAATGACAGCGCAAGTTGGTGACGTTGTTGCTAAATTTACTGCGCAAGATCCTGAAAACGACGAACTGACATATTCAATTAAATCAGGTAATGGTGATGGATATGTTGAAATCAATCCTTCAACAGGTGTTGTAACCCTCACTCAAGCGGGTTTTGATGCGTTACATGACAATCAGGGTAATATTACTAATATCGAACTAACGGTTTTAGTATCCGATGGTGATTTATCTGCTGAGGCATCTGCTACTGTAAAACTCGATGAAATGGTCGATCCAACTATTGATCTCAATCCTTCGAGTGACAGCGGCGAATCTAATACCGATCATATTACAAAAAATAACCAACCCTTGGTAAAAGGGACTGGTGAGCCTGGTGCTTCGTTAGAGTTTACCATTGATGGGGTGGTTGTTGGTCGTGGAAATGTAGGAAGCAATGGTCAATATAATGTTCGATTGAGTACTTTAACTGAGGGAACTCATGAAATCATTGTTACTGCGACAGACGGACAAAATGTCGAAGAGTCATCAATGCGCATAACCGTAGATCGTACAGGTATTGGATCTATTACAATTGATGATATTACTAATAACAACATCATAGATAAGACAGAAATCGACCAATTGATAGATATTACGGGTACAGTTTCTGGAGAGTTTGAGGCGGGAGATAGTGTCGAAGCGACTATAAATGGTCAAAAATATCAAGGTGTTGTTAATGTTGATGGCACAACTTGGACTATTGAAGATGTTGCTACAAATGATTTGGTACTCGATCAGTCGTTTAGTGTTGCGGCGCAAGGTGTCGATCTGGCAGGAAACCAAGTGACTGCGCAAGCAGATACATCACATCAACGTTATGATAACGACTCACCACAGGCAAATGACGATCCTAGCCTAAATTACTCAAACCAATTACTTGAGCGTGATACTTTCCATCAAAATCTCGAAGGGTGGACTGGTGGTCGACGCCATAGTGGCAGTAATAGCCTACAAATCAACAAACAAAAGACCGCCACTAAAGTGTTTGATTTTGGTGACGAGCACGCTGGACAAACGGTTGTCATTTCTTATTTAGCACGTGGTAACTCTAAATGGGACAAAAATGGTGATCGCATTATCGGTAACTTCAATGATGTAACCGTTGCGAATAAGCATAGCAAAGGAAAACAGATTGCTACCAAAGACATTGAGGTTAAGCTTGATTCGGAAGGAAAATTAACCGCGTCATTTAAAGCGCAAACTAATGCGACTAATGAAAAAGCCTTCATTTTGAATTTTTACGTCCGTGCTGGCGATGATTTCCATGACGTTATCACGACGACTGAGAATAGCGATTTAATTATCGATGTTCTTGCCAACGATATTGATTCTGACGGCGATGATATGCGTATTTCAGAAATCAATGGTGCTCAAGTTAGTGGAAATGGCGACAAGTTTGCAATACGAAACGACGATAATGAAATTGTGGGTCACGTAAGTGTTGTCAACGGACAAGTTAAATTTGAACCCGCGCCGATGTTGGATCATTTAAAAGAAGGCGAGCGTCTCAAACTATCTTTCGATTACTCTATTACCGATGACTTCTTAGCAGACGATAATACCCCGACTGAATCAACGGCTACGACCACATTTTATGTGATTGGTACCAACGATTTACCTGTGATTGAGGTTTTAGAAACGGAGTTTGATGAAAATTCAACGGGTATTGTGATTGGTAACATTTCCGACCTTGATGGGGATTTAGATCTTACGTTGAGTACAGTGACCGCCAATAACGGTACAGTCTTTATTGATAGTGATGGTGATATCGTATACACGCCAAATGCGAATTACGATGGTAAGGACACCGTTAGTGTCGTTGCAATTGACAAAGCAGATGGTAAAGCAACGGAAACAATACAGCTTACGATTCGTAATGTGAACAATAAACCAACGGCTGTAGACGATTCACTTGTAGATACCGGAACCAAAGAAAATAAAGCCGTAGTAATTGATGTGTTGGCTAATGATTCAGATCTCGATGGCGACACACTATCAATCACTCACATTAACAACTATGAGGTGAATGGCAACGAGCCAATTGTAATCCGATTTGGTGGTGAAGATGTCGGTGAAGCGTGGGTAGACAGCAACAATCAAATTCGCTTTAAAGCCTATGGCGTACTTAAAGAAGGCATTAAAGAAACTTACCAATTTGAGTACACCATCAGTGATGGACAAGAATCTGATGATGCCAACGTATCTTTCACATTAACTGGCGTTAATGATGCTCCAGTTATTACACAGACCGCTTTTAATGTCGAAGAAGACTCAGCGGCGAATGTAATTGGTCATATTGTTGATATTGACGGTGAAATAGATTTACAAGCGACAAATGCTAGTGCCACAAATGGTCAAATTACTATCATGGCTAATGGCAATATTCTATATACGCCAAACGAAGATTTCTTTGGCCGCGATTCTGTATCAATTATCGCAGTAGATGATGATGGCAAGAAAACAGAACAAACACTCAATGTGCAGGTTAGCAACGTTAACGACCAAGTCGGTGCTATTTCTGACTTTGATACTCAAGCGAATTCCTTGCAAGCAAATGCCGAAAATGGCAGTTTTGTTGGAATTACAGCCCTAGCATTTGATGCTGATCCTGGCGATAAAGTTACCTACTCATTGAGTAATAAAGATGTGCAAGACGGAATTTTCACGATAGACGCTACTTCAGGTAAAGTTAGTCTATTAGATGGTTCATCATTAAATATTCAAACTGATACTACCTTCGGCATTAAAATCATTGCAACCAGTAGTGATGGTTCAACCTCGACCGAAACTTTCGATATTAATGTTCAAGCAGGACCTGCAATCGAGCTAGATATTGAGGGGATTGCTGAAGGCGGTATGTATTTATCAAACACTGATGATGAAGTGAAAATATCTGGTGCTGTTGATCATATTATTGATGGCGGAAAAGGCGACGATACTATTCACCTCAACATGTCTAAGGAAGCGTGGGATAAAAATGTTGGTAATATCCAAAGCTTAGTCCTAAATTTTGAAACCCTAATATTCAGTGACAAAGAACGAGTGTCGCTTAACAATGATTTAGTTAAGTCTTCCGTTAGAAATGTAAATACCGCCGATGGCAACGATGCGATTAAAATCAACACCGATAGCGCTCAAGATGTGAATACTGGAGCGGGTAATGACGTTTTAGAGTTTGGTGGCAATGCAAGCGGAGACATTGATTTAGGCAGTGGTAATAATCAATTGACCATTTCAGGCAACGCAACTGGACGAATTTTAGCGCAAAATGATAATGATACTGTGACTATTGGCGGTGATGCAACTGGCGCGATTCGGCTAGCTGGTGGTAATGATCTCCTTACGATTCGTGGTAGGAGTCGAGCGATCGATACTGGAGAAGGTAATGATGCAGTGAGTATCGGGGGCAAGATTACTCATACAGTTGATTTAGGAACTGGTAACGATCAAATTACCATCACTGGTGACATATCTAACGTTGTCGATGGAGGAATGGGCAATGATTCAATTACCCTCGATATCTCCCGCGCGGATTGGGACGCAAACTTAAATGATATTCAAAACTTTATTCAAAACTTTGAGACCATCATATTTAATGACAACACTCGCATCGATAACTTTGAAGTTGCATTACCAACGCTAACAGTAACTCGCGGGGACGATGTTATCGAATTCGATGGTGATTTGACGCAAGCACTAAACACTTCAGAGGGCAATGATACTGTTAGTATATCTGGCTCTCAAAATGCAAATATTACGCTTGGTAATGGAAATAATGAATTAGACATTGCAGGCGATAGTGACGGCAGATTAACTGGCGGAGCAGAAAAAGACACAATTAAGATCGATGGAAATGCATCCAGAACGATAGAAACTTTAGCCAACGACGATGTTGTTACTATTGACGGTAATGCTCGTGCGGTAAAATTAGGCTCGGGCGATGATTCGTTGACTGTAGGTGGAAAGCTGTTTTCATCAGTGTCTGGTGGTGAAGGTGATGACAATATTACGATAAGAGATAGTGTCAATGGCGATATCGACGGTGGAAGTGGTTTCGATACATTGACGTTAAATATGTCATTGTCCCAGTGGAATAACAATCTTAATGACATTCAAAACAAAATATCGAATATTGAGTTAATTAAACTTCAAGGTGGCGAAAGCATTGACTTGACTCAATGGATCGCGTCGACAGACTACACCAATGGTGATGATACGCGTGTAATAAGCGGTAACACTGATACCAAAATTGATACCAAGCAAGGCAATGATCATATAACTATTAATGGTGAACAAAAACATAAAGTTGATCTTGGCAGTGAAAACAACACGGTGATTGTTAAAGCAGATTCACGTGCAGATATAAAAGCGGGTAACGAAAACGACCGTGTCTCAATTGCAGACGATGCGCACAATAAGATCGACGTGGCTGGCGGTAACGATATTGTCGCGTTTGATCGCAATTATGACGCTGTGATATTAGGCAGCGGTAATGATAAGCTCACTGTTAGAAATAGTGTGATGGCTGATATTGATGCTGGAAGTGCTAACGATGAAATCGTTGTTAAAGGCGCTGTCAATGCGACAATAGATGGCGGTGAAGGAAATGATGAAATCACGCTAAATATCACCAGATCTCAATGGAATAATAATCATAATCAAATCCAAGACTATATTACCAATTTCGAACGAATTAATTTCAAATCCGGTAACTCGGTAACCAAATCCAATCAGCGTGTTACCCACAATTTAAGCGCAGACCTGGTACTCGTACTTACGGCGTATAGTGATATTGTCACTTCGACGACGAATTTAACACGCGCTGATTTGGGTGACGGTGACAATGAGCTTACAGTAGCGGGCCATACTCGATACTTAACAATGGGGGATGGCAACGATACTGTTGTTTTAGGTAGTACTCTTCATACAAACCAAAATTCTGACCAACTTGATCTCGGCAACGGTGATAATAACTTAACTATTGAAGGCTCTGCGATGGGTCTAAATATCACTGCGGGCTCTGGTAATGACACCTTTAACTTGGCGCAGCTCGGGCCATCAACTCGATTTAAAGCGAATGTCGATACTGGTGCAGGTAATGACGAAATCACAATTACAGAACAAGCTTACGCCAATATTGTTTTAGGCGAGGGTGACGATGTGTTAACTGTAACTACTGGCAACGTTTATGGTGATATCTCAACAGGCGCTGGTAATGACATTATTCAAGTGACAAATGGTTTTACCAATAATATCGACACAGGGAGTGGCCACGATCGCGTGACTGTAGGCGACTACACCGCCAGTGTAAGTCTAGGAAGCGGTAACAATACGCTAAACGTGACTAATGCCGTTAAAGGGGCTCTCTCCGCAGGCGATGGTCGAGATGTTATCAAGATAGGAGCCGCTGAAAGTACTATTAGTCTTGGTAATGGCGATAATCAATTGACCGTTGCGCAATCGGTAACCTCTACCTTAACGATGGGAGATGGCAACGACCTGGTAAATATTGGCCTAAATGCTTTAAACATCTATTTAGGTGAAGGCACCAATACACTCGAATTAGGAGGGAATATTACCGCCGAGCTTAGGTCTGGAGATAGAGACGATGTGATTACTGTTGATGGTTACGTATACGACCTTAATCTTGGTGATGGGGACAATAATGTAAATATAGGAGGCCACACTCGTTTTCTAGAGACGGGCAGTGGTAATGACACGGTTACGTTAGGCTCAACGTTACATACAAATCAATCGTCTGACAAATTAGACTTAGGTGATGGTAATAATACCCTTGTTATTTCCGGTAACGCGATGGGGCTTAATGTTACGTCAGGCTCTGGCAACGACTCGATGACATTTGCACAACTGGGCCCCAACAATTCTCATAAAACAACCGTTAGTACCGGTGCTGGCGCTGATACCATCGATGTTAGCGGCATAGCTTATGCAAACTTCGAACTCGGCGATGGCGATGACACATTAAGCGTCGCCAATAAAGAGGTCACTGGTACTATCGATGCAGGTGCTGGCTCTGACACAATAACAGTGGCATTAACTGCTACAAGTATCGCACTTGGTTCAGGAGATAATAATCTTACTGTTGGTGGTAGGGTTTCTGGTTCCATTACCGCAGGTGACGGGGTAGATACTGTAGATATTCTCTCAGGCACATCCGTTGATTTAGGGTTTGGTGACAATGTGCTGGTTGTTGAAAATGAACTTACAAGTTATGTGAATGTTGGCGATGGCAATGACAATATTACCATTGGAACAAGCGCTGGTGTCATTGCGTTAGGTGGTGGGGATAATGTCCTTGACCTTGGCACAACAGCAACCTCAATTGCCGCGGCTGACGGTGATGACACAATTTCAATCGGCTCTCATATCGAGAATATTCATTTAGGTAACGGTGATAATGTCATCGATATTGTTGGTTGGTCACGTTATTTAAGTGTTGGTGATGGCGACGATATCGTTACTCTGGGCGCAACTATCCATACAAATCAACGCAGCGACCAATTAGACTTGGGCGATGGTGACAACACGCTTACCATTTCTGGGTCGGCGATGGGACTGAATGTTAATTCAGGCAGTGGTCGCGATGTGATGTCTTTTGCGCAAATTGGCCCGAATACGTCATACATTGGCGATGTTAATACGGGCGCTGGCGATGACAAAGTTACAGTGACCGGAATGGCCTATGCTAACTTTGATCTCGCCGATGGTAACGACCGTTTGATTGTTTCACTAAAAGATGTCTACGGTGACATTGATAGTGGCGCGGGCGATGATTACATCGATGTGAAGAAAGGCTTTGTTAACAATGTCAGCACAGGAACTGGGGACGATGTTGTAAATATCGGCAGCTACGCGAATACGATAGATCTTGGTAGCGGTGACAATCAGCTTACTGTAGGTAACCGTTTAAATGGTGCATTAACAGCGCTAGATGGTAACGATACAGTCACCATAGACTCATCCGAGAGCAGTATTAACCTTGGCGACGGTGATAACAAACTCAATGTGACTCAGGGAGTCAAAGGGAATATTAACCTTGGTGATGGCGATGACAAGGTCACTATCGGCGGCATCACGTCACATATTGTACTTGGTGATGGTGAGAATACGCTTTCTGTCACTCAAAACGTAGAGTCCCTTAGTGCTGGTTCTGGTAAAGATGTGGTAGAAGTTGGTGGCTTTATTAAAAGTGTTCACCTTGGCGACGGTGATAACAAGTTAACCGTTGGGGATTATACGCGATTCTTGTCAACAGGTGACGGCAACGACACCGTAACATTAGGTTCGACTCTTCACACTAATCAAAGGAGTGACCAACTAGACTTAGGTAATGGTAATAACAAGTTAACTATTACTGGTAATGCAATGGGGCTAAACATTAATACGGGAGACGGTGTTGATGTATTGAATCTAGCGCAAGTCGGTCCAAATACCACGTATATTGCCAATGTATCAACTGGTGACGGAAAAGATACTGTTACAGTGAGTGGTAATGCATATGCCCATTTTGATTTAGGTGGCGGAAATGACTCTCTGTACGTTACAGAGTCTTTTGTTCACGGTAATATCGATGCTGGTGATGGTAACGATACGATTGAAGTCACTAAGGGGTATGCTAAGCATATTACCACGGGAGAAGGTGATGATAATGTCACTGTTGGTGATAGCACTTTATCGGTTGATTTAGGCTCTGGTGATAATACGCTAACTGTTACCAATAATGTTGGCGACGCTATAAAAGCCAAAGATGGCAACGATATAGTAACCATTGGTTCTGCGTCTAACGAAATCACACTAGGCCACGGTGAGAATGAGTTATATGTTACTGAATCTGTTGCTGGTGCAATTACCTTGGGACGGGATAATGACATTGTAGATATTGGTGCCAATGCTAATACCATACAACTTTGTGAAGGTGAAAATCGGTTAGATCTTGTCGGTAATGTCAATGAAGTCAATGCTGGTGATGACAAAGATATTGTTAATATTGATGGCTATGTTACCTCACTTCACTTAGGAGCTGGCGATAATAAAATTGATGTTGGCGGCTACACAAGATACTTATCAACGGGCGATGGTAACGACGTTGTTACCCTTGCTTCCACCTACCACTCAAATCAACAATCCGATCAGCTAGATTTAGGAAATGGTGACAATACCCTTACCATTACTGGAAATGCTATGGGTCTTAACATCGATACCGGAAGTGGTCGAGATATACTCAATCTTGCGCAAGTAGGACCCAACACTAGTTATATTGCAGATGTGAATACGGGCGATGGACGCGACACCGTAACGGTAACCGGAACAGCTTATGCTAACTTCAATTTAGGCGACGATGACGATACCTTAACGGTAACTACGTCAAACGTCATTGGCGATATTATAACTGGTGGCGGACATGACATTATCAACGTTGAGAAAGGCTACACAAATAATATTCACACTGGTAGCGGTAATGATACGGTAACAGTAGGTAATTATACTGCTAACGTTAATTTGGGCTCAGGTCGCAACAACCTCACGGTGACAAATGAAGTTAAAGGCGATATCAATGCAGGTGATAGTAAAGATGTTGTCGATGTGGGTAGTGTTCAAGGCTCCATTTATCTGGGAGATGGCGCGAATGAGCTGACCGTAACAAGCAATGTTTCGGGCAGCATTAACGTAGGTAGTGATAGTGATATTATTAGCCTTGGCGGTAGTGTTACAAATGTGGTTTTAGGTGATGGTGACAATGAACTGACCGCTAATACCATTCAATCTGTGACAGCAGGGGATGGTAACGATCAGCTAACTACATCGAGTAATGTAATTACAGCCCACTTAGGCGATGGTGATAATATAGTAAATGTTGGCGGCTATACCCGTTACCTAAGTATGGGGGCTGGTGACGATGATGTTACTTTAGGGTCGACGGTTCATACGAATCAAACAAGTGATCAACTAGATCTTGGTGATGGCGATAACACGCTTACGATCTCCGGCAGAGCAATGGGGCTAAATATCACGTCTGGATCAGGTGATGATACCTTTAACCTCCATCAAGTGGGACCTAATTCGACCTATCGCACTGATTTTCTAACTGGTGGTGGTGACGACTTTATCACTATTGACTTGGCTTCATACGCAAATATCGATACGGGCTCTGGGCGTGATTATCTAAAACTAGATGGTGCACTGAAAGGTACAGCGTCAGGTGGCGGTGGCCATGATGCAATCAAACAAAATATGAGCTTAGCCGATTGGGAGTCGAGTAGCGAAGCAGCGCGTAATGCTATCACTGATTTTGAGCAACTGGCTTTCAATGACATCACTTTGATTACTGTGCCACTTCCTGAATCTGTTGCTAATGGTGAAGAAGTTGGGATTCACGCCGATCTCAATGATTTAAGTGGCGACATTGTTTACTCAATTGTGGATGAAAATGGAAAAGCCTTAAAAAATGGCCCATTTACTATCGATAGCGTTACTGGCCGTGTAACTGTTCGAGATGCATCTCAGATTGATTATGAAAATCAAGAGTATATGGACGTTATCGTTCGTCGAAAAGAAAGTAATGGCACAAAGACAACAGAGACCTTTAGGCTCCAAATTGCCGATGCTAATGATCCGGTTGTGGCAAAGAATGATTTAATTGCCACAGATACGGGCGGTTCAAGCATTGATTTGACTCATGTCTTTACCTTTGATCAACGCAGACTGTTAAGTAATGATACTGACCAAGATGGTGATAGCTTAGAAGTTGTTGCAGTGAAACCCTTGAAATCCTCAACTAAGGGCAATGTTGAACTCAATGATGATGGCACCATAACCTTTACACCAAACGGTAATTTTAAAGGAACCGCGACATTCCAATACACGGTATCTGACGGACAAAGTACCGATACAGCAACAGTGACCGTTAAATACCAGCAAGATAAAACCGCTGAGGGGGTTATCGTAGATCAGAATTCCCTGAATGTCTCTGGTGCCGCTAATATTGAAGTGCCAATGATTATGCCGTCGATCGAAATGATTGACGATGACGGCTCTGAGTCCTTGATTGCAGAGATGAGTGGTATTAGGAACGGATTTGTTTTACGTGATGGAACACATTCATTTACGGCAATGGTAAGTAATAATAATGTCGATATTTCTGACTGGAATCTATCTACGTTGACTATCCAAGCTGATGCCAATGAAACTAGTGAGCATCAAATGACGTTGTCATTAAGCACTAAGGAGTCGAATGGTGGCGCTATTAGTAGCATGACTACGGTCACCTTTACCGTTGGCATGACCCGTTGTCCGATTATTCTAGATTTAGATGGCGATGGTGTTGAAACCCTAGGGCTTGAGCATGGTGTGTCATTTGATATTGATAATGATGGTACATTGGAGTCAACTGGTTGGGTAGGAAAAGATGACGGTTTACTTGTTCTCGATGTAAATAACGATGGAATTATTAATAATACGTCAGAGCTGATTGGTCAAGACACTATAAAATCTGATGGTCAACGGGCATTGGATGGTTATGATGCGCTGCGAGACTTAGATTCAAATAGAGACGGCGTGTTTAATGCAGATGATGAAGCGTGGTCGCAAATGCAAGTATGGCAAGATCGCAACTCAGACGGTATCTCACAGCAAGATGAAATGCTAACGTTTTTACAGGCTGGTGTTAATGAAATCTCATTGCAGTCTGAATCTACAAGTATTAATGATAATGGTAATATCATTGGTGAAACTGGAACCTATATTGACAATAATGGTAACGAGCAACAAATAGCTGATGTATGGTTAGCCTATCAAGAAGTTGAAGTTAGTACGGACGATACTACTGGCTCAGACGTTTACGTGTTTACTGAAGGTACAGGCTTGTTGGATACCATTAGTGATTTTAATGTTGAACTTGATAAGCTAGATTTCTCTGAGCTATTGATTGAAGAGTCGGTTGAGAATTTAGGACAATATTTAGATTTCAACTTCGACGAGCTGGGCACTACTATCTTGATCAGCGCTGATGGTGGTGACGAAGTTACATCAACCATCGTACTTGATGGTGTTGATTTATCAGAGGTATATGGAACTGTTGATACAAGTACTATCTTAGATGGATTAATGGGGGATGATTCAACTGGTGCGTTGTTAATCTCGCAAGCGTCAACTACTAGTGACACACCACCTAGACCATTAGATGACTTAGAGCACGACGCCATTTATTAAACGATGTTCACAAATGAGAAAAGGCGGATATACCCGCCTTTCTTTTTTGATAAAATTTAGCATTTAGCATTTAGCATTTAGCATTTAGCTTGCCAATGGCCGCTTTTTCCGCCTTGTTTTTCTAACACCCTCATCTCCGAAATGACCATGAGTGGATCACTCGCCTTACACATATCAAATAAGGTGAGAGCGGCAACAGATGCGGCGGTTAAGGCTTCCATTTCTACTCCCGTTTTTCCAGACAATTTACACAGGCTCTCGACGCGAATACTGTTGGATGCAGCTAATATCTCAAAATCGACAGCGACTTTGGTCAGCATTAGCGGGTGGCATAAGGGAATAAGGTCGCTACATTTTTTAGCTGCCTGAATTCCGGCAATCCGCGCGACGCCAAATACGTCGCCTTTAGTGTGTTGACCATCGCTAATTAAGGCGAGCGTTTGTGGTGACATGGTGATGATTGCTTGAGCACGTGCCACTCGCACCGTGTTGTCTTTGTTGCTGACATCGACCATGTTGGCTTCGCCTTGATGGTTAAGATGCGTTAGTTGACTCATAAAATGCTCCGCAAGAATTAAACTTGAGCGTAGTTTGCCTAGAAATGTTGGAAATACAAGAGGGGATTTTCAATTTTGAGCCCCCCCTTATCGGAGGGGGGCGGATTAATGCCTAAGTCGTGGTATTAAGTAACTTATTGCCAAGTACAATTAGGTTCTGAGTATCTATTGAACCACACACCAACATATTGTGCTGTTTACGTGTCGACGCGTCTTTAAATTGACTGATAAAGGTATTTTGTTGCCAATTAAAGTTGCTTGGATAAATCTCCATATCTTTGATTTGACCTAAAATACGGTCGCACTCAGCAGCTGTATCATTTTCTAAATCTGGATCAGATAATGGCATGCGATGAGTGTGCGCTTGTGCAATATGGTGTGATTTTAATAATGCGAAAGCTTGTGGGTCGTCTGGAATATTGACAACAAGTATTTTGATGCCGACGTCCGTTAAGAATTTGAACTCATTAAGCGCAATGTCGTTTGCTTGCACTGTATCATAAGTCACTTCTAGTACTAATTGCTCTGGAGCGTACTGATAAGTGTTCAAAATATCTTTGATCTGCTGCGCTAATCCAGGCTCTTGTAGTTGGTCTTTAACTAGTTTTACTTGTAACTCTAATTTTTCTAATCCTGAATTCGACCACTGGGTTGCATATTTAATTGCATTTTCAAGTAGCCAATCATGTAGTGGTTTGCTCAAACTGCCATGCTTAGCTGACGCTATAAATTTCTTAGTGTCTTGCGTGTTATAGGCGCGGTGATGCCATCTAACATGCGCGATACAACGAGCAATCTGCTGATTATTAAAATCAATGACAGGTTGGTAGTTGACCGCTAGCTCCTTCAAATCGATGGCGCGTTTTAGCTGTGCATTTAAATGTTGCTCGCTATTGTAAATACCTAAGATATGCTGATTAAAGGTTTGAATACTGCTGTTGTGCTCTAGCTTAGCTTGTTGCATTGCGGCATCTGCATACTGAATGAGTGTTTCATCACTAGTCGCGTGAAGCGGGTGAAGACTGATGCCTATTGCACATTCTGGCTCAATATTAACGCCGTTAATAGATAGCGAATCACTCAACTTCATTTTGATTTTATCAGCAACAACATAGGCATCTTCCGCCAAGTTTAGCCCTTCGAGAAGAACGGCAAACTCATGACGACCAAAACGCGCGATGGTATCGTGATCTCGCGTAATTTGCATAATGCGCTGCGCCATAATCTTGATAGCGGCAACGTGTGTTGCTTCGCTGATGTCTTTTAAAAACGGATTTATCGAGATAACAATAACTGCGCTTTTATGGCCGTCGCGCTCATGGCGTTTAATGGATTGATTTAAACGATCTTGTAATACAGAGCGCGATGGCAGCATGGTGACGCGGTCTACAGCTCGGCTGTTAATAATGCGCTCTTCAAGCGCTTTGTGATCGCTAATATCGCGGAACGTACATAAATAGCGGCTAATGTCGTCATTTTCAAATGACAGGGCACATATATGTTGATTGGTAGGATAAACCTCGCCGTCTTTTTTAACATTCCACAGCTCACCGTCCCAACTGTGGTTTTCATTAACTTGCTTCTTAATCTTATCGTAGATGCACTGATCGAAAAACGTCGCGCGGTTTATGGAAGATAGCTGTTGTCCTACAGACTCCTCTTCACTAAATCCAGTCATATCAACAAATGCCTGATTGACCTTTAATATGGTATTGCGCTGATTAGTAATGGCCATTGCGTCTAATGACGAATTAAATACGCGGTCTGACATATCACGCATCATTGCTTTTTCAGAATCTTGCTCTGCGATTTCAATCGTGCCTAGCATGTACAACGCTTTACCGTTCTCGTCACTAGTCACGTGACCACGCTGGTGGACGAACAAGCTTTCACCGTCAGGTAGTTCAATGTGATGGCTAATGTTGAGTTCATTACCAAAAATTACCGCTTCGTTAATGGCGTTACTAACGTCTTCGCGCTCATCCTTGGGAATTGAGGCAAGTAATTTCTCTTGGGTAATATCAGCTGATAAATCCTTGGTCCCGTAGTTCTCATATGTTTTAGGCGACCATAATAGTTTGTCACTGCCAAATTCCCAGTGCCAACTACCAATGCCATTTACATCCTGCGAGAAATCATACATTAACGCCGTTTGCGTTTGTTCTTCTTTTATTTGCTCTTGCTGCTCAACATCGGTAAATGAAACGATCGACAATAAATTTGAACCGTCCATGACTTGGGTAATGTCGATGTCAACGCGAAATTCGTCCCCTTTGTTAGTAATTAATTTAGTCGAACTATTAGTAGTTGTTTGATTGCTTTTTAGCGACATGATCTGATTAAGTAATGCCGCAGGTGCCTTGACAACAAGTTGCTCTAGGTGTTTAGACATCAAATGGCTCATGCTATAGCCTGTCATTTCACATGCCTTGGCATTAGCGCTAACAATGTCACCAGATCGATTAACGATCAATGTTGGAACGGACGTATGGCGATACATTTTATCGAGTTCATCGCGATTGTGTTTCGCTAAAATATCGCGGCTAACGTTATGACGGGTGCGCCAGTGATTGATAATTAAAAACATCACCAACGGAATGATGATTAAGCTAGCCAAGACGAGTAAAGAAACTTCTTTGATCACGCCGCTAATGTACTGAGCCTCGTTGTTATATTGCTCAATTGTTAGCGTGCCCAACTTGTCGATGGCTTCTTGTCCTAGACTAGCGTACAACGAATCGCCAACAGCGTTGTATTTCTCTGTTTGTCCCTTGGCGGCAAAATTTACGATTAAATAAAACGAGTTTTTAAGCTTGGTAATTTCTTCGCCAATTGTCATCAATAGGCGGGTTTCAACCACGTTGAGACCAGGCAGATTGCGATATTCAACTAGCGTTTCTTTATAACGCTCCAATTCTGACTTGATGTGATTTTCACTAATTTTATTGGGGGCAAATGCATAGCGGCGAATATCACCCAATAGACCTTGTTCACTAAAAGCGTTGGAAAGGGATTTGTTGACTTGCTGTTTCTTGACTAAAACATTGCGATAGTCTGTCCACTTATCGTCCAAATAATTGGCTTGCTGATAGAGTTTACTAGTTATAAAAATTGATAGGGTTGTTAAAACAACTGTAATGACAACAGTGAAGATAACCGATAATGTTGTGGTACTTTTAGTAGGTGAGTGTTGATTCATAATATTCCATTTACGCGAACTACAATCGCTATCCTTCCTCGTGGACGTAGTTATCGCGATACGATAAAAACTAACAGCGAACACATAATAAACAAGTAATTATAATCTAGCGTATTTTTTTATCGTAATGCAATGGTATTAGTTAATTTTTTAATGCCGCCTCTTGTTCTTGTGGCGCAACTTTTATTTGCGGCGGAATTGGCAGAGAATCAATGCGTGCAGCGAGCTCTAAATCAATAGGGGCCAGCTTGCTATCGAGATCCATGGCAATCAACGTATCGTAATAGCGACGAATGCTATCAACATAGTGTACAGCTTCGCGACCGCGCGCATAGCCATGTTTAGTCTTGCGGTAATACTTCTTTTTCTCTAGCAGCGGTAGCATCTGCTTAACATGGCTCCAACTATTGGGATTTTTACCGGATTGTTGTGCCAGCTTTCTAGCATCAAGAAGATGTCCATAACCAACATTATATGACGCTAGCGCAAACCAAAAGCGCTGTGATTCTGGAATAGATTCAGGCAGGCGAGCCAATAAACGTTTTAGATATTTCGCGCCGCCAGCAATGCTTTGCTCAGCATTTAGACGACTCTTTACACCCATTTGTTTCGCCGTTGGCAGTGTCAGCATCATCATGCCTCGCACACCTGTTGGCGATTTGGCGCGTGGGTTCCAATGGGATTCTTGATAGGACAGGGCAGCGAGTTGCTCCCATTTGATGCCATCGGCATTTAGCTCAAACAATATTTGGTATTTCGGAAGCTTCTTATCGATAGCCTTAATAAAGGCGCGCGTATCGACATAATCGAAACGTTGTACATGGCCAAAGTACTTCTCTTCAAGTTGAGCCATAGCGCCGCTCGATTGTTGCTCGCCAAAGAACGCAATGACCTGACTATATAAGGAGTCGTCATCATTATCGGCTAGCGCCCATGCTAATGAATCATCACGCGTTACCGTAAACGCTAAGCTCAAATCTGGATAAATACGGCGATTACGTGCTAATACATTAGAATCGGCAAGGGTGTAATCAATCTGCTCGTCAATCACTAACTTTAATAGTTCATCGGGGTTGTGCTCATTGGTTGTTTGCCAATTGAGATCGGGATTAGCTAATCTAAGTTGTGACAGCGTATCAACGTGGCTGCTCGCTTTAGCGACCATTAGTGTGCCAGTCAGGTCTTTAAGTTTACGCGGGCGCTTCTTTCCCTGTTTAAATACGATTTGTTGTGACACTTGATAAAACGGTGGGCCAAAACGCATCTTCTGCAATCGTGCCTGAGTCACCGTCAGGCCGCTGGCAATGATGTCGATTTTCCCTTCGTTCATTTGCGCGAACAATTCGCTTAAATCAGCATTAGACACAATTTGCAGCTCAACACCGAGGTAGGCGGCAAACTGTTGCGCTAATTCGCTGTCCATACCAACGGCGCTTTTTTCGCCTTCGAAATAACTGGTTGGGCTATATAAGGTACCAATCACCAATACTTTATCGTCTTTAATTTCGTCTAAATGAGTTTCATCGGTAGGCTGGGTACAGGAAAGCACAAATAAACAGCTTAAAGCGATGCTTATTTGTTGGCCGAATGTCAATTTAGAACGTTTAGATATCAAAGTGTTAGCCCAATAAAATACAAGTTTTACGTCTGCTAGATAGTTATAACAGATGCCACTTAAAATAGCGATGTGAGAAATATCACATTAATGGTTAATTTTGTGATCTGTTTCACTTATAATAGCGCCAAATTTTTTCCCATCCACAGTTAATTGGTGAATATTCCTATGGAAATCCTTCGCGGAGCCCCTGCGCTTTCTGACTTTCGTACAAAAAAATTGCTAGCTAGTTTTGCCGACATCAATGTGCCTGTCTCGGGCATTTATGCCGAGTTTATGCACTTTGCTGATCTCAGTGGCGAATTATCAAGCGATGAACTGACTAAGCTTGAAAAGTTATTAACTTACGGTCCAACGATTGCTGAGCACCAACCTCAAGGTGAACTGATTTTAGTCACGCCGCGTCCGGGTACGATCTCGCCGTGGTCATCCAAGGCAACAGATATTGCTCACAACTGTGGTTTAACCCAAATTAACCGCCTAGAGCGCGGTATCGCATACTACATCGAAGGCGAAGTAAGCGACGAGCAGCACCAACAAGTGGTTGAATTATTGCACGATCGCATGATGGAAATCGCCACTAACTCAATGGAAAGTGCGCAGCAATTATTCGTAAAAGCTGAGCCGGGTAAAATGCAAAGTGTTGATGTCATTGGCGGCGGTAAAGACGCGTTAGTGAAAGCTAATGTTGAAATGGGTCTAGCACTAGCAGACGATGAAATCGATTACCTAGTTAACGCCTTTACTGGTCTAAACCGCAATCCAAACGACATCGAGCTAATGATGTTTGCTCAAGCGAACTCAGAACATTGTCGTCACAAGATTTTCAACGCTGATTGGACAATCGATGGCGAGAAGCAGCAAAAATCATTATTTAAAATGATTAAAAACACCTACGAAACACATCCAGAAAACGTACTGTCTGCATACAAAGACAACGCGTCAGTGATGGTAGGTAACAAAGCTGGTCGCTTCTTCCCAAATCCAGAAACGCGCGAATACGAATACAACCAAGAAGATATTCATATCTTAATGAAGGTTGAAACCCACAATCATCCAACTGCAATCTCGCCATACCCTGGCGCGGCAACTGGCTCTGGTGGTGAAATTCGTGACGAAGGTGCAACAGGTCGTGGCTCTAAGCCAAAAGCGGGTTTAACTGGTTTTACTGTATCCAATTTAAACATTCCGGGCGCAGAGCAGCCATGGGAAGCGAACTACGGCAAACCAGATCGCATCGTTTCTGCACTTGATATTATGATCGAAGGCCCACTGGGCGGCGCGGCGTTTAACAACGAGTTTGGTCGTCCTGCGTTATGTGGTTACTTCCGTACCTATGAAGAGCAAGTAAATTCCCACAACGGTTTAGAAGTTCGTGGTTATCACAAACCAATTATGATTGCTGGTGGCTTGGGCAACATCCGTGAGCAAC
The DNA here is from genome assembly GCA_049607155.1 of Psychrobium sp. Lineage (GTDB taxonomy): Bacteria > Pseudomonadota > Gammaproteobacteria > Enterobacterales > Psychrobiaceae > Psychrobium. The sequence continues at coordinate 33,239 of JBMYWG010000036.1, forward strand.
ACGTTGAAAAAGGCGATATTCCAGTAGGCGCGAAGCTGATCGTACTTGGTGGCCCAGCCATGAACATCGGCCTAGGTGGCGGCGCTGCATCGTCAATGGCATCGGGTCAGTCGGCTGAAGACTTAGACTTTGCTTCTGTACAACGTGAAAATCCAGAAATGGAGCGCCGTTGTCAGGAAGTTATTGACCGTTGTTGGCAGCTAGGCGAAGACAACCCAATCGCCTTTATCCATGATGTTGGCGCAGGCGGTATCTCAAACGCATTCCCTGAATTAGTACACGACGGTGGTCGCGGCGGTAAGTTTGAACTACGTAACGTACCAAACGATGAGCCGGGCATGGCACCACACGAAATCTGGTGTAATGAGTCGCAAGAGCGCTACGTAATGGCCGTTCCAGCGGATAAAATCGACGAGTTCGATGCAATCTGTCAACGTGAACGCGCACCATACGCCATTGTTGGTGAAGCGACAGAAGAAGATCATTTAACGCTTTCTGATAGCCACTTCGATAACACACCAATCGATATGCCACTTGACGTGCTACTTGGCAAACCACCAAAAATGAGTCGCGACGTTAAAACGCAAACAGCGAAAGGCGAAGCGTTAGCGACTGACGATATTTCACTAGATGACGCGGTAATGCGTGTACTTAGCTTACCAACCGTTGCTGATAAAGGCTTCTTGATTACCATTGGTGACCGCACGGTAACTGGTTTAGTTGCACGTGACCAAATGGTTGGCCCATGGCAAGTGCCAGTAGCGAACTGTGCTGTTACCGCAGCAAGTTTCGATACATACGGCGGTGAAGCGATGGCTATGGGCGAGCGTAGCCCAATTGCACTACTTAACTTTGGTGCATCGGCGCGTATGTCAGTTGCTGAAGCCATTACAAACATCGCATCGACGCACATCGGCGATATTAGCCAAATTCAAATGTCGGCGAACTGGATGTCGGCAGCAGGTCACCCGGGCGAAGACGCTGGTTTATACGAAGCAGTTAAAGCGGTGGGCGAAGAGTTATGTCCTGCATTAGGCATTACCATCCCAGTTGGTAAAGACTCAATGTCGATGAAGACAAAATGGCAAGAGAACGGCGAAGACAAGTCTGTCACAGCGCCATTGTCATTAATCATGACAGCATTCGCGCCAGTAGCAGACGTACGCAACACGTTAACACCACAACTGATTACCGACGAAGGTGACACGCAACTATTACTAATCGATTTAGGTAATGGTCAAGCGCGCCTAGGCGGCTCGGTATTAGCGCAGGTTTACAAACAGCTTGGTGATGTAACGCCAGACGTTGACAACCCTGAGTTTCTAAAAGGCTTCTTTACTGCAATTCAAACATTGTTAGCTGATGGTAAATTACTGTCTTACCACGATCGTTCAGATGGCGGTTTATTCGCAACACTTACCGAAATGGCGTTCGCAGGTAACATTGGTTTAGACATCAACTTGCCACAAGGTGATTTACTCGCTCAGTTATTTAACGAAGAGCTTGGTGCGGTTATCCAAGTTAAGAATGAAGATATCGATGCAGTAAACGCAGTATTAGCGGCTAACGGCTTAGCAGGCTTAACTAGCAAGGTTGCAACACTAAACGACAGCAACACTGTTAACGTGTTTGTAGATGGCAATGCTGAATTTAGCGCAGCGCGCAGTGATTTACGCAAACTATGGTCAAAAACTAGCTACGAAATGCAAAAGCTGCGTGATAACCCAGAATGTGCCGAGCAAGAATACGCACTGAAAACTGATGATAGCAATCCTGGTCTATTTGCTGACTTATCATTTGATATTAACGAAGATGTGGCAGCGCCTTACATTGCAACTGGTGCTAAACCACAAGTAGCTATCTTGCGCGAGCAGGGCGTTAACTCACACGTCGAAATGGCAGCGGCATTTAACCGTGCTGGTTTCGTGGCGAAAGACGTTCACATGTCAGACGTTCTTTCAGGAAAAGTATCGCTCGAAGAATTCCACGGCATGGTAGCTTGTGGCGGCTTCTCTTACGGTGACGTACTAGGCGCTGGTGAGGGTTGGGCGAAATCAATCTTGTTTAACGATTTAGCACGCGACCAATTCGGTAACTTCTTCAACCGCGACAATACCTTCAGCTTAGGTGTGTGTAACGGCTGTCAGATGTTATCAAACCTAAAAGAGCTAATTCCAGGCAGCGATTTATGGCCACACTTTGTGCAAAATAAATCAGAGCGTTTCGAAGCGCGCTTTAGCTTGGTGAAAGTGCAAGAATCACCATCGATGTTCCTAAACGGTATGGCGGGTTCAGTAATGCCAATCGCTGTGTCACACGGTGAAGGCCATGCTGAGTTTAAAGACGCTGCGGCAGCACAAGCTGCATTAAACAGCGGCACAGTAGCGCTGCAATACGTTGATAACCACGGTCAAGTTACTGAAAACTACCCATCGAATCCAAACGGTTCGGTAGCTGGTATCACTGGCTTAACGACAACAGACGGTCGTGTAACTATCATGATGCCACACCCTGAACGTGTGTTCCGCGCTGTGGCTAACTCATGGCACCCGAAAGCATGGCGCGAAGACAGCCCATGGATGCGTATGTTCCGCAACGCACGTGTTAATGTGGGTTAATTAGCAGCCTAAGACTAAAAAAGCCGCTCTCGTAGCGGCTTTTTTGTTTTTACATCAATATTATAGGCTGTTGTCTTCACACGCTTTGCGAATGTTCTTCGCCAATAATTTGTAATCTGACGCTGAAGTTTTTGAGGAAAGTCGGGGAAGGTTTTTTAACAGTTTCGCGACTTTGTAGGCAGGCATGGCTTTACTAAAATACCATCCTTGCATGTATCGACATCCTTTGGCGATCAAGACATCGATGTCTTCTTCATTTTCCATTCCTTCACACATTAAGTTAACCTCGAACAACGACGCGACGTTTTGTATGAATGAAAACAACTCAGCCAATTGATTTGACTGAGCAATGTTGTGAACAAACTGGCGATCTACTTTTAATTGGTCGAACTTGAGTAACCTCAAGGTCGTTAAGTTGGAAAAACCAGTGCCAAAATCATCAATAGACACATGTAAACCTAATGAACGTAACTCATTTATACGCTCACCGGCGGGATCTGATTCATCAAGCATCGTTGATTCCGTGATTTCAATCTTGATGATATTGCGAATGCTGTCGTAATGAGAGATCAGATCTTCGACTACAACGATTAAATCTTTTGATAGCAAAGTAGTACGCGAGAAATTGACTGAAACAACCACTAAATCGAGTCCTAAATTCTGCCACATCGTTAAGTCACTACACACTGTTTTTAATATAAACAAGTCGAGCGAAATAACGAGACCTGAGTCTTCAGCAATAGGAATAAAATTTATTGGTGGGATAATACCCAATCTACAATTCTTCCACCGCGCTAACGCTTCAAACCCAATAATAGAATTAGTTTCAACATCAACTTGAGGCTGATAGAAAGGCGTTACTGCGCTGCCATTTGTGAAACGATTCAAGTCTTCATGTAGCTCTTTAATATACTCTGAATTAGAAATTCGAGAACATCGCTTGGTGCGTACCCCTTGTTTATGCTCGCGTGAACCTTTAGCAACGGTAATTGCTTGTGATAGTAGCGAAGATGCATTTATTCCGTGAGCTGGACATTCTACTAAGCCGATCGAAACCGACAATGGGGCTTGATAATTGTCCAACTCGATGGGTTTTGACAGCACCTCCGTTAATCGGTCAATCTCTGATTGGTACTCTTCGTCCGTGCCACCTGAAATCACAAACGCGTATAAATCGTTATCCAAATGAGCAAGTATATGCTGCAATTCAAACGAACTAGCAATGCGTTTAGCAATGGAAATCTGAATTCCTGAATTTGACTGGCTGGCAACAATGCTTTCAATAACATCCATATTTCTAATACAAATCACGCCAACTAACGCATCTACAGCGTTTGAATTAGTCGAATCTTCGACATATTCATTAATGAATGTCTGAAGTTGGGTGATGAAAGTAGCGCGATTAGGTAAGTTTGTGACTAAATTCGTGTAACGATAATCAAGTAAACGTATCGCTTGAGACGCTAAGCTATTAAGGATAGTTAATTCTTTTGGCGCCAGCGTATGAGGAGACGTGTCCATTATCCATAGCGTACCGATATTAAAGCCCTGTTTATTTCGTAAGACGGCAGCCGCGTAAAATCGAATACCATGTTCGACGACTAAGGGATTATTGACGAATAGCTCATCTTTTAACGTATCTTCGACAACGTAAGTATCATGATTAGATCCTACGGCATAAGAACAAAATGCGCCTTCTCTATTTAAGCAAGAAACATCAACGCCCACTCTGGCTTTAAGCCAAATATGGTGATCGTCAACGATACTAATTCCGCTGATGGGGACTCCTAAAGAAAACTTTGCAATCTCAGCTAGCTCAGTAAAACTTTCCTCTGGAGTATCAAGTGACAAATTATATTTTAAAACTTCTTCTAACCGTAAACGTTCATCGGTATCGACTAACATTTTTAATTCCTTGAGCATCAAACGCTAAACTGCTTAAAAACCAATCGTGACAGTATTAATAGTAGATTAGTTTTTAAAGATATGTAGCACTTTAGTAGTTTATTGTTTTAGTGTTTCATTTATTCATGTTCGGATGGTGATTAAGTTACTGAATTTAAAATTAAAATTTAACTGTTGATTTCGAGAAGTCGCTAAAAGAAAGATCTGGTTGATAGACTAAGTAAGGTTGCTAAGGAGATTGAAAAGAATCGTCACTGCGCGAAGACAGCACATAGATGCGCATGTTCCGCAATCCACGTGTCCATGTGGGTTCAACGATAAGCTGATTTTCTAAATTGCAAAAAACCGCCAATGACGAGAGTTGTTGGCGGTGTTTTATTACTTGCTCTTCTAATTTTTGTGCTAATTGCTGTATGGTATGTGCAGTCGTGGAAAAGGAATGTATTAAAGACGATGAGTAATTGTATTGAGCCCTTATATGTAGATTGCGGTCAGCACGGAAATCGTGTCGCATCAGTGATGTGCTGTCATTTATTAAATACCAAAGATAAAGCTTTTGGATTCATTGAGAATTCTAGTGAACCCAATGATTTACAGGCATGGTGCTATTCTTGCGAAGAAGTATTTGAGCAAGAAGGTGAGATGACAGAACGGTTTCGTGAGTTTAATAACGCTTCAATCGTATGCGTGAAATGCTACGAATACTTAGCTCGATTTCATACGATTGACAAATAAAATGACACGTAAATTAAAACTGGCAATCACATTAGTTCTATCATTATCCTTCATAGCAATGTCAGCCTATCTTTATGTTTCTCGTGACCAACAATTGCAGATGGAGAACTTTCCATTGCAACTTGAACACTGCGGGAAAACTATTTCCAAAGGAGATGGTAAATATGATGAATTGTTTAACGTTTTAATTCGCAACCAAGAAGGTTGGAAATCCTCTCCAGTTAGTTACGCACCAGCGAGAGAGTATTATTCCCCTAACTTTCAAATTAATGTATTAGATGAGTTGGTTGTTATTTCCTATCAAAACAACACAGAGTATGCGCAATTGGTTCGATTTATTGAGCACAATTGGTCTAACAGTTGTGAGCAGTCTACATTTAAGACTGCATGATTATTAATTGCCTCGGAGTATTGACATGGAACGGCCAATCACCAGCATTATATTTAGTACTTGCCAATTAAGTGTTTTTCATCGTAATAACCAGAGATGGTTGCATATCTACACCCATGCTGATGGCCAAATGGTGAATAAGTTTGATTTGGCTACCGCGACTATTCAAACGAGTCTAAAATCGGAATTAGATGATATTGATTTTCCAACATTTTGGCAGGTAAGCGGTGGCCTTTTTAAAGTGAAATTCTCTTTTAAACGTAATGATGAACGGATCGTGAAAGGAAGTTTCATGGTGTATTTATTTAGAATTATTTCTGTGTCTTTTAGTTTTTTATCTGGTAGTAAAAGCCAGCTGATGCAGCTAAAACGTCTGTCTTGTGAGTTAATCGATGGCACATAATAATTCCAAAACTATAGAAACTAAGTTTGGGCTTTACGTGTTTAGGCTGAAATTCATTCCGTTACTTATCGCAAAGATAATTCTGTGCTTAGTTCTATATCATTTTTCCAATCAAATATTAGACGCTATTTCATCTGGCGTTGTTATAAGTAGAGGAAAAGAGGTAGTCTTTTCAGGAGAACCTGCCTATTTCTCCGGAATTATTTTGTATTATGCTCTAGTCATAATTCCATGCCTATGGTGGTTAACATTGGGTATAAGGTTGGATTCAAGCACTCAGAAATAGAAATTGATTTTCACGACTTTGCGATCTAAATACATACATCATCCTCAACCTTATAACAAACTTTACCGTCTTTAATAAACGGAAGGCTATTTAGGTATGGATCCCGCCATTGGTTATCAGAAAGGCTGGCCTCTACAACAGATTTAGATGTGGAGAGTTTTAAACGGAGTAATTGTAGTTTTAAGTCCACCTTTATGAGGTCTTCATAAAGATCAACGTAACGAGGAACTGCCGTCAGCTCCATAAGATACCCAGCAATGTTATTGATGTTAAGTAACATTCCACAAAGTTCGCATTCGATGTAAAAGTTCATGCTGTCATAAATGTCTGAAGATAACTTTTCTATTACCTTTCGTTGTTCCATCAGTTGTGATTTAGGAAAATTATTAGGCAATAACTGCAGAAAATGAAACTCTGCTAATTTGTTTAGCGTTATATGTTCTTTGTAGATAAGGCTTGGCCACAAGTGACTAATTGAAGGTTTAAGTTCTTCAGCGCGGTTTGCAATTTCTTCGAATTTCAGCCATTGCGAATCTCTGTATATGTGAAACCGCCATGCTTTATTTAAACTAAGCTCCTCGAACGATAATGGCGATAAGGCTTCTGGTAAGTAACTCCAATCGGTAAAGCCCATTGATATTAAGTAGTCGACTAATGGTGGATAGACACTATCGATGTTCATAATTGGAATAATCTTAAATAACAATTCGTCAGTCGACGACATTAGTCTTTTATCGAACAGAATTAATTCGGCAATTAACTTTTCCGCAGATTCATATTTACCATCTGCAATCTTAAATAAAAGATCCAAAGCCGCGATTTTGTAGATTGCTGTTAGGTCAAATCTAGCCGTGACGATTAGAGGGTTTGGTGGCTCAAAATTATGAAAATTTCGCAAATTGTAAAACTTGTCTAGCAGTTTCCTGTTGTCAGTAATGATGCTTTCAAATTTTTCGCGGTTATTGATTAATTCAGCAATACAATTTTCGTCGGACAATGAACAATCGTATGGCTGTTCAGCGAAGCCATGATACTCGACAATTGGGTATTTAATTGGCGATATATCGCGTATTGAACTCGAACTTAGTTCTGCAATTTTCTGTTGATACGCATCAACAGCTAATTGGTATGGGTTGTCACTTTCTAAATATTGCCAACTCATCATTTCGATATACACGTTGTTATCGAGATTTATAGGTTTTGCATATTGCTGTTGGATAGCGATGATTTCAGGATTGAGATCGTCATCGGCAATGAGGTAGTAGAGGCCAGCGCTAATGATGAGTGTGCAAATTAGCGCTATATAACGAATTTTCATCTCACTTCCTTGTGTAAGTGTTCATGCTAAATACACTTCGCCGGTTTCGGCAAACCTGCAATTCTAGTCGCTTGTTTGGCTGGGCCTTTCGGGAATAGGCTGTAGAGATAGCGGCTGTTGCCTTTTTCGGGGCCGAATTCTTTGG
>JBMYWG010000037.1:0-40974 GCA_049607155.1 Psychrobium sp.
AAAGGCCACACTTTACCAAGTTATTATTATTCAACAAAGTAAGTAAAGTTGACTACAAACTTACGGCACAAAAAGAATACATTTTAATATATATTAATAAACCTAACTGAACGTAACTTTTAAGCTGTTGTTTTTCCTAGCGGATTTCTAGGTTCAACTCCCCCGCCTCCACCACATTCGGGTCTGTTACCGCAAACCTTAAAAAGGGGCTAATCAGTTTTCTGATTAGCCCCTTTTTTAATATTCGAATTTTGATGATTCATGAAAATATGCTTATAGAACAATTGTGAAATTATGGGTGTCTATTTTTGTTGTTCAAATGCTATACCAAATCATTGGAAATGTTGAGCTAGCTGAAGAAATATCATCTCTATTAATCGACTCTAACGAAATACCTTAGAATGGATTAAATAGCAAATAAAGAACGCTTAAGATCTACTAGAACGCACGGGACTTGTAAGACGAAAGGCCAACCTGCAAATGAATATATTGTTGCTAACAGGTTTTATCGCTCTATAGAAAATTTAACTAACTATTTAATAATCAGGAATAGGAAAAGACATGGATCGAGGTATTTACGGTATATTACTTGAACACCCTATTTATCAAAACAGTAAAAAAGATTGGATTATAGAAACTGCTCGTTCCGATATGATTTGGTACGATCTAATGTTCGATCCATTTGATGAATTAGATACCCGCCCAATAGTTCTGAATCAACTAAAACAATTTAAAAAAGATGTCGAATCATCGATAGAGAAGCGCTTTATATACTTCATTTGCACTAGAAAAAAAGTTCGATTCAGTGAAGATATTAAACCTGAGATTTGTGCTAAATCTTCAATGATTAAGCTCACCATTATAGTCGGAGATAATGAATCTTCTCACGAAGTGTTTTTATCAATGCATGACTTATTGGATGGCGCGTCGTTAGAGTGCGGAGTTTCAACAACAGACAAGTTTCTCACTATACAATTCGAAAGTGGTGATAAATTATCCCTTCCAATCCATGATTTTTTAAATAACCATAATATCGATTTAGGTATTAATACCGAGGTTCATTATATTGGTTTAACTAAAAACCCAGAATCAAGACCAATAGACGGCTCTCATAAGGGGCTGAATAAATTGCTATATAAAATTGCTATGGATGGTTCGACTGAAGATGTGTTTATATTTTTCAACATATTTAAAGTTAATGTGAATGCAGTGCAGTCTAAACAAAAACTAAATTTATTCACAACGAATTCTGTGATAGATGAAATAGATGCAGATGTTGAAGGAGAAGTCCTTGAAAAATGTTTGATAACCTATTTTGATACCGAAATACAAGAAAATAATAAATTAAGCGAAAAAGGACGCCTGAAGAATGTGCTGGGAAAAATGTTTGAAGACAATAACATTTCATCTATTCTTTTTTATTATGACATTGAACCAGAAACTGAATACTGGAAATTTTACTCTGACAATGTTTCCCCCAAAATTGACCATTACTTTAAGGTCGAATATATAAATAAAGAAATTTCAATTACCGATATTGAGTAATGCTCCCTTTAGAAAATCACTCCGTAAATTTGGAACAGCCATAACTATCTCTTTGACAATGTATCTGTACAGAACAAAAGAAGCTTGTTTCGATTCCAGAAATAGCATCAATAAAACCTTAAAGTAAAATGTTGATGTGCCTACATATTGACGACGATACTCAGCTTAAATAAACTTGCGCCAAATCATCGCAGTAATTAGGCGTTTTGAGATAATTAAAGATAAGGCGTGACTATTGTTTCCCCGCCTCCACCACATTCGTGTCTGTAAACGCAGACCTTATAAAGCCCTACCATGTTAATTGGCGGGGCTTTATTTTGAGCTAAACAAATTGATAGGATAATCAGTGACAACACAGCAAGTTTTCAGCGCAGTTTTAATAGCAACCGCGACTTTCGTGATATCAACAGCGCATGCATTTAGCCCAACGCCACACAACAATCAGAAGATAGAATCTTTTAGCCAAGCCAAAAAGAAACTCCTAACTAACGTCTACAACGACCATCGCACAACGTTGTATTGTGGCGCATCTTTTAACAGTAAAAAGCAAGTTGTTGATTACAAAGGCTACACCAGTTCAAAATACAAAAAACGTGCTAAGCGGATTGAATGGGAACACGTGGTGCCAGCAGAGAACTTCGGCCGCGCTTTTGCAGCTTGGCGCGAAGGTGATGCGCAATGTGTAAACAGCAAGGGCAAAAAATACAAAGGTCGTCGCTGCGCCAATAAAGCCAGTAAAGAATACCGCCTAATGCAAGCTGACATGTATAACCTATTCCCTGCCATTGGCGCTGTAAACGCCTATCGCAGTAACTTTAACTTTGTCATGCAACCGCAGGAAAAGTCAGACTTTGGTGCTTGTGACATGCGTATCGAAAACAAGAAAGCGCAGCCACCTGTAGAAGCGCGTGGACGAATAGCTCGCACCTACCTATACATGGAAAACGCCTACAAACATTTCAAAATGAGCCGCGTACAGCGACAATTGATGCAAGCGTGGGACAAACAATTCCCTACTTCATCTTGGGAATGCCAACGCTATCAGCGCATCAAAAAGATCCAACTCAACGAAAACGACATCATGCAACAGCGGTGTGCGGCTTAGCCATTTAACAAGCTTTATGACTGGCAGCTACAAGCTGCCAATAACTAACATTAGAGTTCCAGTCGCCAACAATTTGTACTATTCTTACAGCATATTTTTATTTTCTGGCTTGGTTTATTTACATGTTAAAACAATTGGTTGCTTGTTTCTTTACCTTAATTTTTCTCAGCGCCTGTAGCGAAGCACCTAGCCAATCTGAAAGCACCAAACAAGCCACGCCAGCTTCATCAACCACAACTGTAGACCCGACACCAACTAAGCCAAGCCAACCGAAAGCGCCTAGCAAATCCGACTTAATTAGCGAAAAAAGAGACTGGAATCAGATAAAGCAACTCAAATTGATTCGAGCGCTAAAACTAAAATGGGAAGAACCCACCAGCCTTCCTCGTGCGGGTGTTACCAGCCGTGTTCACATCGATTTATTTAATGATTTTGCAAAACAGCATCAATTAAAGGTGCAGTGGATAAACGTTGATAACTTAGCGCAAATGTTTGAGTTACTCAGTCAACATAAAGCCGACATTATTCCTAGGCATCTGAGTATTACACCGCATCGGTTAAAATCCATGAGTTTTAGCCAACCCATTATGTTAGATCAGGAATTACTCATTGCCGAGAAATCAACGCCCGCCCCAACTGCTGATCAAACCATTGAAGTGCACGTGCCCAGAAGTAGTGCCTATATTGAATCAATTCAAAAAGCCTACCCACTCTGGACAATCACGGAGTTCGCCGACGACATCAATCAAGAGCAACTCGCTGATGATTTACTTGCAAATAAATTCACTTACACCGTGCTCGACAAAAATTCGTTCGACACATTAAAGCACTATCGACATGGTTTGAAATCGCTCTTAGCGTTGCCTGAAACCAGAAAACTCGCATGGACCGTTGCGCTAGAAAATAATTCGCTTTTAGAAAAGCTCAATAACTTTATCGCAGTCCACCACATTAGCAGTAGCACAGCACAACCTCGTTTTCTTGATTTAACAGCGATGAAAGAGCAACACTTACCGCTGCGCATGATCACTAAAAACAGCCCCGAAACCTACTTTATGTGGCGCGGAGAGCTTGTTGGCTTTGAATATGAGTTAATGCATGAGTTTGCCAAACGTCATCAACTTCGCTTAGAAGTTGTTGTTGCCGACTCTTATCAAGAGATGGTGAATCTTCTTAATCAAGGTAAAGGGGATGTTATTGCCTCGGCGCTAACTAAAACAGACAGCCGCATGAAGCAACTCACTATGAGTAGAAAATATCACACGGTATCTGAGTTGTTAGTCAGTCATGATCAGAGTGATAAAATCACCCAGCTAGCGGATTTAAACGGCCGTACCATTACCGTGAGAAAATCCAGCGCCTTTTGGCAAACAGCGCAGCAATTAGCCAAAGAACACGGCGCTCTTATTGTTGCCGCCGACGAAGCACTCTCAACGGAACTGCTTATCGCACAAGTCTCGAACCAAGAAATTGACCTCACCATTGCAGACAGTGACTTAGTCGCTATTGAGCAAAAGTTTCGATCAAACATTGTTACACCATTAACACTTAATAATGACATCGAATATGGCTATGCGGTGCGTGGAGACAATCAGCAGTTGCTCGCAGCTTTAAATCAATACGCGAAGAAAGAATATCGCCAGTTGTTTTTTAATATCGTTAAAAATAAATACTTTAAAAATACCAAGCACCAGAAACAGCATAGAGCGAAACGAATTTCTGCAGATTCAGCGCTGTCACCCTACGATGTTTTGGTGCAACCTAAAGCGCAAGAATATCAATTTGATTGGCGTTTAATCGTCGCTCAGATGTATCAAGAAAGCCGTTTTAATCCCAACGCAGAATCAGCCGCAGGTGCTCGGGGATTAATGCAAATTATGCCAAGAACTGGCAAGGAGATGGGATTTAATGACCTAACCAACCCCGAACAATCGATAGGCGCAGGCGTGCAATACCTTGATTGGACTCGCGCAAGATTTAGCAAGAACCTTGCACTGCAAGAGCAAATCTATTTTTCACTCGCCGCCTATAATGCAGGTTTTAGCCACGTAAAAGACGCCCAACGCCTCGCTGTGAAAATGAACCTACGCAGCGATGTGTGGTTTAACAATGTCGAAAAAGCGATGTTGCTGTTACAGCAACCCAAATACTATAAAAAGGCCCGCTTTGGCTACTGCCGCGGCAGCGAACCCGTCAATTATGTAAGAGAAATCCAGCAACGCTATTTAAGTTATGTGGATATAGTGCAATAACAATCGGCTGTGCAGTGAAAACAAAAGTAGCTAATCAGCTTAATTTCAGTAATATGGGCTGACAAATAGCAGTAATAAATCGAAGGAAACACAATGAAAATAATCGTAGCCATTCTAGCGGCATGCTTGGCGGGATTTTGTTTTTATAACGCCTATGGCATTCAAGGCGTGACATTTGGCCGTTTAGGCTACTTAGCAGCTGGAGTTATTTCAACCATTGTCGTTTTTGCCCCATTTGTAAAAAAACATGATGATGAGCAGTCTCGTAAGTTCTAAAAGTATTTAAAATTTAAACACTTAAATATCTGTGTCATTCGTTAATGAAATTCCTCGTCCATCTCAACATCGAATTTTAGTAAACTGACTGGCACAAAACCCCTCTTTCCTTTTCGATTTGATGAACAATAATTATACGTTTGGCTAATATTTAGTAACAACATATACCTATATTATTCCTTGATATAAGAATTAATTACTTGACGAATAAATTCAGTAAAGTAACTTGAGCTAAAAATTGATTAATCGCAATTTTGAGTGACGTCATTAGATTAATGCTTATTTACCCAATTGCATGAAGCACACGTAGAAACATGGAGATAGTTGAATGGGATTTTTCTTTTTCAAGGCGCCCGCGCCTGCTGAGCCCACGGCTGAACAAATTCAAGCGACTAAAGCACATCAAATCTTAGAGAGTTTAAAAAGCTCTGTAGCGTTTATTGAATTTACGCCTGATGGCACTATTGTTGATGCTAATGACAACTTTCTCAATGCTGTTGGTTATTCACTTGCCGAGATCAAAGGTAAGCATCATCGTATTTTCTGTGATCATGCCTACACCCAAACCAATGAATATTTAACCTTTTGGCAAAACCTAGCCGCAGGAAGGTCTTTAACCGATCGCTTTTTGCGCTTTGATAGATCAGGGACACCAATTTGGTTAGAAGCAAGTTATAACGCGGTTCGTGATGAAGATGGAGCGATTCGCTCTGTGGTTAAAATAGCCAGTGATATTACTGAGTTCGTTGAAAAATCCAATATTCAAGAAGGTATTTTAGCAGCCCTAGATCGCTCATCAGCCATTATTTCATTCGAGCTTAACGGCACTATTATCGAGGCTAACGATAATTTCTTAGGCGCAACAGGCTACAGCTTAAATGATATTCAAGGACAACATCACCGTATGTTCTGTCCTGATGAAATCACAAATAGCCGCGACTACCGGGAATTTTGAGACAAGCTCAACCGCGGTGAATTTGTGCAAGGGTTATTTGAGCGTCGTGATTCACATGGCAACGTATTGTGGTTAGAGGCCAGTTATAACCCTATTCGCGATGCTAACGACAAACTCATTCGTATTATAAAATTCGCCACCGACGTTACCGAACGTGTCACTAACATCAAAAATGCCTCTAGTGCTGTGCATTCGACTGTTGATGCCACTGAGCAAGTCTCTGCCGAGGGACGCGAAGTGTTGGATCAAAGTGTCGGCATTATGGACGATGTCACCAAAAACGTTGAAGTGGTAGCCAGTGATATCAATGCCATTAACGAGCAATCGGACAAAATTAGCAACATCGTCAGTACGATTTCATCAATCGCCGATCAAACTAATCTGCTTGCCCTAAACGCCGCTATTGAAGCTGCTCGCGCAGGTGAACAAGGGCGTGGTTTTGCGGTGGTTGCCGATGAAGTACGACAACTTGCGGCGCGAACTAGTGCGTCTACCGCTGAAATATCTGAAGTTGTGAAAAACAACGCGGCCTTGTCAGCTGTTCTGTCTAGAAATATTGTCGAAACACAAGAGAAGGCGCAAGAAGGCAAAGGTTTCGTGTCAGAAGTAAACACTATTTTTGGCAAGATCAATCAAGGAATGAGTGGCGTTATCGCTGCAGTTGATCGTTTGCAATAGTCTTTCTAAGTATTACTCTCCTTACCGATACCAGCAGTATGGGCCTTGATGAGTATATCCAGTCTCTCACACGCTAGTTCTTAGACCAAATACCCACTATTTCCACGACGACATTTTCGATATTTCTGTTATTGTTAAAATAAAAAGGCTTAGTGACAGATGACAAATAATGTGGGATTTTCAACATCAGCAATCGACTTAACGCAAATTAGCCAGTCACCGCAAAGCATTGACCAACAGATTAATCAACTCCTTACGCCAATCGCTGACACCTTTTCCAGTATTATTTTCTACGCCGTAACTATTGGCGATAGCCAAATTCCTTTGATTCTTGTGTGGCTTATTGTCGCGGCGCTCGCCTTTACTTTGTATTTTGGTTTTCTCAACATTCGCGGTTTTAAACATGCCGTAAAAGTCGTTAAAGGGGATTATTCAAATCCTAATGATCCCGGTGAAGTCAGTCATTTTCAGGCATTATCCACAGCGCTGTCTGGCACAGTCGGCCTTGGCAATATCGCGGGTGTTGCAGTAGCCATTTCCATTGGTGGTCCAGGTGCTACCTTTTGGATGATAATTGCAGGCCTGCTTGGCATGTCGACTAAATTTATTGAGTGTAGTTTGGGCGTAAAATACCGTCACATTGACGAAACAGGCAAGGTGCGCGGCGGCCCAATGTATTATCTGCGTGATGGCCTCGCTGATCTCGGTTTTGCGAAACTTGGTAAAGTGCTCGCCGTATTTTTCGCGATTTGTTGTGTGGTTGCCTCGTTGTGTGGCAGCAATATGTTGCAGTCTAATCAAGCCTATCAACAATTTTTAGTTGCCATGGGCGGCGATAGCTCAATGTGGAGCGATAAAGGCTGGCTGTTTGGCTCCATTCTCGCGGCGTTAATTGCGGTGGTGATTATTGGCGGCATTAAGAAAATCGCTAAATTTACCTCAACCGTTGTGCCTGTTATGGCAGGAATATACTTGCTCGCGGCGCTATTTATTTTAGCGGTTAATATCACTGAAATTCCCCGCGCCTTTGGCCTTATTGTTGAAGGAGCCTTTAATCCTGAAGGCGTTATGGGCGGCGTTGTAGGCGTTATCATTCAAGGGTTTAAACGCTCAGCCTTTTCCAGTGAAGCTGGAATGGGCGCAGCCGCTATCGCCCATGCCACGGCTTCTACTAAAGAGCCAATTCGCGAGGGTTATGTTGCGCTGCTTGAGCCGTTTATCGATACTGTGGTTATTTGTACGATTACTGCCCTAGTGATTGTTATTACGGGTGCTTACACCTCATCAGATGGCATTGACGGTGTAGTGCTTACTTCCCGCGCTTTTGAAAGTGTTATTTGGTGGTTCCCTTACTTGCTCAGCGTTGCAGTTTTACTCTTTGCCATTTCCACAATGATTTCATGGGCGTATTACGGCTCTATCGCTTGGGGCTATTTAGTCGGCGATTCTAAAACCTTGGATTTACTCTACAAGTTTATTTTTTGCTTGTTTACGATTATCGGAGCATCAATAAGCTTAAAGGCAGTTATCGATATTTCAGACGCGATGTTTTTCTCGATGTCGATCGCTAATATTCTTGGGTTATATCTGCTAGCACCGCTGGTAAAGCGCGATTTATTGAGCTATCAAGCGAAATATCAGCAGCATTAAGGGAATAAACGCATTATGAACAGTCAGTCACTGCGCCGAACACTGCACCAACATCCTGAGTTATCTCTTGAGGAACACAATACCGCTGCCCGCATTATCGAGTTTATGCAGCGCCTTAACCCCGATACTATGCAGCGAAATCTCGGTGGCACGGGCGTCGCGATTACCTTTGGTAACTGCTCACAAAGCAGCGGAAAACACGTCATGCTGCGTTGTGAGTTAGACGCCTTACCGATTGTCGAACTCAATACGTTTGCGCACAAATCACAGTGCCATGGCGTATCACATAAATGCGGTCACGATGGTCACATGGCCATTCTCGCGGCGGTTGCTGAGCACTATAGCAAACAGCCCCCGCAAAACGGCCAAATCACCTTATTATTCCAACCAGCTGAGGAAACTGGCGATGGTGCAAAAGCAGTGATTGACGATCCACAGTATCAATTTTCTCCCGACTACGTGTTTGCCCTTCACAATGTGCCGAAATTTGAAATGGGGGAAATCATTGTAAAATCGGGCACCATGTGCTGCGCTTCTCGAGGAGCAACGATCCGCTTTGAAGGTAAAACCGCCCATGCCGCGCAGCCAGAAACTGGCATTAGTCCAGTAAACGCCATTAATACGTTAATTCCCGGGCTCGCTGATTTACCTCAATTAATCGATTCTACTTCTCCATTTACGTTCGCGACTATTGTCGGCGTTAATATTGGCGAGAAAGCTTTTGGCACAGCGCCTAGTTTAGGTGAAGTTTACGTGACATTGCGCAGCGAAACCGACGCTGAAATGAGTCAGCTCATTGACGTGATTGAAACACAGGCCGAAGTACTGGCTGAGCAATATCAATTATCGCTGTCAGTAAGTTATGAAGATGTATTCGACGCCACAGTTAATCATCCACAAGCGGTAGATGTCATAAAAGCCGCGTTAGCAGATGAACCCGTGACGCTAACCGACACGCCGTTTCGATGGTCAGAAGATTTTGGACGCTTTACGCAGCGTCACTGCGGCGCACTGTTTGGACTGGGCGCAGGCAAGACAACCCCTGATTTGCACAATGCGGATTACGATTTTCCCGATGAGCTTATTGCCACCGGCAGTGGATATTTCATTAAGCTCATCGATTATGCCCTTCAGGCTTAAGTAGAATAGCGATTCCGCCCCTGCTCTTTTGCACGATATAGCGCTTGATCTGCGCGATGGTAAATCGCCTCATAACTGCTAATACTGCCTTGGATACAGGCGCAGCCGATACTGACAGTCACTTGACTCGATACTGCCGAATTTGGATGAGGAATTTGTTTTCCCTTTAACGTATTGATCACGTTCTGGGCGACAATTTGGCAATCGTCGAGATCAGTATTGGGGAGAATAATGCCGAATTCTTCACCGCCGACTCGGGCAACAACATCGGTTTCACGCTTAACGGCTTCCCCTAATGCTTTCGCTACTTGCTTGAGGCATTGATCGCCTTGCCAATGACCCAAGCTGTCGTTGTAGCGCTTAAAATAATCGACATCGAGGATCATAAGTGACACAGGCTGCTTGTTTCGATTATGCAGTTCTAGCAAGTAATTAAGTTTTTCATCGAAGGCACGGCGGTTATAGATTGCCGTTAAATCATCAATGTTACGCAATACGGTGAGCTCTTTATTAAGCTCGACGAGTTTGCGGTGAGATTCAACCAAGCGTGTGTTGTGATTAACGTGGGTAATAATTATCGCTGCCACAAAAAATGGGTATTTGATAAAAGAAACAAACAGCGGCATTCCCATTAATTCAACGTAATAAACCTGATAAAAAAGATGTGCAGCCATAATAGGAATGGTACTTGCGATAACCATAAAACGACTGGAATTAAAACACATTAATAATGAGAAGAAGCCGAGCAATAGCACCTTTTCCACCGCAGGTTCTTGGTTCCACATTAGCATAATGCTATGTGCCATTAACAGCCAACTGACAATGACAATTAACGCACCTATTAGGACTATTTTATTGGGAAAAACCTTGTGTTTGCGAAGTTCGACCAAGTAGTAACCACATCCCACCGCAAACAGCGTAAGATTGGTCAAATAGATTGGCGTGGAATACAAATTATCGCTAAAAGCATAATAAGCAAGAATAGCTTGCACAAAACTCACCGTTGCCCATAGCCACTTAAACGCTTGAGCACGGTTACAATAATCGACTTCTATAAATTGGCTATTCATAGGCGATCTCTGTGAAGGAAAGAACAATGTGTATTAATAGTATAGTGCTATTTTCTTATTAAAACTCAAACTCAGTTCAAGAATATCTCTAAATTAATTCAACACCTGTTGCATCCGCCAACTGTCTACGCATGCGCTGCAGTGACTGATAAGGACGTAAATTAGCAATGAGTGCGCGCACCATCGTCTGGCTGACTTGTTCTTTATCTAATTCACTCTCGATGAGCTGCAAGGTATCTAAAATTGCTCTGCGCTCTACCGCATCCATTGTTTCGCAGGTTTCGCGCATTGCTACCAACGCACTTGCCGCTTTTTCACGCTGTGCTTGCTCACTGTCTAAATCACGGGTGAGTGGAAAATTTTCACGTGTCAACAACGGCTCAAGATCTGATACCACCAAGGATGCTATTGAGCTATCAATACAAAAAGCAACTAACGATGCACAGCGCTCAATGGAAAAATCAGCTTCATCAAGGGTGAGATAAACTGAATATTCTTGGAGTAAACCATTAACTAAAGAAACGATATCAAACAGCCAAGGTTTAATTTTTTCACCATAGGCCTGAGTTAACACGCGCTGTTGTGAAAGATGATAGTTAAGCCGACATTCTTGAACAACCGACATTAGCTCCTGCTCCATCACCAAAACATCGTCAGTCATAAACACTTGAATGAATGACCGCTCATTCAGCACCTCTTGAAACTCTTGCGCTAAATAAGCTTGCAGCAATTCACGCTCTTGTAGCGCCGAATTTTCCAATAGTTGTTCCACTAAACGGCAGCCTTTTTCATCCGACTGCAATATCAGTGCTTTGACGATATCTAATTTACTCGTAAAGTATGAATAGACCGATCCCTTGGCGATACCTGCACTCTCAGCAATATTAGCAATAGTCGTCCCCCGAAATCCTTTCTCGATAAAAATGGTTTTAGCGGTAGATAAAATGAGATCGCGTTTTGACATATAAAATTTGCTGCGCAGTTTAACAGTGGGCTCACTATGCCACAAAAATCGATATTGACCAAGTGGTCACTTGACAATTGACCGCGCGGTCATTATTTTAAGCCTAGAGTTTATAAAAGTGACCAAAGGTTCAAGTTAGAGGTTTATATGTCAGAAACTGCAGCAACACACCAATCGCTTTGGAAGCTACTTGCTCCAATGCGCCCTACCAATCGCTCTTTTGCAGGATTAACATTACTGGTGCTGATTACCACGGCATTAGAATTAGTACTGCCGCTTTATTCCAGCCATCTTGTTGATTCAATTGGTGTGCAAGGCGTGAGTGCCAGCCTCATAGTGGGGTTAATTGTCATTGTATTGCTTGGTGCAGTTTGTGAAGCGATTCTCAGTTGGTATGGCGGCCGCCTCGGTCATCGCATCAGTTACAAGCTGCGTTTTAGTTTGATTGGGCGTTTACTTAATAGCCAAACTAGCCAAATGGATAATGAGCACAGTGCTGAGCTAAGTGCGCGGGTGGTCAATGATTCATTTGAGGTAAAATCGGTGTTAGCGGAAGACTTAATTGGTCTCCTCAGCGGCACAATTTCACTCATTGCCGTTATCAGCATTATGTTTGTACTCGATTGGCGACTCACCTTAGTGCTCGTTGGTTGTGTAGTCACTGGTTTTATTTTAATCACCCCGATTGCCTTGATGATGAATAATGTCGGTAAATCGATGCAAGCGGCGGAAGCCAATTTACTAAAGTACTTAACAGAGTGGCTGCGTTATGCCCGCCTCATAAAAGCTCACAATGCCAACGAGCAAC
Source organism: Psychrobium sp. (assembly GCA_049607155.1). Classification (GTDB taxonomy): domain Bacteria; phylum Pseudomonadota; class Gammaproteobacteria; order Enterobacterales; family Psychrobiaceae; genus Psychrobium. Next base: position 12,444 of record JBMYWG010000037.1, read on the forward strand.
TTCATCAAAAATCTAAAGGATTGCTCGACGAGTGTTACAAGCACGAAATGAAAGCGACTTTTATTGAGTCTCTAATCGGCCCAATCGCTAACCTCGTCCTAATGATCAGCATGATTGCCATCTTAGGTTTTTCTGCGCATTGGATGGCACAAGGCACCATGACGCTCGGCACAGTTACCGCATTCTTGCTCTATCTATTTGGTTTGGCCTTTCCATTGATGTCGATGGCGATGTTCTTTACCAATTTAAATCGCGCCATTGGCGCCTCAAGTCGATTGTCTGAAATCGACAGTCTTAAACAAGAAGCCGTTAATGGTGAGCAAGCGCTAACAAAAGTTGAAAATGTTGCGTTCAACGAACTGAGCTTCTCTCGTGGTGAGCAACAAATCCTTAATAAGGTGTCACATCAATTCGACGGCGCAGGCTTGAGTGTGGTGGTTGGTGAAAGTGGCAGCGGTAAATCGACGCTACTTAATCAATTGCTCGGGTTCTATCCGGAAACACACTCACAAATCGCCATCAACCAACAGCCTTTAGCCAGTTATAATCTCAAACAATTGCGCCAAGCTATCGCGTGGGTCGACCAAGAGCCTAAACTATTACATGCAACAATTAGGGAAAACCTGACTTTGGGCCTTGATGAGAGCATTAGCCAAGAATCACTACTTAACACCCTGCGTCAAGTCGGTCTTGACGATTGGTTAACACGTATTAATCACGATTTAGATGCAGTGGTGTCAGAGCAAGCTAATCAATTCTCCGGTGGTGAGAAACAGCGCTTTGCCATTGCCCGTGCCATGCTAAGGCACGCAAAAATTATCTTACTTGATGAACCAACATCGGCGTTAGATAAGCAAAAGAAGTCGGCGTTAATGTCACTTATTCGCGAGTTGGCAATAGACAGACGCATTATTATGATCTGTCATGATTTAGAGCTTATCAATAACGATGACGAAGTGATTGAAATTGCTGATGGAAAAATAGCTAACCATAAAGCGTCTATAGAAAATTAGATTTACAATTTTCGGTTGAGTCACTCATTGTTTTGCTGCAAAGTAGCGGCTCGATGAGTGACGATGGATCTAGGGCAATGTCCAACTTTTTACAACTAGTTTTTCTCGGCGCAGTTTGGGGCGCATCTTTTTTGTTTATGCGCGTTGCCGCCATTCCCCTCGGCCCTGCCGTACTTATTGAAGGTCGCGTTTTTTCTGCCGCTATTGTGCTTAGTTTGATTGGCTTGTACTGGCGCAAAAATCTCAATCTTATGAGGCATCCAAAACACTTTTTGATCTTGGGTGTTGTGAACACTGGATTACCGTTTTTGCTCTTTGCCTATGCAGCACAAACCCTTAATGTTTCTACGTTAGCTATCTTAAATTCTACAGCACCAATTTGGAGTGCCATCATTGGCGCAGTGTGGAATAAAACTAAGCTGTCCCTTTCTGTAATGTTTGGTTTGATGTTAGGCGTTATCGGTGTCGCTATTCTTGTAGGATGGGATGCTGTTAATCTGGGTGCTAATGCTATTGTGCCGATCATAGCAGGTGCCGGAGCAGCATTCTGTTATGGCCTTGCCAGCAATTACGCAAGCCGCGCACCTAGCATTGAGGCTTATAGCAATGCTCACGGTAATATGTGGGCGGCGGTCATTGTCGTGCTACCGTTAATTCCGTTTTTACCAGCACCAGGCCCGGTCGATAGCGATATTGTTACTGCTGTATTGCTATTGGGGGTTTTGTGTACTGCAATTGCCTATTTAATTTACTTTAATCTAGTCGCTAAGATTGGCCCCTCTTCAACATTGTCTGTGACTTTTTTAATTCCGATATTTGGGATCATCTGGGGTAATTTATTCTTGGGAGAGCCTGTGGGTATTAACACCTTGATTGGTGGCACACTCGTCATGATTGGCACAATGTATGTCACTGGTTTTTCACCTAAAATGCTGTTAAAAAGGAAAACAGGATAATTTATTTAACAATTAGTTAACAACACTCTCGTTTTTTATAACTTGATATGATTAGATAGTATTACTTTATATTTACGGACGACACTTTTTGCGCAGGATGCAAGTTTTAAGGTGACCATGATCAAGCTGAATATTAAGACTCGAATTGTTGTGTACGTTGTTCTTTTTGAATTAGTAGCTTATGGCGCGATTCAACTCTTCAATCATGTCATTTACAAGAAAGAATTACTCGCGTTAAAAACTAAAGAAATTCAAGAGATTTTTCATGTCGGCAATGAAAAGATCAATGCCATCACACTGCTGCTTGAACGCAACGCCATCCATCTGGCTGAGGTTGGCGAGCACCTGTATCAATTAAAAAAGCATCAAGAGCTTACCGATTCACAACTCATTGAACTATTTAAACAATCGCTGATTAACAACTTCCGCGGATTCCCCGAAGCACTAGGTGGAGGAATCTGGTATGAACCCAATGTTTATGACAAGCGTGAGCAATTTTTTGGGCCTTATGCGTACCATACAGACAAAGGCGTCGAGTTTACTTGGAGTTTGAGCACAATCGAATACAATTACCACAGCATGGATTGGTATCAAGTGGCGGTAAAATCTAACTGGGGAAATGGTCAGCCAGCTTATAAGCCTGTCATTTGGACAGCGCCTTATGTCGATGACGCTGCAACTTACTCACTGATGATGACCGTCGATGCCACCATGTATGACGAAAATAGAAAACCCATTGGAATTTCAACCGTGGATTGGTCATTAGCGGATATCACTAAGTTTATTCAAAGCTTAAATGTTACGCCAAATTCACAAAACTTTATGGTGCATACAAACTCAAGGCAAATGTTAAGCTTTCCAAAAGAACTAAACACGCAAGAGCAGTGGCAGCAGCTACCTTGGTTTGAGCAGCTATTTTCAGAAGCACCTGTAGATTCCTTATCACACATCGCCAACGTTGAGTTAGCTGGCGTGCTTTATCAAGTATTTTTTACCCGCACCCAATCGGGGTTTATTTTTGGCTCGTTGATTCCCGCCAGCGATCTCGAAAACGACATCAATGACATCACATGGGTGACTCTGCTTATGGGCAGCTTGATTGGCTTACTGTTTTTGGCAGTTTTATTATTACTGTTGAAAGTATTATTCTCACCTTTTGATCGAGTATTAGCGCAAATTAAAGCCTCTATTACTCACGAATCCGCAGATGAAGAATTGGTCACCGTCCATTCAATAAACTACCAGCAGCGTAATGAATTTACACCTATTATCAATGCATTAAATGAAGTATACGACCAAGTTAATACATATATCAGCGATATTTCTCTTCACAATGCGCGTTTAAAAGTCTCCAAATTGGAAGTAAAACAACTCAACGAACAACTTGAAGAGAAAGTTATCGAACGTACCGAGCAATTGCGCCAAAAGACCGAAGAAGCGCAAGCATCTCTGCAACATTTACAAAATACCCAACGCGAATTAATAGAACAGGAGAAACACGCTTCTCTAGGCCGGTTAGTGGCTGGTGTATCGCATGAAATCAACACACCATTAGGGGTTAGCGTTACCGCTTGCTCATGCATCTTTGACGAGATAGCTAACCTGAGAGAACAGATAGCTAACCAAACACTAACCAAAACTGATTTTGAACAGCGCGTTGAACGCATTGGTGGTAGTGCTGAAGTGCTGCAAGTTAACCTAAAACGCACAGGGGAGCTTGTTGCTAGCTTTAAGCAAATCGCCATTGAAGAATGTGAAGAAGACGTACGAGAATTTGATATTGCAGCCTATCTCGTTGAATTGATTAGTACACTTAAGCCAAAGGTCAGTCGTCACAATCATCACATCAATGTGTTTAAAGCGCCAAAACCTATCAGTATTCGCTCTAATACCGCTGCACTTTCGCTAGTCGTTAACAATATCGTCGATAACGCGCTAACTCACGCCTTTAGACAACCTCATGGCCATATCTTTGTAGAAATGCAGGATCTGAAAAATGAAATGCGTATTGTCATTAAAGACGATGGTCATGGCATGGATGAAGAAGTTGCCCGCCTAATCTTTGATCCCTTCTTTACCACCACCCGTGGCGGCGGTAATAGCGGTTTAGGCATGCACATAGTTTACAATATTGTTACTCAACAATTGCACGGCAATATTGAATGTAAGAGCACATTAGGGGGTGGTACAGAGTTTGTGATCACCCTGCCGAAAACATAAAACAGATAGGAATAGAAAAGCAAAAAGCCCGTTTAATCTATTGATCAAACGAGCTTTTCTAAATAAGTGGCGGAGAGATAGGGATTTGAACCCTAGAGGGGCTATTAACCCCTGCCGGTTTTCAAGACCGGTGCATTCGACCACTCTGCCATCTCTCCGCAGCTGGTGATGCGCATATTAGTGAGCTTTTTGGATCTTGTAAAGCCTAATTTTAAAATAAAAATTTAATTGCGCACCTTATAACCAAAACTGTTGTTTTTTCAACGATTAGGTTGATTTACCCTAATCAGTTACGGCGATAACAATTTGCGTTGCCAATTATCAGCATCGTCTTTGGTAAAGGTATATCTGTCGTGTAGGCGATCGGCACGGCCCTGCCACAACTCAATAGTATGCGGCGTTAGTTTAAAGCCGCCCCAAAATGGTGGTAATGGGATCTCCTGTCCCGCGTATTTCGCTTCAATTTCTTTGACTTTCGCCGCCAGCGTTTCACGGCAATCGATTTCACTACTTTGATATGACGCCCAAGCGCCAATTTGACTGCCGCGAGGGCGCGAATGGAAATAGGCCAATGATTCAGCTCCACTCACTCGCTCTATGCTGCCTTCCACACGAACTTGACGCTGCAGAATATTCCAGTGAAATACCATCGCGGCATGGGGATTCTCAGTAAGTTCTTTGCCTTTACGAGAGCCGTAGTTGGTGAAAAATACAAAACCACTGTCATCAAAGGATTTTAATAGCACCACACGCGCCGATGGCTTACCTTCAGGTGTGGCGGTTGCTAAGGTCAGAGATTCTGGTAACACAATACCCGACTCTTGGGCCTGCTTAAACCATTGGCCAAACATCGCGATAGGATCGTCCAGCACATCAACACTGACATTCGACCCTGTCACCCCTTGTCCCGCTGTAATCAAGCAGCGTAATTTAGTGAGAAACGACATAATTTCCTTAACAACTAATATTTTTTGGCAATTGTACAGCAACTTATACGCGTAAGTGTATGGCTGTGATCAATTAACTTATAAGCGCTAGCTATTTGAGGCTAGCAAGCCAGCTAGTCCGCTATAACGGGTTGTTTGCGCCAAGGCCATTTTCTGCAAAATTCCCGCGTGACTAAAGATTTCAACCGAGCGTTTAGCGCGCGTAATCCCCGTGTATAGCAGTTCTTTGGTTAAAATCGGCGAGAAACTCTCCGGCATTGCCATCACCACATCATCAAATTCAGAGCCTTGTGATTTGTGAATTGTCATCGCGTACACGGTGTCACAGTTTGGTAATCGCGACGGTAAGAAAGATTTTATGCTGCCATCTGCCATTTTGAAATACACCCGATTTTGACCGATAGCGTCATTTTCATCGAGCGGTGGAAGTACAACACCAATATCACCGTTATAAAGCTGCAAACTGTGATCATTACTGGTGATCATAACAGGACGCCCTATGTACCAAGGCCCCTGCTTCGGTGCAATAATGCCATGCTTAAGCAGCTGCTGCTCTATTTTCTCATTAAGCGTATCGACACCCAGCGCGCCTGTTTTGGTAGGGGTTAATAATTGGAATTTACCCAGCTGTGTTAACAATGCTTCAACGTCCGTCTCACGGGTGATTTCATTGGCTTGTAGCATATAATCGCGATAGCCCAAGGCCGCCAGCTTTACCACTGACGACTGAGCTTTTTCTTGAGTATGGAGCTTAATATCATCAAACCCCGCTTGCCACACCGCTTTAAGCGCTGGAATATCACTGCGATTAACCGCACTCGCTAACACGCCAATGCCAGATTTTTCGTTAAAGCGATAACTCTTTTGGAGTAAACACAAGTTGTCATCAATAACCGTGCCTTGCGCGCCTTGATGACACACGCCATCTAACACAAAACCCGTTTGTTGACTTAACCACTGCTGAGTTTGCTGGCTGTAGTTTGGGCCTGAGCTTATTCCTTGACAAATATCGGCAAACACCGCGCCAGCCTCCACCGACGACAGCTGATCTTTATCCCCGAGCAATATCAATTTGGTGTGGGGTGCAATGGCGTCAAACAGCTTGCTCATTAAGCTAATATCGATCATGGAGGCTTCATCGACAATCAGCACATCCACATGTAATTGATTGTCCTGATTGTGTTTAAATGCCTGACGATGTGGAATAACACCGAGTAAACGGTGGATAGTACTCGCTTGCGTTGGAATGAGCTGTTTTAGCGTGTCATCAACATTAAGGCGACTAATCGCCCCAGTAATTGATTCCGTTAAGCGTGCTGCCGCCTTCCCCGTTGGAGCCACTAATTCGATGTGTAATGCTTGATTATTGTCTTGTGCCTGCGCCACCAGCAGCGCTAATAGTTTGATTACGGTGGTGGTTTTTCCTGTGCCCGGTCCACCTGATATCACGCTAAAGGGGCTGCTACTGGCTTGTGCAACAGCAACTTGTTGCCAATCTAAACGCTGCGCTGGCGTAAATTGCTGATAAAGCTCTGCCAGCTCGGCTTTTGATTCAACTTGCAGCAGATATTGCGACATCGCTGCGCCATCCACGCCAATATCTTCCCGTAAATGAAAATAATCACTACAGAAACTGTGTAGACTCAACCCTTCTGCTCGCAGCGCTTGTAATTGTTGCCAGCAAAAGTCCATATCAATGGTAAACAGCTTATTAAGATAAGGTTTAATATCGCCGTAAGCACGCGCTGTCGAGCGCTGTTTTAAGAATTGGCAAATAGCCTGTTCACTGTGCCAATAGCGCTGGAGATATAAACGATTTTCCACCAACACTAACGGCGCATTCTCGCCAACACATGTGCTGTGTTGTAAGGCGTTGAGCATATCGTTGTGCCAGCTGGCAGCGCTGGTATTAACCCTATCAAAAATGGGGACAAGCAAGGCATTGTGATGAAAGCCTTTGATGTCAAATAAGCTCGTTTGTGACTGATTATCTAGATAAACGCAGACGTGCCCTTGCCCCGATTGATAACTAGCAAGACTAGCCGCCAAGATCACTAATGGCGATGACTCAAAGCGCGCGATAAAGCGAGCAAATTGATAATCGAGCACGCGAATGTGTTTATCCTGTGCAAGTTGCTCTAAGCTGCGCAGCAAATGCTCCGCGTTTTTTGACGTTGTGCTCAGCTCATTCATGGCTGTTTGTTCGCTCATGCCTGTTTGTTCGCTCATGTCTTTTCTCTCGCTCATGGCTGTTTGTTCGCTCGCGGCTGTTCCACCATGTCGCTGTTTTGCGCTTTTAGTAAGGCATCGAGTTCATCAATAAAAGCTTTTGATGGTCGGTTATAGAAAATGCCCTCGCCTGCGTCACTGGCTTTATTCATGCCGCGTACAAACAAATAAAACACCCCGCCAAAATGTTGTTCAAAGTCATAATCTGCCATGCGAGATTTAAGCAGTCGGTGCAATGCCAAGCTATATAGCTGATACTGAAAATCGTAGCGGTGATCAATCATCATCGCAGTCATAGCGTCCATCGAATAATCACTCTGCGCATCACCAAGGTGATTGGATTTGTAATCGAGGACATAGTATTTGCCATCGGCAATAAACACTAAATCGATAAAGCCTTTTAGCATGCCTTTAACATCACTAAATCCTAAAGGAGCACCTTGTTTTGACAAAGGATCATGTTTAGCCAAACAGCGATTGAGTTGCCCTGCAGTGAGGGATTCAATCGGCATAAAAAACTCCATTTCAACTTGTTTGTCCTTCATGGCGAGCTGAGACAAGGTGAAATCGGCGGGTAACGAGTTGTTTATTGCGCCTTGGTTAAGCGGGGTATTGAGTACATTGTCAATGAGCTCGAGTAAAATCGGCTGCCAGTGCTCGTCAAATTCGCTCTCGTCTAACAGCTCAGTGACTTTGTCGCTAAACACTTGGCGGCTTGGCTCACTAAAATCAATTTCCTCAAATAGCGTATGTAAAAACGTACCCGCATGAGCACCGCGTGGAAAAGAGAAAATAGATGGCATGATGTCTTCTTCATCGGCAACCACATCGATAGTGGCCAAGGCTTCTTCCCAGTCGATAACTAAGGTGTCTAAGCTGGCATCAATATCTTGTTCATCGTGACTATGGCTCGATTTAGACAGTGACGAATAACTGGTGATCCAATAGTTATTTTCAATGTCGCCGCCAAAATTGCGCGCTTGTAACGCCGTTGTTTGTTCAGACTGATTGTCATAACGGGCCATCGCCTCTAGTGGCGGCTCGCACAAATTAAATTCTGCATAATCCGTAGCCATTTGTTCAAGCGCTGTTTTAAGGACACTTGCATTGCTCTCCTCGACGCCTAAATACAAATACCCCACCGCCGTTTTGTGCAAATCAGTTGTTTTCGCCTTGTTAGCCACACCACTTTTAACCGGCGCAAGCCCTAACCACGCGTGATGCACAGCGCGCGTAACCGCCACATAAAATAGGCGTAAGTCTTCCGCCAAGCGCTCTTTGTCAGCGGCGCTAATTGCGACATCGTCAAAGGTTAAATCGACAATACTTTGCCCGTCTTTGTGATAAATCGGCTCTTTGGCGGTGCGGGCGCTACAGATAAACGGCAGAAACACTAGGTTGTATTCCAAGCCCTTAGATTTATGAATCGTCACTATCTGTACTAAGTCTTTATCAGACTCTAATCGCAGTTGCTGCTCTTGATTCTCCTGCCCCGCATTATTAATTTGATCGCCAAGCCAATGCAGCAGTGCGTGCTCGCCGACAATCTCTAGGCTTTGTTGCTGAAGAATTTCGCCTAAGTGCATTAAATCTGTCAGCTGTCGCTCACCGTCTGGCAGCGACAGCAATTGGCTAGGGAGCTGTTGTTGATGCATCAATTCTCGCAACATTGCCAACACACCAACGCGCTGCCAACGCGCTAGATAGTAATGGCATTGGTCAACGAGTTGCTGCCACACTCGCTCGTCGTTATTCAGGCGCTCTAATTGGCGCAGTGATTGCGCCATCATTTGAGTTGCCATAGCGCTGCGAATGGCGCGTCCGTCATTGGGATTAGCGATAGCATGGAGTAAACGAGCACAATCGCTAACAATGGCGCTAGCAAAAATACTCTCGCGATTTGATAAATACACACTGGCGATCCCTTGCTGCGACAATTGGTTCTTAACCATTTGCGCCTCTCGCCCAGTGCGCACCAAAACAGCAATATCACTGGCGTGTAGCGCTCGCATTTCACCGTCTTTAACAAACCCTGCGGCGCCTTGTTGCGACTTGCTCAGTAGCGCATTAATTTGATTGGCACAAGCCTGCGCCATTTGAGTTTGGTATTCACCATTAGATACCGTGTCTTCACCGCCAATCAGCCATTGGGTGACAGCGTGCTGCTCTTGCCCATCAACCACAAATTGCGCGCCCTTGGGAACCGAATTAACGGGGGAAAAATCGATATCGTCGCGGTAAATAAAAGGCGCTTGGGCTTGGCTAAACAACGCATTAGTCGCATTAACCATCGCAGGGGTCGAGCGATAATTGGTACCAAGGGTATAGTGATTTTCTACCGCATTACGCGCTTTAATATAGGTAAATATATCCGCACCGCGGAAACTGTATATCGCTTGTTTAGGATCGCCAATCATCAACAATCCCGCTGCAGCCTGCTGGGCATAGATAGTGCTAAAGATCTGATACTGCATTAAATCGGTATCTTGAAATTCATCAATCATCGCCAGTGGATATTGCTGGCGAATTTTTAATGCAAGCGCTTGTGCCTGCGCGCTTTTATTGGCATCTAACGCCTCGCTTAAATTCACCAGTAAATCGTCAAACGACATCAGCGATTGCTGCTTTTTATGGGCAGTGACGTGCGCGCGGGTGTAGTATATGGCCTTGGCTAAAATGGCGGGTTTTAAATCGATGTCCAATTGGCGAAAAGCGGTGACCTCATTAAAGATATCAAGCGACGGCGCAGCGCCTTTTTTGGTCTTTTCAGTCAAGGTTTGACTATCGAATTTCTCAAGCGATTTAGGCAAGCTTGCCGATGTGGTCGGTTGCTGTGCCCACAACGTCACTTCATCCAGCCATTTAGGTAAATTTCGGCTGCTGTAACTGCGCTTATCAACGCCTGAGTCTTTAAGATGGCTGGCAATATCGCCATAGGCTGCTAGCCATTTTTGTTTAAAAACATCTATGGTTGCGACGATGTTGTCTAGCGATTGGGTGAGTGGCGCATCAGCCAATGGCGCATTAAATTGAAGATAAGGGTCCGCTAAATAGCGAGCAATGTCTCTTAGCAAATCTTCTGGCGACAAATACACACTAGCGACTAGCTTAGCTAGCATAAAATCACTCGCGGTATCGGTATTATAAAAATGCTCGCGCCAGAAATCTTCGACGGCTTGGCGTCTAATATCGGCCTGCTCGGTAATGAATTCGGTTTCAAAATAGCTACCCGATTCAAAGGCATGCTCTTTTAGCATACGCTGACAAAAACCGTGAATGGTAAAGATAGCTGCCTCATCCATTTGCCTAACAGCATTGAGGAGCAGTTGCTCAGCCTGTTTGTGATCGCTTACCTCATCTAGCAAACGACTAATCAACGGATCATCACTAAATCCTGCGATGAAGGCATGGCGCGTCTGCACAATGCGCGAGCGGATGCGATCTCTTAATTCACTGGTGGCGGCTTCGGTAAAGGTCACTACTAAAATTTCATCGACACTTAATGGCCTAGGGTGCGCGTTATTCTCGCCGTGCCCCAGCAATAACCGCAAGTATAACCCCGCGATGGTGTAGGTTTTTCCGGTACCCGCTGATGCTTCAATTAAACGCTCGCCATATAAAGGCAGGCTCATGACATCGAGTTGTTGCGGCACAATTTGCTGATTATTCTGATTCATCAACCGTCTCCAATAATTGACGTACCGGCAGCAACACCGAAATAGCCAGTTCAATGATGTCTTGACGTACTGTTTGCTCTAGCTCATCAAAACTCGCACCGCTAACACTGCGTGCGATGTAAGGATCTTCACGTTCCCCCATCACACGCATGTTGCCGTTAAAGCGATCTTTAAGCGCGCGCTGCGCTTTGTCGAGGGATTTTTCATCCTCAACTAACTGACCCGTATTTTCATCAAATCGCGCCTCAATATAACGCCATGCACTTTGCAGCGGTAATATCAGCGGCTTGGCTAAACCAGCCCCATATAACGTGACTAAATCTGCTAATCGGCGCTGCGCTTCGGCGTTATCAACGGCGTTAAATACCCACTGGCCATCTTGCGCAAAAATCACCATTTGTGGCGTGTTGTCATTCACCGCGCAATAACACAAAAACTGCACATAACAATCAACGAAAAATTTTGCGTTGGCTTTACCCGGTTTATAACGCACAAGTAAGCGTTGGTTGTAATGCCCTTTTAACCAGCCTTGGATCGAGAAAACCTGCTCATGTGCAGTAACTGAAATGTCTATTTCAACATCATCGCTTGGCGCCGTTAAATACGGCGCAATTTTTTCGGCCAATGGCGACATCACTTGATGCTGCTCAGTTAAGAATAAGTCGGCAAAGTGAGCATGGGGCAATACGCCAAGCGCTCTAATGTGATGTTCGCTGCCCTGATCCGCATTGTGAATATAGCCGTCGAGCAATTGCTGTTTTACCTGATAACTCACCAAGCCATCAGGTGAAAAAGGCTCGCTGTCGAGTAATTCGCCATCTTGTTCATTAAAATACACACCAAGGCGATGATTAAAAAAGTATTGTGATGGATGCTTAATAAAGCGGCAAAGTTGCTCCACACCGATGATCACGCTGTCAAAATTCAGATCCAGTGTTTGCTCAGTTAAATCATCATCTGGCTGCTTGCTGTGATGAGCACCAAGCCAATCGCGCTGATAGGAAAATAGCGCTGAGGTAGACTCGCCACGCTCCCCCCGCATAGCACTATCTTCTTGCAGGTAATAAAGCGGACTAAACGGGGTTAATGGATGTTCGCATACCAATTTCTTGACAATTGACTCACTGGCTTGATGGCAATCTAGCCCTTCATCACCACTCAGGCGATAAGACAATGCAATATAGTCTATTAACTCGTTTAACAGCACACTGGCGCAACGTTCGCTGTTGTCTTTAATGCTACGGCCACAATAGCTCAAGTAGAGCTTATCTTGGGCACTTAGCATCGCTTCTAAGAATAAGTATCTGTCGTCATCACGACGACTACGGTCGCCTTTTTGATGGTTGTTTGCCATCAAATCAAAGCCGATTGGCGCAATAGAGCGTGGATAAACACCATCATTAAGCCCCAAAATACACACGACTTTAAAAGGAATAGAACGCATTGGCATCAGGGTACAGAAATTAAGTTTGCCAGCTAAAAAACGCTGACTATTGCCGCCTGTTTCTAACTTACTGCGCAAATGTGCTAACAGCACCTCATGGCAAATATCATCGTGATAGTCCGCCAACTCTAGCTCTTGGGCCAAGCTCTCTAGGGCATTGGTTATAATCGCCAGCTGGGCGTCATTGTCGATGTTGTCACTATAAAAATCGCTAAGCATGTCACCAATAAGCGATTGCCACGCGCTAATTGATTTATCCCCATCGAGCGCTGCGCTGTATTTAGTAATAAGCTCAACAAAATAACTCAGTTGCCCCAGGGTTTCAGCGCCAAGTCCGACCGTTTCGGGATAGGCTAAGATGTTTTGCCACAAAGCCGTTGCCCGTTGCTCAAGTGGGTCGATTTCCCACTGGCTATATCCCTTAAACATTCGATTAAGGCCAAAAAGCCAGCTATTGGTATATACGCCCTGCTCGCCTAGCCCTTGTCGAATTCCCGATTCATCTATCCAGCGTTTAAGGCATTCGATGTCCGTTGGTGTTAACTCAAAGCGCTCCATAATTGCAGGCACTTCCAGCAAACTAAATAACTCGCTAGCGCTTTTACGCAGATGCGTTAACGACATTAAGGTCAAAAAGCTCAGCAGGATTGGATGCTCTTGTGCAGCGCTGCGATCCGATATCGAAAAATCGATGTAATTGTGGGAATGAGAGAATACCGCCTGTATATAAGGACTATAAGCATTAACATCAGGCATCATCACCACAATATCTTTTGGAGTTAAGCTTGGATCTTGATCCAGCATCGCAAGAATTTGATCTCGTAATACCTCCACTTCGCGCATGGGGCTATGACAACTGTGGATCACTAATGAATCATCTGTTGGGGAAATCGCGCGCCTAGTCGTCGGATCTAACAATTGCTCTTTGGTGCGTGCAATAAAGGTCGAATCCTGCAAGTCGAGAATGTCATCGTTAATCAGATCAAGTAATCGCCCCTTGTCACTTGGCACAAATGCGTCTATTTCTTGTGCTTCTAGCTCAAGGAGTAACGCGAGGTTGTCACGCCCCAATTTCCCCATCGATGCCAACAATGGATTGCCAATGCTTAGCTCACCAAGCGCATTAAATTGCTGTTCTTCCAATAACTGTGGCTGCTGCTTCACCGCACTTTGTTCACTAAAATCGGCTAAGTTAAGCTGCTGATAATGACGCTTACTGAGTTTGGCAAGATAACGTTGATCGACAATATCTCCCCAATAATGCTGACAAGGGTTTGTTAAAAAGAAATGGACTTCGCAGTGCTGCGCCATCATTTTAAGGGCTTGTAAGTACTTAGGCGGCAATGCGGAAATACCGAATACAAAGATGCGTGATGGCAATTTATGATTAGCATCAGCACTATCTAGCGCTTGAAGTAGGTGCTCGTATAAATTCGCGCGGTGATAATGACTTTGGCCACTTTGGGTTATCACGTCAAACAACTTGCGCCACAAAATACCTTGCCATAGCTTATCACGACAACTGCTAAAGTCACCGTTTTGCCACGCTTCAATCCATTGCGGCCGATACACTAAATACTGATCAAAAATATCCGCAATCTTATAGGCCAATTGATACAACTTAAGCGGTTCGTCATTAGTTAGGTAATTTTTGAGTTCATCAAAAGCGTCATCGTCAAGATAACTAGGCAGCAATCTAATTATGTGCCATGCCATCGCATCTTTGTTAAACGCACTGCGCTCAGGCACATCAGGCAATAAGTCGACAAAGGTCTGCCAAATAAAACTCGCAGGCAGCGGGAAGGTTACGTTGGCACATATATCAAACTCTTTAGCCAGCTCCAACTTGAGCCATTGCGCCATTCCCGGACTTTGCACCAATATTTTTTCCGACTCAAAGGGGTTGGTCAGCGGTTGCTGCCTAATAATATGCGCTAGAATGCTCTTTAAAACATCGAGTTTATTTGAGTGGTAAAGTCTAAACACAAACCCTCTGATAAGTGACTGATTAGAAAGCTCTGATTATCTATGAAAGCATTTAAAAAAGACAATAAAACAGGCGAATAAAAAAACTATTGCTCAATAGTTACACTCATCTTTTTTTATGATATGTTGATTTTTGATCGTATGTTATTCTCAAATAATAGGTAGCGTTAAAAGGAATTAAGATGTTTCAGAAGTTGTTAGCAAACGGGTTGTCTTTTGGTGACCACCTCAACGTTATTATGTGCTGTCATTAGCAATATTCTTGAATCAAGGACCTGTTAGTAATGAAAAGAATTCAAGATAAACTATTAATTTTAATTATATTAGTTGCTCTAGTTCCCACCTTTATCACAGAATTTTTAACCTATCAGTCGACTAAAGGCGAGCAAATAAAGCAGACTTATTACGAATTAGATGCCACTTTGGAGCATCGACTCGAGCTAATAAGTCAATTATTTGACCGCGAAATTGGTCAAGCAAACACCTTAGCAAAATCACCCCAAATTATTAGTCAAGCCATTGCCTTTAACGATATAGAACAGGCAAACAATCCAATTGGCCCCGACATCGAAAAATATTTGGTGAGTGTTAAAGACAAAGAACATTTAAAAAACATCTACATGGTAAGTGCCACGGGTGATATAAAATTTGCTACTGCGTCCACTGACGATGTTGGCTCAAATATATATACAGGGCAATTTAATAGCTCGCCAATGTCGACCTTAACCCAAGATGTTTTGCGAACTAAAGAAGCGACTCATTCAAGATTTGATGCTTACAGTGCAGATAGCAATAGTTTTTCTGCTTTTATCGCTCAGCCAATTATTGAAAACAATATTTTACTTGGTGCTATTGTATTTCAGTTATCACCACAATTTTTACTCTCTGTTTCAGAGATAGACCCAACCTTAGGAAACTCTGGCGAAGTCATTTTAGCCCACCTTGATGGTCCCAAAGTTCAATTCTTGTCCCCTCGTCGCTTTGCTCAAAAAAATGCTAAACCACTAAGCCTAGATTTAGGTGCAGAGATGAGTCACGCGATACAGCGTGCCGTTCAGGGAGACTCTGGCCAAGGAGAGTCGCTTGATTATCGTCTTGTTGATGTGGTGAGTGTGTGGCGTTATTCACCAGAGTTCAACATTGGTATCGTCGTTAAAAAAGACACGACTGAAACATTAGCCAACATTCAATCGATGCAAGTTGCGATTTATGCCATTGTCTTCGCCATTTCGATTCCATTAGTCATTTTCGCGTATTTCATCTCCCGCCATTACACCCGCCCGATCATTAGCATGGTAAATTCTACCAATGCTATTGCCAGTGGTGATATCGAGCAAGAACTAGAAGTTACTTCGCAAGATGAGATTGGCCAATTAGCCTCATCGATTAATGAAATGTCTAACCACATTAATCAAGCGTTTCAAAATGAAGAGGCCGAACGCTGGTTACAAGAAGGCATGGTGAAGCTCTCAGAGACCATGCGCGGTAATCAAATTAGTACCGATTTAGCAGACAATATAGTGTCTTTTGTGTGTGGTTATCTCAACGCCAAAGTCGGCTCTCTCTACATCGTTAAAGATCAAGAATTAGAGCTCGCTGGTGGTTTTGCCTTTGTACCTCATTTTGCCAATCAAACCATTGAATTTGGCGACGGTCTTATCGGACAAGCGGCCATTTCTAAAAAGGTTATGACCATTTCCGACTTACCCGAAGACTATGTATCGATTAGCTCAAGTATGGGTGAAATATCACCGCAAACACTGATTATCTTTCCATTGTTAAAAGATGATGTCGTCGTCGGCGTTATGGAACTGGGCTGGTTGGAGAAAGCACACAGCGAAGCTTATCGTTACGTGGAAGCAATTACTGAGTCGATTGCAACGGCACTGAGTGTGTCAGAATCACATCAAAAATTGCAGGAACTACTCGACCAATCGCAACAACACATGGAAGAATTACAAGTTCGTGAAGAAGAGCTACGCGCAATCAACGAAGAAGTCGAGCAACGTTCGACACAGCTTGCTAATTCACAGAAGAAACTGGAACAACAGTCGCAGGAGCTTCAAGCAACGAATGAGGCGCTAGAGCACAAAAACGCGGCGATTGAAGCCAAAAACACGGAAATTGAAAAATCGCGCCAAGAGATTTCAGAAAAAGCAGAGCAACTCGAAGCATCGAGTCGTTACAAATCTGAATTCTTGGCCAACATGTCTCATGAACTAAGAACGCCACTTAATTCAATGCTTATCTTATCGCGCATTTTAGCGGACAACGAAGATGGCAACCTCGATGAAGATCAAGTTGAATCGTCAAAAGTCATTCATCGCAGTGGCCAAGAACTACTGTCGTTGATCAACGATATTCTCGATTTATCGAAAATTGAAGCGGGCAAGATGGAAGTGCATTACGAGTCATACAATCTGCGTGATATTACCTATGAACTCAATGGTCAATTTAGCCCAATTACCAATGAAAAAGGGCTTTCTTTTGAAGTTGATGTCGACAAAGAAGTGCCAGCGGAAATGGCATTAGATGTTCAAAAAGTTCAACAAATTCTTAAAAACTTACTGTCCAACGCCGTTAAATTTACTGAAGTTGGTAGCGTTACAATACAAGCTAAATACGCTGATGCAGGTCGAAAATACAATCAACAGGCGCTTAATGAAAATCCAGTACTGGCTATTTCTGTTATCGACAGCGGTATCGGTATTTCCGAAGAAAAACAAAAAGCAATTTTCGAAGCCTTCCAGCAAGCCGACGGTTCAACCAGCCGTAAGTATGGCGGAACCGGCTTAGGTTTAACTATTTCAAGACACTTAACAAGCTTGATCGAAGGTGAGCTCGGCGTAGAGAGTTCACCTGAGAGTGGCAGTATATTTACCCTCTATATTCCGGTTAAAGAAGCCGTTGAAAACACGAGTAATGATGAAGAGCCATCGATGTTTACATCAGATCCGAGCGCCATCATGTCAGCACCGGCCTCTGCAATTGCACCAACAATAGCACCTATTGCGCCTGCGCCAACACCACCGGCGGAACCAGCCGTCAGTGCAGCTGCCCCCATGCCAACAGCTGCTGAAATAAAGCAAACTATCGACGCAACAGGCAAGGATAATAAAGTTGTTGTTATCATTGAAGACGATGTTAACTTCTCGAAAGTATTGGCGACCTTAGCTAAGAAGTCAGGCTTTGACTGTGTATTAGCTAGTACTGGCGCACAAGGAATTAACCTTGTAAAAGAACACAACCCTTGTGGTGTGATACTCGATCTTGGCCTACCGGACTTACCGGGGGCTGATATTCTTGAAATTCTCAAAGAGCAACCAGAAACTCGAGATATTCCAGTTCATGTCATATCTGGCCACAACAAAACTAACGAATTAACCGATATGGGTGCAGCAGCCTTCCATCAAAAACCGATTGCAACTCAGGAGATTCGAACCTTGCTTTACAGCCTAGTTAAAGAGTCACCACATCACAGTGAACAGCAATTAATCGTATTTGATCAAGGTGATGCGAACACTGACATCGATTTAAGCTTCTTAGATGACACGGCAATGGACGTGATTACTGTCCACTCACTCGATGAACTATCGCATAACTTGGGCAATGCAGGCGACAACGTCAGTGGCGTTATTATCAAGAGTAATCAATTAACTGATGAGCAGCTGGCTTGGCTTAATGAAAACCACCAATACAACGATGAGCGAAATGTATCTGTTATTGTTTTTGTGGATCAAGCACCAACTCAAGCGCAAACCGTCAGCATGGAACAACTCGACTGCCACGTCATTATCGATGGTGCGCACTCTAACGAGCGCCTACATGATGAAGTATTACTGTTCTTATCAAATGTAGAGCCAACCAGCGAATCGACGCCACAAGCAGAGCCAACACCCGTGCCACAACCTGCAGCATCGGTACCCGTTGCACCAACGCCGGCACCGCAAAACCCTGCACCAACGCAGACATCAGATGGTCAAGCAAGTTTTGAAGGCTGTGAAGTCTTGTTGGTAGATGATGATTTACGTAACACCTTTGCCCTCTCTAAAGTGTTGAAGAAACAAGGCATGAAGGTCACCTTGGCGGACAATGGGCAAATGGCACTTGAACGTCTTGAGGCCAATAGCGCTATCGATATTGTGTTAATGGATATCATGATGCCAGTCATGGATGGGCACGAAGCGATGCGACAAATTCGCGCGCAAGAAAAATACGCTAACTTGCCGATTATTGCCCTTACAGCAAAAGCAATGCAAGAAGACCGCCGTAAGTGTGTTGAAGCTGGCGCAAGTGATTACCTCACTAAGCCCGTTGATGTTGATAAGCTTATCGCCATGATGCGTGTTTGGTTATATCAAGAAGTGACTTAATCAGTGGTTGAAGACGCGGAAAAAACTCGTGCGAGTCTGAGTACTGACAACGACGATATAGAATATCAGTTAGTACTGCACGCTATCAGACTAAAGCATGGCCATAACTTTGATGACTATGCACAAAAATCGTTAAAACGTCGACTCGAATACCATGTTGAGAAACACGACTTCGAAAGTCTAACAGACATGATTAAGCCAATAGTGCATGATGACGCGTTTTTTGAAAATTTGTTAAATACAGTGTCGGTACCGGTCACAGAAATGTTTCGCGACCCACAGTTTTTTAAAACATTACGAGAGAAAGTGCTACCACTGCTCAAGACTTACCCTAGTGTCAATATTTGGCACGCAGGGTGTGCAACGGGAGAAGAAGTATACTCGATGGCGATAATGTTAGAAGAAGAAGGCTTGTACGACAATTGCCATATCTACGCCACTGATTTTAACGCGAATTCGCTAAGAATAGCGCAGGAAGGTATTTACAGTTATGCCAGAATGCAAAAGTACACAGAAAATTACTACCTTGCCGGTGGCAAGCGCAGTTTTTCTGAATACTACGATAGCCATGAAGATGGCATAAAAATGGACGAAGCTTTATCGCGCAACGTGACCTTTGCAAAACACAATTTGGCTAGTGACAGTGTCTTTGGTCAATTTAACTTAATTTTGTGTCGCAACGTGTTGATATACTTTGGTAAACCATTACAAGAGAAAGTATTTTCACTCTTTAGTGAGAGTATTTTACCTTTAGGATATTTGTGTTTAGGCAGTCATGAATCATTGGATTATTCACGTGCTCTAACACGCTATGAAACCGTTTTTGATAAACACAAGGTTTATAGAAAAAAGCAGTAAATAGAACCTTTACAGGGAACTGATGCAATTACGGATGTTTGTAAAATGAAGGAAGTAGCCATGGAACACCAGCGACCGAAAATTTTGCTGGTCGATGACAGACCAGAGAACTTGTTTGCCCTTGAGCAAACACTGAAGCCGCTTAATGCGTCCCTTACCCGCGCCATGTCGGGGGAGGAAGCTTTGTCTCAAGTTCTACGTCAGCAATTTGCACTGATTTTAATGGACGTGCAAATGCCTGGTATGGATGGTTTTGAAGCAGTTAGTTTAATGCGGGACTACGATGACACTAAAAACGTGCCCGTGATCTTTGTAACAGCGATTTCAAAAGAGCGCCAATTTGTCGAACAAGGTTATGAATCAGGCGCGGTAGATTACTTATTTAAACCCATTGCTCCGGGCGTACTACTAAGTAAAGTAAAGGTATTTTTAGAGTTGGAAAAACAACGGATTGAGTTGGAAGAAGCCGTCAAGAAAAATCAGCAAATGGCGGCCCACAACGAAACCGTACTCGATTGTATTATCGAAGGCATTATTTCCTTTAACAGCCAAGGGCTTATTGACTGGGCGAATCCAACCGCCTTACGCTTGCTAGGTATGACACTGCCACAAGTCGCCAAGTCGCGTATGTTTGACTTATTCCACTTAGAGCCTAATCAACCCCCTATCGAGTGGGATGATTTTGAGCAAACTAAAGCATCTGGTGGTCATGCACAAATCCGCAGCAGCGATTACTTACTCAGACGTCCTGACAAAACTACCTTTCCGGTAGAGTTTTCAATGTCAGGATTTACCGAAAATATTCAAGACGGTGGCGTATTCTCCTTCCAAGACATCACTGAGCGTAAGTGGGCAGAGAATGAGCTTATTCGGTTAGCGCAAGAAGATTCGTTAACCCAGTTACCAAACCGCGCCCTATTCCACGAATTCTTACGTGTTAGCATTCAAGAACGCATGCGCGATGACGGAAACCTCGCGCTACTTATGCTCGATATGGATGATTTTAAACGGGTTAATGACACCTTAGGCCATGATGTTGGCGACAAATTATTGCAATCTGTTTCTGCGCGTCTTGAAGAATGCTTGCGTCAAGGCGATCTCGTCGCTCGACTCGGTGGTGATGAATTCGGCATTATTTTACCTGTTATTCGCAAGTCAGACGATGCGGGCCGTGTGGCTAACAAGATTTTAAAATCCTTTGAACAGCCACATCAGCTCGGCAGTTACACGCTAACCGTTGGCGCCAGTATTGGTATTAGTACTTATCCCGAAGGTGGCACGGACATGCAAGAGCTGATCAAATCAGCAGATACTGCGATGTACCATGCTAAAGGGCAAGGTCGTAATAATTTCCAATTCTTCTCACGCGAAATGCAAGAGCGTGTGTTAGCCAAAGACACACTTGAAAAAGAGCTTATTGTCGCGCTGAAAGAACGTCAGTTTATTAGTCATTATCAACCGAAAATTGCCGCCAATGGCGACTTAACTGGCTACGAAGCGCTAGTGCGTTGGCAACATCCGACCCGCGGCCTCGTATTCCCTGGCGACTTTATTGAACTGGTTGAGGAAACTGGTCTAGTAGTCGAACTTGGCAAGCAAATGCTAGAGATGGCATGTGAACAAAACAAACGTTGGATCGACGAAGGCGTCGTTGCCCCAAATACCACAGTGGCTGTTAATGTATCGGTAAGACAACTGAGTGAAAAATCTCTGGTTAACACTATCAAAGAAGTGTTAGATACATCAGGCTTACCGCCGGAGTGTTTAGAAGTTGAAATAACCGAATACACTATGATGAACGACGTTGAGCACGCGATTATCGTGCTCACTCAACTGCGCGATCTTGGCGTAAAAGTAGCTATTGACGATTTCGGCACTGGGTATAGCTCCCTCACCTACTTGTCTAAGCTACCGCTTAACACGCTGAAGGTCGACCAATACTTTGTTAACGGTATTGGAGAAGATCCCGGTGACGAGTCCATTGTAAAAGCGACTATCCACCTTGCACATAGCCTTAACCTAGAAGTAACAGCGGAAGGCGTAGAAACAGATGAACAACGCCAGTTCCTTATCGAGAATAAGGTCAACTACCTACAAGGCTATTTCTTCTCAAAACCACAAGGCGCAGATAACTTAGAACAATGGATTTTAGAGCAGAACTTTTCTAATACGCCAAAAACATCCCTCGTTTAGCCTATGAGTGAACGAAAAAAGGGCGTTTTGAATCAATTCAAAACGCCCTTTTTCATTGACAATTTTTCGCTACGGATTTGTTAGCAAGTATTCAATTAAATTATCTAATTGCTGCTCTGGTGCTACATCGTTTGCTTTAGCCGCCACCGGAATGTAGTTAATCATTACACGATATTTATCGTTAACGATTAAATCTGGCGTAAAGCGCACCTTATCGCTATTGGCCTTGTTAACCATCTCACGCACACGCTCTAAGGTTGCTTCGCTATTCATTGTCTCTTTGAATTTAGCGGCACCAACACCTAAACCACTGAATAATTCATCAAGGTGGCTGTAATCACCCAAATATTTCTTTTGCTTGAAATGACTATCGAACACCGCCTCAACAAAACCTTCTTCAACATTTAGCTCTTGAGCAGCTGCAACGCCAAAGGTCATTGCCTTGCCCCATTCAGGGCGCTGCTGTGGCAGGAAAATCACATGAGAGCGCTTAAAATCAACGTCTTTGGCTAATGACTTTTTCATCGATTTGATTAAGGGCTCAGTGTTGTAACAATGGCCACAGTAAAGTGAAAAATGTTCAATGATTTGTGGGTTCGCTGACGGCGTATCACGAACTAACTCATAATCTTTACCCAATTTAAAACTATGAGCTTTTTCTTGCTCTGCTTCTTTAGCTGATGGTGAACAAGCAATAGCACTTGACAACAACACCATTAATGAGGTTGCTTTAACGACTTTCAAAAACGACATAACGCTTCTCTTTTTAATAATATCTCGCCGAATTCTACCCGCTAATAACATTGATTTACAAACAATTTAACTAATCAGAGCAGCGGCCGCTTTAAAATGTTGTATAGTAGCGACAATTTCGAAAACCCACTTCAACTTAGATTGAACACAAAAGAGTTAAATA
Organism: Psychrobium sp.; assembly: GCA_049607155.1. Taxonomy (GTDB): domain Bacteria; phylum Pseudomonadota; class Gammaproteobacteria; order Enterobacterales; family Psychrobiaceae; genus Psychrobium. The sequence continues at coordinate 35,256 of JBMYWG010000037.1, forward strand.
AATGATTATTAAGCCTAAAATTCGTGGTTTCATCTGTACAACCACTCACCCAACGGGTTGTGAAGCTAACATCTTAAAACAAATCGAATACACTAAAGCTCAGCCTAAATTAGAAGGCGCGCCTAAGAATGTATTAGTTATCGGTTCGTCAAGTGGTTATGGCATGCCTTCTCGTATAAGTGCAGCCTTTGGTGGCGGCGCTAACACCATTGGTGTTTTCTTTGAGAAAGAGCCTACAGAAAAGAAGCCAGGCAGTGCGGGTTACTACAACGCAGCGGCTTTTGACAAAGCAGCGACAGACGCAGGCCTATACGCGAAAAGCTTTAACGGCGATGCATTCTCACATGAAGCAAAGCAAAAAGTTATCGATGCGATTAAAGAAGATTTAGGTCAAATCGATTTAATCGTTTACTCACTTGCGGCACCAGTTCGTAAACTGCCAGATAGCGGCGAAGTGATCCGCTCTTGTCTAAAACCTATTGGTGAGACTTACACTTCAACAGCTATCGATACTAACAAAGACACGATTATTGAAGCCTCTGTTGAGCCAGCAACCGAGCAAGAAATCGAAGATACAATCACTGTAATGGGTGGCCAAGATTGGGAGCTGTGGGTAAATACCCTAGCTGACGCAGGCGTACTAAGTGATGAGTGTAAAACCGTTGCTTATAGCTACATCGGTACCGAAATCACATGGCCAATCTACTGGGATGGCGCGTTAGGTAAAGCAAAAGAAGATTTAGATCGCGCAGCGACTGCCCTTAACGAGCGTTTAGGTCAAACAGGTGGCCAAGCCAACGTTGCCGTACTTAAGAGCGTGGTAACACAAGCAAGTTCAGCAATTCCAGTCATGCCACTATACATCGCCATGGCCTTTAAGATCATGAAAGAGAAAGGCATTCACGAAGGCTGTATGGAACAAGTATTCCGTCTATTTAGCACTCAGCTATACAACGGTGGTCAACCGCAAACGTTAGATGAAAGCAACCGCTTCCGTTTAGATGACTGGGAACTTCGCGACGACGTACAACAAGCTTGTCGAGACATCTGGCCACAAGTAACCACAGAAAATCTGTTTGATTTAACCGATTACGCTGGCTACAAAAAAGAGTTCTTACAGCTATTTGGCTTTGAAGTTGACGGCGTAGACTACGACGCCGACGTGAGTCCGCTAGTCGATTTTGACGTGAAAGCTATCTAGTTATAGCCCCCCCACAATAAAAACCTCGCCCAGCAATGCGCGAGGTTTTTTATTGTCAGTTAATCGTGACAGAGAGAGTTGACAGCACATCGCCAACTTTTTGCAAAATTAGGCTTATTAATAGTGTTCACAGGTCACAATCTGCGTTAGATTAAGCTCAAATAAAAAGGCGCAGTGCCATTGTCATATAGGAATATCATCATGTTAGAGCAATTATCCCCTTTGCCAGCGGATCCAATTTTGGGCTTATTGAAAGCCTACAGCGAAGATACCAACCCCAATAAAATCGATTTAGGTGTGGGCGTATTTAAAGATGATAATGGTCATACGCCAATCCTCGACTGTGTAAAAACCGCCGAGCGTCAACGCACCGACACTGAAACCTCAAAAATCTATATCGGCCCAACAGGCGAAGCTGCGTTTAACGAGCACATGACGCAATTAATCTTTGGCAATCATCAAGCGCTTAGCGATAACCGCGCCCGCACTATTTCTACCCCAGGCGGTACCGGTTCACTACGCGTTGCGGCTGAATTTATCAAGGCCTGTAAACCCAATGCGAAAATTTGGTTATCAAACCCAACATGGGCAAATCACAACGGTCTATTTAGTGCAGCTGGCCTAACGATTGAGTCATACCCATATTACGATTATGAGAGCAAATCACTCGATTTTGATGCCATGCTAACCACGCTAGCCGCTGTTCCTGCTGGTGATGTGGTATTACTGCACGCCTGCTGTCACAACCCAAGTGGCATGGACTTATCACAAGAGCAATGGCGTCAAGTAACTCACCTTGCAAAGCAAAACGGTTTTACCCCGCTTATCGACATGGCGTATCAAGGTTTTGGCTTGGGATTAGACGAAGATGCATTCGGCCCACGCCTGATGGCACAAGAGCTAGACGAGTTACTATTATGTAGCTCTTGCTCTAAAAACTTTGGTTTATACCGCGAGCGTATCGGTGGCTTTACCCTTATTGCCAAAGATGCACCAACGGCAGACATTGCCTACTCGGTTGTATTATCAGTAGTACGTAGTATCTATTCGATGCCACCAGCCCATGGCGCAGCGATTGTAAGCACTATCCTTGCCAGTGATAAACTCACTAGCCAATGGCACGACGAACTTGCAGTCATGCGCGAGCGCATCAGTAACAACCGCCAAATGCTTGTCGATGCACTTGCTGATGAAGGTGTCACACGCGATTTTAGCTTTATCACTAAACAGTCTGGCATGTTCTCTTTCCTCGGTATTACCCCAGAGCAAGTAGTAACACTGATCAAGGATTACAGTATCTACATGGTGGATTCGAGTCGAATCTCTATTGCGGGAATCAGCAAAGACAACGTTAAATATCTCGCGCAATCTATCGCCAAAGTAATCGCTGAATAAAATTTGATTTAGATCACACAATAGGCACTTTATTAGAAAGTGCCTTTTTTATTTCTATACGGCCACCCGCCATCAACAACATAAAACAAACATATACTTAACATAAAGTATTGCTGTAAATTTTTCTTGCTACTTAAACAAACTCACCAATTTATCTCATCCCAGCGCCAGCAAAATTAAAAACACCAACTACGCTTAGATCTAACAAAATTCAATACGCCGTTTTTACCACCAACCTACAGGTAAAAAACAGCGACACATTCAGAGATATTTGTAGTACTGATGATTATATTGACGCAACCATTGCCCTTAAAAAATACCCCCCCCGTTTTTGCACTAATTCCTATGATTTAGCGCTAAGGCTGTTGCTTTTTTTAAGTTTATGTTTGCATTTTGTTAACTCTAAGTTGAGAACCTCCCAACCATTCTAAAAATAAAAATGAGGCACCAACTGCATACAGAGATTCAGCAGCCGGAGTGCCAATAAGGAAATTAATAATGTGTCTAGCAAGTTATTAAAAACCTCGTTAGCGATTTTACCGCTAACAATTTCATTAAACCTCGCTGCCAAAGGCAAGGATCCCCTCACTGGTCAGCAGTGGCATTTAAAAAACAATGGCCAGAAAGCGTTTTCCAAATCTAGCGGTGTAAAAAATAGTGATCTTAACGTCCGTAATGCACACAAAAGAGGCGTTAAAGGCCAAGGCGTAAAAGTTACCGTTATTGACACCGGAGTACAAATTGAGCACAAAGATTTAGCAGCCAATATCACCACTGGTTCTAGAAATTTACTCGATGGCGGCAACAACCCAGTCGATACCAATGGGCACGGTACTGCTGTTGCCCGTATTATCGCAGCGGTTGGCTACAACAATGAAGGTGTGCGCGGTATTGCACCAAGTACCAAACTAAATGGTTTTAACTTTTTAAGCGAGCAAAACTTAACCTCTCACCTTGCCTCTCACGGTGAAAGTGCGGGCACAAAAGATACCAACGTATTTAATCAAAGTTATGGCGGCGGAGACATTTTCCCACGCGCCTATGATGTAGAAAACGACTTTGAATTAGCAATCCGCGAAGCATCAATGCAGCGCGTTAGTATGACTAATAATAATGGTCGCGGCGCAGCATTTGTAAAATCTGCTGGTAACGGCTATCAATGGTTCCGTTATGGTGGGCGCTATGCCATCTTACCGTCAAACTACTTTACAGCGGCAGAAGATGGTGAGTTGCGTAACCACGGTATGCCGATGGAAAACAGTAACGCTGAGTTTGCCGATTCAAACTTCTGGAATATCGTTGTCAGTGCATTTAATGCCTCTAACAAACTCTCTAGCTACTCATCCGTTGGCTCAAACGTTTTTATGACGGCAACGGGCGGTGAGTTTGGCGAAGACCAACCAGCTATGGTGACAGTTGATTTAATGGGCTGTGACGAGGGGTCAAACACAACCAACGAAGATGCAACCAACTCACTTCACGGCGGTTCAAAACGCGATCCTAATTGTGATTACACTAGTGTAATGAACGGAACCTCATCAGCAGCGCCAAGCATGTCGGGTGCTATCGCTATGGTCATGTCTGCCAATAAGAACATTACTGCGCGCGATGCCAAACACATTCTTGCTAAAACCGCTGGTAGAGTCGATGGTAAAAACAAAGGTGTTGCGCTGCCATTTACCGATGCAGACGGCAATACTGCGACCTATCAAGCCATTGATGACTGGAAGAAAAATGCAGCTGGTTACAACTATCACATGTTCTACGGCTTAGGAAAACCCAATGTAACCAAAGCAGTCAACATGGCCAAGCGCAAGGGCAAAAAGCGTTACAAAAAGCTACCTAAGCTGTAAATTACACCATGGATGAATCGTAACACTCATGTTGAAATTCCAGATGCGAGCACCACAGGTGCATTTTCTATGTACGAGGCTAACGTACATAAGAACTTTGTCATTGAAGGTGTGCAGGTCAAGCTAGACATCGAACATGCGCGACTCAGTGATTTATCCGTAGAGTTAATTTCGCCATCGGGTACTCGTAGTGTCTTGATGACACCAAAAGCCGGTGCTTTCCTTGGTCAAAATGCCGTTGAAAACCCTGATACAGGCATGCGCGACCAGCTAATGCTATCTACCAATTTCTACGGCGAAAAAGCACGTGGTAATTGGAAACTAAAAGTTGTTGATGTGGGTGGCGATGGTGACTGGTTGCTTTACGATCTGTCTACTGGTGAAGCTCCCCCAATGTCTCCAGCAAATAATGCAGTACCAGCCGCTAGCCGATACAAAGACAGGTACTGTTAAGTGGGTAGACTTAGAGCGTGTAAGCAATAATTTACGCCCTGAATAATAGGAAGTTTACTTTCTTCTTGAAGCGCATCCTTAGATGCGCTTTTTTGCAATTTCACCGCAATTCAATGCTATTTACGTCACAAAACGAGCAAACACCTATACGACTAAAGTCTGAAATCTCAACAATCAAGCTGCGAGTAATTGGCATACAACCAATAGAAAGGTATTATTATTAAATCCAAGCTAAACAAAAACTATAATAAAAGCATTGGAATTAAGAGCAGCTATCTCAAAGTCGTATCGTGAAAACTGCAGCCATCTAATTTTTGATGCTAGCGACCCCAACAATGAATAACGTTGAACAAATTTTATTACCATCAATCACGGTAAAAAATGGGGCGTTAAAAGGATGTAATGCCGTATTTAGTGAGCGATTTGGCTTTGACGCTAAAACGTTAAATGGTTATCAATTAAAAGACTTATTGACGCTTGATAGCGGCCAATCAATCGATTTTCTAATTGAGCAGCCTAATCAAGCCCACCGCGCTCAACTTATAAATCGTCACTATTACGAACTGCCTGTCGATGCAGTGTGCAGTCCCTCGTCTAACGATCCACAGTGCTATGAAATCTTCTTTCGTGTAATTGAAGACAAATCTCTCGATAGCGTGACCGGGCTTCCCAATGGCTGGGCGATTAGCTGCCGTGCAAATCACCTACTCACCTTGCCCGCTAAAAAAGCGCCGCAGTTAGCAGTGATAATCTTCCGCGTCGATAATTTCTCAACCCTAAACTTTCGTCAAGGTTACAGTGTCGGTGATGAATACCT
>JBMYWG010000038.1:0-39086 GCA_049607155.1 Psychrobium sp.
GGATTTTAAATCCCCTGTGTCTACCAATTCCACCACCCGGGCATCGAGTGTTCGCGATTAAGCGAAAAAGTGGAGCGACTTACGAGGTTCGAACTCGTGACCTCGACCTTGGCAAGGTCGCGCTCTACCAGCTGAGCTAAAGTCGCATAAAATCTTGAAACTAAGATGGTGCCCGGAGACGGACTTGAACCGTCACACCCGAAGGCGGGGGATTTTAAATCCCCTGTGTCTACCAATTCCACCACCCGGGCATCTTAGTATTCTTATTGATATCAATCCAATTAAATGGAGGCGGGTCCCGGAGTCGAACCGAGGTAGACGGATTTGCAATCCGCTGCATGGCCACTCTGCCAACCCGCCGATATCAATTGCTGATTTGATTACACAAGTTTATTTGGAGCGACTTACGAGGTTCGAACTCGTGACCTCGACCTTGGCAAGGTCGCGCTCTACCAGCTGAGCTAAAGTCGCATTTCAAATCAATCTATCAGAAGACTCATTGTTGGTACTACGTTTTGTGTAGTGCCGTGTTGTCATCCGATGCAGCGCATTCTAATGATTTATTAATGTGAGTCAACAATGTTTTTTATCTTTTTATTTCACTTGACCAAATATCCAACGAAAAGCACAAGATTAGTGCAAAATGACTTTTAAATAAACGGTTTAACCGTTATCTGCATCCGTTGAGCGAGTCGCCGCCCATAAATAACTCACCATAGATGAGATAGTTAGCGCTGTTGCAATATACATTAAGCCATAACCAATATTAATGACGGTTTCATTGTAGCGGGATAATAACGCGATAATTGCAAGCATCTGCGCTGCGGTTTTTACTTTGCCCCAAATAGATACAGCCACCACGCCACGACGACCTAGCTCCGCCATCCATTCACGCAAAGCGCTAATAATAATCTCGCGCGATATCATAATAATGGCGGGAATAGTGACAAACGGCGTTTGATAGTCTTGGCTAAGCATAACAAGCGCTGCACCCACCATGACTTTGTCGGCCACAGGATCGAGGAAAGCGCCAAACTTGGTACTTTGATTTAGTTTACGCGCCAAATAACCATCTAACATATCGGTGCCAGCAGCAAACCAAAAAATAAAGGCAGAAATTAAGTAGCGATGCTCGGTTTCTAAGAAAAAAGAGAAGATGAAGACAGGAATTAATACTACACGCAACATCGTGAGTAAGTTTGGAATGTTTAACGGCATCGATAAAAACTAACGGTTTTAAAAAGTGCCCTTATGTTGCCTGATTCACAGTACTATTACAAACGCCAACAGCCAATGGCGACATAATTGACTACTTAATGCGCAGCTTAGTGATTTAGCGCGTCAAATATCGTTTGCGCAAGCTCGCCACTGATACCTGGCACTTTAGCAATTTCTGCAACGCTGGCCTTTTTGAGCTGCTGCAAGCCCCCCATATTCTTGATCAGTGCTTGACGACGTTTAGGACCAATGCCCGGAATATTTTCTAAGGTCGATGTATTTTTAACTTTAGCGCGACGGGCGCGATGACCAGTAATAGCAAAGCGGTGAGATTCATCGCGAATATGCTGAATTAAATGTAGCGCCGGATTATCATTTTCTAAATCGATAACCTCGCGGGTGATACCAACAAATAAGGTTTCAAGGCCTGCTTTACGCCCTTCTCCTTTGGCAACACCAAGTAACAATGGCATCTTTGGCAACGTATCTTGGTACTTCGCCATCACCGCCTCGGCTTCACTTAACTGACCACGACCACCATCGATAAATAAGATATCAGGAATTAACGCGGGATCATTTGCTTTAGCAAAACGACGGGTTAACGCTTGATTCATTGCCGCATAGTCATCGCCGCCAGTGATGCCTTCGATATTGAACTTGCGATACTGCGCTTTAGCAGGACCTTCACGATCAAATACCACACATGACGCTACCGTTTGCTGACCAGAGGTGTGAGAAATATCGAAACACTCCATCCGCGCGATTTTTTTATCGCTATCAATTGCTTTTTCAAGTGCTGTAACCCGTTGCAGCTGCGTGCCCTTTTGCGCCAACTTGCTCTCTAAACCAATACGTGCATTACGCTGCGCCATATCCACCAGCTTGGCACGCTCACCACGTGTGTTATTAAACAGGCTCACTTTGTAACCTGCTTCACTGGTTAATGCCGCTTCAATTGCGCCCTCTTCTAACTTTTGTGCGCTATGAAGGATTTGCCGAGGAATTTGTCTCCCTGCACTCGCATTGAGATAAAACTGCAAAATAAAAGCACTATATAGTTCTTCACTGTCAGTATCTTTAGGGATTTTTGGATAATAGCTGCGTGAACCTAATACTTTACCGTTGCGAATAAACAAGGTATGGAAACAAGCAATACCGTGATCATAATTAAAACCAATGACATCAACGTCACTTTGATCGCTATTGATCCATTGCTGCTCTTGCACTTTGCGTAATGCAGTCAATTGGTCGCGATAACGGGCAGCTGCTTCAAATTGCAATGACTGACTCGCCTGCTCCATTTTTTCAATCACTTTATCAAGCACATGCTGACTATCGCCCGATAAGAACATACCCGCCAGTTTCACTTCACTGGCGTAATCTTCGTCACTCACCAAACCTTCGACACAAGGTGCTAGACAACGTTTTAATTGATATTGCAAACAAGGACGTGAGCGGTTGCTATAGTAAGCATCTTCACACTGACGGATGGGGAAAATCTTTTGCATCAAATGCAAGCTTTCACGCACCGCACCAGAGTTGGGATAAGGGCCGTAATATTTGCCTTTGGCTTTTTTAGCGCCGCGATGGCTACTAATGCGAGGGTGTTTATGATCAGAAATAAATATAAAAGGATAAGACTTATCGTCTCGAAGCAACACATTGTATTTCGGCATGTGATGCTTAATGAGATCATTTTCTAAGATCAGCGCTTCGGTTTCACTGGCGGTAACAATAACTTTGATATCAGCAATTTTACTGACTAAGACTCGCGTTTTGCCGTTAGTGATATTACTGCGAAAATAGCTGGCTAAACGCTTTTTAAGATTTTTAGCTTTGCCGACATAGATAACGACTTCGTCGCTATCATACATTTGATAAACGCCAGCCGAGGTGGTGACGTTTTTTAGGAAAGATTGACTATCAAACAAGAAAGCACTCGCGGGTGTTTATAGCTTTTCAGTGTCTAAAATACCGTGGCGGATCGCCAAGTGGGTTAGCTCTACATCACCACTGACTTCAAGCTTAGTAAACAAGCGGTAGCGATATGAATTAACCGTTTTCGGGCTTAGGCTAAGCTGCTCAGAAATATCATTCACTTTTTGACCTGTGGTAATCATCATCATGATTTGTAGTTCACGCTCAGATAATGTTTGGAATGGATTGTCTTGCGACGGTCTAAATTGACTCAATGCCATTTGCTGAGCGATTTCAGGCGATAAATAGCGTTGGCCACTTTTCACCTGACGTATCGCATTAATCATCTCAAGTGGTGCGGCACCTTTCGTTAAATAACCCGCTGCACCAGCTTGCATTACCTTGGTCGGATAAGGCTCTTCGCCGTGGATGCTAATGACAATAACTTTAATATCTGGGTTTAAGCGTAAAATTCGTCGTGTTGCTTCAATACCACCAATCCCAGGCATGTTCATGTCCATCAATACAATGTCAGTATCGTTATTACGACACCATTGCACTGCGGTTTCACCAGAATCGGCTTCGCCAACGACTTTAATACCACGTACATCTTCAAGCAAACGCTTAATACCTGTACGCACTAATTCATGATCATCAACTAAAAAAACGTTTATCACAAAAACCTCTCGACACTCATTAAGTCAACTACGACATCAAGTAAATAATGAGATTGTTACTTATCTTGCTCGACGATGAATGAATTTTAGACACTCTGTCTAACTTTTTCTACATCGCCCAATACAGTAATCTATTTTACGTTAGATTGATACACAATTTTACTCGGCAATGCGATTGATTTACGCACATAAATTTACAGTTCTTTAAAAAGCGTAAAACAATTAACGTTATGAATTAAAAGTTATTAATCCGAAAATATTTTACTTAACAAACTAATCACTTCATCAACTTTCTTACCCGCTTCTACCTGAGCGATAATCGATAGACGTTGTGCTTTAATAATCTCCGGCGTCCCTTCCATTGCTAATACGCGGTCAACTAACTGTGTTGCCGACTCTTTGCTGCGACGCGTTGATTTGGTGCCAGATTTACTTGCTGATTTTCGCACTGGTTTGTTTTTTATGCGTAAATAATTTGATTGCTGGGCATGATCTTTATCTACATAAAACAGTAAATCCATCAAAATAACGCGATGATTCCATAGTACCAGCTGTTTCTCATCTTCTGGCTGGTCACTGTTATACCAAGGCATAGCGCGTACACTGCCGATAACATCACTCCAATAGGCTTCGAAGTCGTTGAGCTTAAATTTGGCGATATCTAGCCCTTGGCATAAGTCATCTAATTTACTACTAGTTACTACCACAAATTGGTCAGGGCGCTTCATCGCCAGTAATCGAGTGGCAACAGCGAGGTTTGGCTTCTCTCCCGTACTCATATTCGCCATCATAAAGGCCGCAACAAAGTCCGCAAACTGTACTTGTGTCACTTCGCCCTCATTAGGGATTGCCGCTAACGCCTCATCGAAAGCACTAGGATTAACACTAAGTAATTCATGAAAACCTTTAGCTGTTTTCGTTTGTCCAAACCACTGCACATCAAAGTTGTATAAAGCAGTATCATGGCTAGCCGAGTGCTTACCGACAACGGCTAAGCGATCTTCAACTGTTAATTCGCCAAGCTGTGATAAATCGAGCTTTGACACATAATCAAGTAAGCGCAGGCGCTCATCTAATCCGTGACGCACTGATTGGTCAGTTATAAACTCTTGATAAAGTATCCATGGCGCAACCTTCGCCATATTAATTTGCGTCACGCTAAGGGCTTGTTCTAACAGCGCGATAAGTTTTTTAAGCGGCTTAAACTGCGCCTCATCCATTAAATCACGATTGATGCGATTGACACACACGTCGAGTAATTCATGACACCAACCTAAAAAATCATCTGGATGATTTTCAACCTTTACTGCCATCAAATTTAAACTGAGCGGTGCCACCTGCTCTAACACTTTTTGATAAATTGCAGATTGCGCGCCTGACAGCGACATCTTAGAAGGAGAAATCAATAAACTTTTCACGTGTAACAGCTCCACAACGCATGAAATACAAGACTAAGACGATAGACAATTTGCAACATGACAGCGCCTACCGAAAAATAAAGGCGTGCATCATACGGTTTATTTCAAACGCTGCAATGGCTTTGCGTCACAAATGTTGATTTGATGGTGTGTTAGGCGATTTTTTGATTACTTCTAGAAATTTTGAAGCGATTAGATTACTGAACTGCGGGTTCGCTCGATTTATCAATCGACGCTTGCGCTTTTAGATTCAGCAATTTATCCAATAATCTCGCCATACTATATTTTAAAAGATGTTTTTCCTCCAAAGATAACGAATGAAAATCAATTGTCTGAGGAAGTAATTTAAATTTATTGTCGCCAAATTTCACATATTTTTCGACGTTCAACGTAGTCTTATTTTGAGCAATAATCTCTGCTAAGTTCTCATCATTAATCGCCATGCCAATGACTCGCCAATGCCCGTTTTTTCTCGCTACTTGAAAAAAGTTAGTCAAGTAAACAGTGTCGCCATTCGCATGGTCAGCATCTTCTGTTAAGGCTGGAGACAAAGCAATACTGACATTAATCGTATCGTTTACCAAAGGCATCCAAAATTGTTCACGACGGATTTTAAGCTCGAAGTTTCCTTCTAATACCCCAAAATACTCTAAGAGACTTAAGTTAAGGATAAAGTTATCGTCCAAACATTGACCTCGTGATAGTTCGCTAGATGCTCCGTTTAGAGCAAAGCAATTATCTGGTAGTTCATTTGTTGTAAGTTGCTGCATATACTGCTCAATTAACGAATCTACTCGGTGATTTTCACCAAGTAGGCTCGCAAAGAGCAACCCAATCAACAACAATAATGTTAATGATAGAGAAATAAGGCTTTTCATCGTCCGTAATCCTTAACTATTGAGCTGACTTAGTCACTAAATCCATTACGCAAAAACTCGCCGCGCGTTGTCATAAAACTATCTGGCGTCGCATTAATAAAGTCAATCGCCAGCTTGGCGCCTGCTTTTAAACATTTTGCCTCGTCCACCAGCTCATATTCATTCATCACGATATGCATGGCCTCAACGGTGTGCTCTTCTTCGCCTTTGCCAATATCAAACTCCTCTGGCTCGAAGTTATCTATCATCCACACTTGCAGTTTTTCGGTGGTAATTTGATCGCTATGCCATTGATTTAAGATATCGATTAATTGGGCTTTAGTAATAATTTGACTCATACGGGATTCTTTACTCTTTATCACTATTTTCAAGGAAGTCAGAAAGGGAGTGCCAGTCACGGGGGGCGTTTTCATCACACTTAACACAGGTAAGCTCGATACCTAACATGGCATCACGCGTATGTTTGTTTTGTACCCAAGGGCGATTTTGCCACGGCGGATCGTGACGGACGTGTTGATTGTGGCCGCACGCGAGTTTGGCCACCCAGTGGTTTTCATCGTCCTTGTGAAAACCCACCATCGGTTGTTTCATTGATTAAACTGACTCATCAGGTGTCGCTTGGGACTCTTCTTCAACCAAAGGTTCACCCAAATTGACATCAATCGAGTCGACGCGCTGTAGGCCACGTGGCAGCTTATTACCACGACGGCCACGTTCGCCAATGTAATGTTCTAAATCACTGGCTTTAAGCATTAGCTTGCGTTTACCTGCATACAAGGTCACGTCACTGTCGCGATTAAGCACGGAGATTTGTTTGACAAACTCTTCGCGAGTAGCAACGCGTGAGCTAGGAATATTAATAATCTTATTCCCTTTACCCTTGCTTAGCTTAGGTAGACTTTCCAGTGGGAAAATTAGCATGCGACCTTCGTTTGAAATGGCTAGACACAGCTGATTGTCGTAATCCTGCACTTTAACTGGTGCCATTACTTCACTGCCCTTAGGACGTGACAGTAGTGCTTTACCTTTTTTATTCGCAGATACCATGTCATTGAATGAACCAATAAAACCATAACCGCCATCGGTGGCCATTAAGAACAGTTGCTCTTCGCCCCCCATCACCGTGTGAGCAATAGTTTCACCAGCGCCTAAGGTAAAGCGGCCCGTGAGCGGCTCCCCTTGACTACGCGCCGATGGCAAGGTGTGAGCATCGGTGCTATACGCTCGGCCTGAGGTATCAATAAACACCACAGGCTGATTAGAGCGCCCTTTAGCCGAACTTAGGTACGCATCACCAGCTTTGTAGCTGAGGTTTTGTGGTTCGATGTCATGGCCTTTGGCGCAGCGCGCCCAGCCTTTTTCTGATACCACAACAGTTACTGCTTCACTTGGCACCAAATCTTTTTCTGATAATGCTTTTGCTTCGCTACGCTCGATAATCGGTGAACGGCGATCATCGCCAAACTTCTCGGCATCCGCGATGATTTCCTTTTTCACCAAGGTCTTCATACGCCGCTCGCTCGATAGCGTTAGTTCAATCTTATCACGCTCTGCCGCCAGCTCTTCTTGCTCGGCTCTAATTTTAATTTCTTCAAGTTTGGCAAGTTGACGAAGTTTAATCTCTAAAATAGCTTCCGCTTGAATTTGCGTGAGGCTAAAGCGCGACATTAACTCGGCTTTTGGATCGTCATAGGTACGAATGATTTCAATCACTTCGTCGATATTCAAAAAGGCAATCAATAAGCCATCTAAAATGTGTAGACGCGCTAAAATCTTATCAAGACGATGTTGTAAGCGACGGCGTACCGTCTCAAGACGATATTCAATCCACTCGGTTAGAATGTCATGCAGTCCCATCACGCGTGGACGGTTATCTAGCCCGAGGATATTAAGATTAACGCGGTAGTTTTTCTCAAGATCTGTAGTGGCAAATAAATGATTCATTAAACCGTCGATATCAACGCGGTTTGAGCGCGGTACTATGACCAAGCGCGTTGGACATTCGTGATCAGACTCGTCGCGTAAATCAGACACCATCGGCAGTTTCTTCGACTGCATTTGGCTGGCGATTTGCTCTAAAATTTTCGCGCCAGATACCTGATGCGGCAGTGCAGAAATCACCACTTCGCCATCTTCGATATCAAACACGGCGCGCATCTTAATTGAGCCTTTACCCGTGGTGTAAATCTTTTCGATATCGGCTTTTGGCGTAATAATTTCGGCATTGGTTGGGTAATCAGGCCCTTGAACATGCTCAAGTAACTCACCCAATTCGGCTTTCGGCTTTTCTAACAAAGCTACGGTGGCATTGGCAACTTCACGTACGTTATGCGGCGGAATATCCGTTGCCATACCAACGGCAATACCGGTGATACCGTTAAGTAAAATGTGTGGCAGACGCGCTGGAAGTACCACTGGCTCTTTCATGGTGCCATCAAAATTTGGCTGCCACTCAACAGTGCCTTGACCAAGCTCCCCTAGCATCACTTCACTAAATTTCGAGAGTTTAGCTTCGGTATAACGCATCGCAGCGAATGATTTAGGATCGTCTGGCGCGCCCCAGTTACCTTGACCATCAACCAATGGATAGCGATAAGAAAACGGCTGCGCCATTAACACCATGGCTTCGTAACAGGCAGTATCACCATGGGGATGGAATTTACCAAGCACGTCACCTACGGTACGGGCAGATTTTTTGTATTTTGCAGACGCGTTAAGACCTAACTCGCTCATGGCGTAAACAATGCGGCGCTGTACAGGCTTTAAACCATCGCCAATATGCGGTAAGGCCCTGTCCATAATCACGTACATTGAGTAATTTAAATAGGCGTCTTCGGTAAAGCTGTGCATCGATTGTTGTTCAACGCCGTCTAAGCTCATTAGTGTTTCATTACTCATTTATCCAGCCTACTCTTCAATATTATTAATTGTTTGCGCTAAGTTGCCCTTGGTTTCTAACCATTGGCGGCGATCTGGTGAGCGTTTTTTGGCGAGTAACATATCCATCACTTCACAAGTTTGCTCTTCTTCATCTAGTGTTAATTGGACTAGACGGCGAGTGTTAGGATCCATGGTAGTTTCACGCAGCTGCAGCGGGTTCATTTCCCCCAAGCCTTTGAAGCGTTGTACATTTACTTTACCGCGTTTTTTCTCGGCTTCGATGCGATCTAAAATGCCATTTTTCTCATCTTCATCGAGAGCGTAAAACACTTCTTTACCGATATCGATACGATAGAGCGGTGGCATAGCCACATAAACATGGCCTTGGCGGACAAGCTCTCTAAAGTGCATCATAAAAAGTGCACACAATAGCGTGGCGATATGCAGACCATCCGAGTCAGCATCAGCTAAAATACAAATTTTGTCATAACGCAGTGCCGATAAATCTGACGAGTCAGGATCTAAACCGATGGCCACCGAAATATCGTGTACCTCTTGTGAGGCCAATACCTGAGTCGATTCCACTTCCCATGTATTAAGAATTTTACCGCGCAGTGGCATCACCGCTTGGAAATCACGATCACGTGCTTGCTTAGCACTACCACCCGCCGAGTCACCCTCAACTAGGAATAGTTCAGCTCGCGATGGATCTTGTCCGGTACAATCGGTGAGTTTGCCCGGTAGTGCAGGGCCTGATGTCACCTTTTTACGGGCGATTTTCTTGGTCGCCTTCATACGACGTTGTGCGTTATTAATACACAGATCAGCGATTTGCTCAGCGATTTCGGTGTGCTGATTGAGCCACAAACTAAAGGCATCTTTCACCACGCCAGAAACGAATGCACTACATTGACGAGACGATAAGCGCTCTTTGGTTTGTCCCGCAAATTGCGGATCTTGCATTTTAACTGACAAAACGAAGCTACAGCGATCCCAAATATCATCAGGCGTTAGCTTAATACCGCGTGGCAAGAGATTTCTAAATTCACAAAACTCACGCATTGCGTCTAACAAGCCCGCGCGCAGGCCATTTACATGCGTACCGCCCTGAATAGTTGGAATAAGGTTTACGTAGCTCTCGCTAAGCGCATCGCCTCCCTCTGGTTGCCACACAACAGCCCAGTCAACGGCCTCAGATTTGCTACTCATACTGCCAACAAATGGAATTTCAGGCAGACATGGCCATTCTTTCACTGTTTCTAGCAGGTAATCCTGTAATCCTGACTCGTAACACCATTCTTGAACATCTTTAGTGATCTTATTGGTGAATTTAATTTTTAATCCAGGACACAATACTGCTTTTGAACGCAAGTTATGATTGAGGCGTGATATAGAAAACTTGTTAGAATCGAAATAAGAGGCATCAGGCCAAAAACGTACTCTCGTACCGGTATTGCGCTTACCACAAGTCCCAGTTTCTCTAAGTTCTTCAACTTTATCGCCATTCTCAAATGCAATTTCATAAACTTTTGCATCTCGGCGAATAGCCACTTCGACACGGGTTGATAACGCATTAACTACTGAAATGCCCACCCCGTGAAGACCACCAGAAAAGGCATAATTTTTACCAGAAAACTTACCACCAGCATGCAGCTTACATAAAATAAGTTCAACACCACTCACTCCTTCTTCAGGGTGAATATCAATGGGCATACCACGACCGTCATCGATAACTTCTAGTGAATGATCTTCATGGAGAATAATCTGAATAGAGCTAGCAAAGCCAGCAAGGGCTTCATCAACACTATTATCGATAATTTCTTGTCCCAAATGATTAGGACGCGTGGTGTCGGTATACATGCCAGGACGGCGCTTAACGGGCTCTAAACCATTGAGGACTTCGATGGCATCCGAATTGTATTGCTGTTCTGTCACTTGTGGGCCTTTTCGGGATACTTATTATTGCGCTCAGTGTAGCGAAATTTGTGTGATGATTTAAGTAGTTAACATCAATTTTCGAATAAAAATTCTACAATTGCATGCAAAAAGCGATTAAAGCCAACAAAACCGTGATCGCCAAGGGGTTCGAGGGTCATTCGACAGCTTTGATAAAGGGCTATTGCATCACGATAATCAAGGGTTTCATCTCCTTGTTGCAACAACACCCAGATATTAGGTGGCGAGGTAATTTTATCAAAATGAAGCTTAGCCAACTCTTCGCCGTCTTGCTCCGTCACTGAAAAAGACTTACCAGAGTATGGATTGGTGTGCTCGCCAATCAAGTGCTGTATTAGCCGATGTGGCGCAACCGCGGGATTAATCAGCACAGCTTTCGTGTTATAAAGCTCACTGCACTTAGTCGCCAAAAAACCTCCCATGGAGCTTCCCACAAAGCCGATATCCGCCGTTGGATACTGTGATTTAATATCATCGACAATCTGCTTAATTTGGCTTAACGCCTCGTGAGCATTTACAGCAAGCTCGGGGATAATAAGATTGATCTGCAGGTGATTTTCACTCACAAAATCGTGCATTTGCTGCGCTTTTAGCGATTTCGGTGAGCTATTAAAGCCGTGGAGATAAATTAGAAAACGTGGTTTGATCACTTGTATACTGCATCAATAAAAACAATGGACAGCAGCATAAACCATCTTATTGCTCGTAGCAAAAAGATGGTTTGGTTTATTAACGCTAATAGCCTGCTGGATCGAAGGTGGCTAAAAACTTGTTGTCTTCAACGCGGTGCACCTTAGTCTTAATGGTGCCATTGGCAAGGAGTTCTAAATAACGAAAGCCCGGCTGGGCATCGTCAACTGAAAAGTCATCTTGTTTAGGCGTAAATTGAACACTTGTTGACGGACAACCTAATACACGCACGCCATCGCGCTCTTCATCCACCAATTGATGGACATGACCAAACATCATGCCTTTAACGTTACCAACCTCATTGGCCACCTGCCATAGCTCGTCACGATTAGTCAGGCAATGATTGTCAATCCATGCGCTTTCCATCGAAATAGGATGGTGATGCATCACAAGCATTAAATGGTGATTGGGATAATCAGCAGCAGCCTGCTTTATTTGTGCGAGCTCTTCATCGCTAATCGCACCGCAGATTTTACCGGGAATTTGAGAATTAAGCAGTAATAGCTGCCAATGCTTAAACAGAATACGTTTGGCGGGGGTTATAGCACCCACTGACAGAATGTCGTTTTGCATTTGGACATCGTCGTGGTTGCCAGTAATCCATGCAACAGGGTGCTGTTGATAGCGAAATATTTCACAACATTTCTGGTAAGAAGTTTCACTGTGATCTTGAGAGATATCACCTGTAATTAATGTTAAATCCGCACTGTGATATTGCGATGCTAATGCTTTAACTGCCGCAAAACTCTCGTCGCAATTTATGCCCATCAATTCATCACTGGTCGATAAATGGAGATCGCTAAACTGCAAGATCTGTGGATTGGCCTGTCCTAGCCTTAAAATGTCTTCGTTCATGAATGCCTCGGATCCAATGTCATTACACGCCCGTCTTTAAAACAATGCTCTAGCCACTGTGTTAAAAACTTATTAATTTGATATTTCTCATCCGGTTGTTGCATTAACCGATTGGGATAATCATAACGCGATTTAAAATAACGGATCTGTCGACTGGCTAACACTTCTGCCATTTGGGCATCGTGATACAAGCGAACTTTTAAACGAGGTGTGAGGCTGGTGGCATTTTCCTCACCCACCTCGACACTTGAAGCAATGTTCTCGATGTCTAACACACTGGTGTATTGCGTTTGCTCGCAAATACTCAATTGATAACAGCCGTTGTCTAAGTGGAAAAAATACGGCTTATCGAGGGTAAATTCAGGAAGTAACTTTAATATCAATAGATAGTTATAAGAATGAGCACGATGAAGCGCCAGCATATCTGGTTGATATTTGGGTTTAGATTGACAATAACTCGCCATAGACCACTCAGCTAATTGGGAAACGTTAAGACGCCCATTTGTCCTTCATCTTCTGATGATTAAGCGCCAACCATTGCAAGCCCACTATAGTAACACCATTTTGGAACTTGGCTTTGCTCAATTGTTCAAGTGCGCAATTTACATCCATAACCAGTGTTCTAATATCTTCTGATTCGCTTTCAAGACCGGCTATTGCAGCAGCCTTAGACGCATCAACATGAGCAATGTACAAATCTATACGCTCCGAAGTGCCGCCAGGGCTCACCAAATAACTGAACAGTTTTTCAAGCCGCTGACATTCCAATCCAGTTTCTTCAAACAGTTCGCGCTTAGCAACCTCATCTGCCTCTTCGCCTTCCTCTATCATGCCGGCCACCAATTCAACCATCCATGGATTGACGTCGTGTTCAAAAGCGCCAACGCGAATTTGCTCCACCATCACAATTTGGTCACGTACAGGATCGTAAGGTATTACGGCAACTGCAGTATCTCGCTCAAATAGTTCACGTTCAACAATCTCACTGGTGCCACCACCGAACAGCGCATGAGTGAAATAATATTTGAGCATGCGGAAATAGCCTTGAAAGACCACTTCTTTCTTGACGACGTTGACGTCGTTTTTAGAAAAGGATTTCATTGATACACTAACCTTTACAAAGATTTACATCTTGCGGGGTAAAATTACATTATTATTGCGCAGTATAACTTGAAATATGTTAGCTTAGACACCATTACTATGGCTAGTACGAAAATTTCGAAAAACGCTATGACTTTCAACGAGAAAGTCGACGTTTATCGCATAAAACAAACTGTTACACTTGGCGACTGGTTAAGTGACGTAAAAACGCTTAAATTAAGCACAAATTATCCAAATAACCCTTAGGATTTCAAATGAGCTCTAAATTAAATAAACTCATGTTGTCAGTAAGCTTAGGTTTACTTTCTATGACAGCCAACGCAGACGGATTGCATCAAATTTATCAGCAAGCCTTACAAGGCGATCCACAAATCAAACAAGCTAAAGCAAACCGTGACTCTAGCTTCGAAGCCATTAACGAATCTCGCGCCGTACTATTGCCACAGATTTCTGGTTCTATCAGCGCAGGTACAGGCGGTAATGACGCAACTGGTAGCTTTAAATGGAGTTCACAATGGTCAAGCAGCGCTAATCTAACTCTAACCCAACAAATCTACTCACACGGTTCATGGTTAAGCCTAAGCCTGTCTGAAAAATCAGCGTCTCGCAGTGATGCACAATTGGCAGCAGCGCAACAAGGGTTGATCTTACGCGTCGCTAACGCCTACTTCGACGTATTGAAAAACAAAGATAATCTATCTTTCGTACAAGCAGAAAAACGCGCTATTGAGCGTCAATTAGAACAAACCAAACAACGTTTTGAAGTTGGTCTAAATGCATTCACTGACGTACACGAAGCACAAGCGCAGTTCGATTTATCGACAGCTAATGAAATCATGGCATTAAACAGCCTTGAAAACAGCCTTGAAGTGTTAACAGAAATCACAGGCCTAAAGCACAGTGATTTAGATGAATTAAACACCGATTCATTTAGCGCTGCTATTCCACAACCAGCATCATCTGCTGAGTGGATTAAGCTTGCTGAAGAAAACAACCTTACGCTATTAGATAGCCGTTTAGCCCAAGATATCGCGAAACAACGTATCGAGTTGGCAAAGTCTGGTCACTTACCAACACTAGGTGCAACAGTATCTGCTGATAAAGATTTTAAAGGCGACAAAACGTTGGGTGCATCAGTTGGTGTTAAATTAAATGTGCCAATTTATAGTGGTGGCGCTAAGACTTCACAAGTTGAGCAATCGCGTTTTGGTTATGTTGCTAGCGCACAAAAGCTTGAGCAAGACCACCGCAGCGTAGTGCGTAACGTTCGCAACAACTTCAATAACGTTCGCGCATCTATCTCATCAATCAAAGCTTACGAGCAAGCAGCTAAATCAGCTGACAGTGCATTAAAAGCCACTGAAGCTGGTTTTGAGGTAGGTACGCGTACTATCGTTGACGTTCTAAACTCAACGCGCCAAGTGTACAACTCGAAGCGTCAACTATCAGATGCTCGTTACCAATACATCTTGTCAGTACTTAGCCTAAAACAAACAGCAGGTACGCTAAAAGAGCAAGACCTAATCTTAATTAGCAAAGGCTTAAAATAGTCGCTAATTAATAAACCTTAAAAAGCCAGCATCACGCTGGCTTTTTTAATGTTCCAAACAAAATAAACAATTCACTTGCATTGCTTTTTAATATTTAAACAACAACCATCTACCTAAGTGCCTTAAAACAAACATCATGGGAAATACAGCAATAGCGCTACCAAATTTAATTGTCATGAAAATAAAAAAGCCTCAGATAAAAGATTCTATCTGAGGCTTTTAAAAGCTAAGCAATTTCAGCTTAATCTCCTGACGAAGAACCACCCGTTGAATCGCTGTAATAGCTTGTCGGACTCCCATCACTTATCATGTGTGAGCGTGACGAATGAGGCTTCTGGTCAATAGTTCTGTCACCGCCTCTACCAAGCAGCGCTTTAACATCTTCTAGCACCACGTAGAAACACGGAATGAATATCAAGGTAACTACGGTGGCGAATAAGACACCAAAGGCCAGTGATATAGCCATGGGAATAACAATTTTGGCTTGCAAACTGGTTTCAAAGATTATTGGCATTAAGCCAATAAAGGTCGTTAGCGAGGTCAGGATAATCGCTCTAAAACGCTTAGTACCTGCTTGTACCACAGCATCTTTAATACGAATACCCTGTTCACGCGCCTTGTTGACAAAATCCACCATCACCAAAGAGTCGTTAACCACAACACCGGCAGCCGCAATAATGCCGAAAATTGACATTAAGCTTAAATCCAAACCAAAGAGTAAATGACCTAACACCGAACCTACCACACCAAACGGAATTGCTGACATTATGATGATTGGCTGAGAATATGAGCGCAATGGGATCGCCAACAGCGCGAAAATCAGCATCAACGACATACCAAAGTTGCGCAGCTGCTCAAATACGCCATCCATTTCCTCTTGAATACGCCCTGCTAATTCCGTTTTAACGCTTGGATAAAGCTTTAGAAGCTGCGGCATAAAATTATCGCGAATATCAGAAGCAACCTTAAAGGTTTCCACTTGAGCGCTATCTACCGACGCCCAAACACTAATGGTTCGCTGACCAGCTTCACGACGAATGCGATTTACGCCATCAGTTAAGGTAATGGTTGCCAATTCAGATAGCGGCACATAATCCCCGGTTGGTGTTTTGATTAATGTCGTGTCTATATCGCCAATTGAGCTGCGCTGTGATTTTGGATAACGCAACATCACTTTAAGCTCTTCGGTATCACGCAAAATACGCTGCGCTTCTAGGCCGTAAAAACTAAAATTCACTTGTGAAGCAACGTCTTGCAGCGTTAAACCTAAACTAAATGCTAGCGGATTAAGTTTAAATTGCACTTCCTGCGTCGCGCTTTGACGACTGTCATTAACATCTGACACCCCTTTTAAACTCTTGAGTTTATCTTTTAGCGCTTTAGTCGCCGCCACTAGCTCATCATCGTTTTTACCAACGAGTCTAAAGCTAACATCGCCATCATCACGGCCGCCGCCAAATAGATTATCACTCACTGAAATCGATTTAACGCCCGGCATATTCGGCAATGCATCACGCCAGCGCTGAGCTACTTGGAAGGTATCTAAGGTGCGAAGCTCAGGATCCGTCATCTTCACCATGACTTCCCCTGAAGTGCGAGATTCTAATCGCGCGTTAATATCGCTAATTGCGCCAACACCAATTTCTTGCTCGATTTCCTTATCAATATTGCGCAGCACCTGCTCCACAGCTTTTATTGCGTCCAAGGTGGCTTGTTCTGACGCTTGCTGCTTCATCTCGATTGATACGCGTGGAAAATCATGCGGTACCGACGGCATACCAATATAACGAATAGCACCGCCACCAAACAGGCCTGCACTAATGATTAAGATGCCGGTAAAGCCCATAAAAATCGAATAACGATAATGGATAGCTTTGGTTAAAATTGGGCGATAGGAGTTTTCTACAAAGCGCTTTAAGCCACCATCAATAGTGCTACGTACGCGATGCATAAAGCCACTAGGCTGATCATTGCTCATGCGCATATGCGCTAAATGGGCAGGTAGAATAAGTTTTGATTCAATCAAACTAAAGATCAAACACAAAACCACCACATAACCAATCGCCTGAGACATCGCAGAGCCTGGTCCACTGCTCATTACCATAGGTAAAAACGCAGCAATGGTTGTCAATACGCCAAAGGTTGCCGGCACAGCCACCCGTTTAACGCCGCGCACAACATTATCCAATGAGTGACCTTTACGTTCGATCTCATCACTGGCACTCTCACCAACAACAATGGCATCATCCACCACAACCCCTAGCACGAGAATGAACGCAAATAAACTGGTGACGTTGATGGTTTGATCAACAAACTCCATCGGCATAAAAAATAATGCGCCCAAGAAACTAACTGGTAATCCCATCATTACCCAAAAGGCTAGTCGCAAGCGTAAAAATAGCGCTAACATCAAAAACACCAACACGCCACCGGAGACCATGTTTTCTAGCATCATGTTAAGACGGCCGTTAAGGTAAAACGTCATGTCGACCCAAGGTTCTAAACTGACACCCTGCGGCAACTCGTGCTTTTTAAGATCGATGTACTTTTTGACTTGCTCAGCAATGGCAGTCATCGACTGATCGCTAGAAGCGCCAACATAAAAGGTCACTGAGTTTTTACCGTTGAACTTTGCATAGCGCAGTCCTTCGATAAAACCATCGTTGACGGTCGCTAAATCACCTAATTGCAATATTGTGCCATCGCTAAGGGTAATTACAGGGATCTGCTCAAACTGCTGCTGGTTATACGCCTGATTTTCAACCCGCATCGAAATAATGCCATTATCGGCACGAATTTGCCCCGCAGACATATTCGATGAAAAACTACGAATGGCATTAGCAACATCACGAAACGAGAGCTGATATTCTCTTAACTTGTTTTGATCAATTTCAACACTGATTTCATAAGGTAAACCGCTGTAAAAATCTGAGATATTTACATTACTTAACTGCTGAATTTCATCGTGAATACCTTTACCCAGCTCTTTCAGCTGTCTAGGCGATAGGTCGCCGTACAAACTTATGTACATAACCTCTTGGCGAAATTTCTCACGTGTTACAACAGGACGTTCAATACCATCAGGAAAGCTAGAAATTGAATCAATTTGAACCTTGACCTCGTCGAGTACCTCTTGCATATCAAAATCACTGTCGACTTCGATCCAAGCACTTGATGAATTACGATTAGAATAGGTAATAACGCGTTTTAAGCCTTCAACACTTTCCAGCGCCTCTTCGACTTTTACCGTAATGCCCTCTTCAACTTCCTGTGGTGCAGCTCCTAAATAAGGAACGCTCACTGAAATCCAGTTGATTTCTTCGAGTGGAAACATCTGTTTGCGCACAATTAAGGACGCCATCAAACCACCGACGATAATAAAAATCATCAATAAGTTTGCTGCAACATTGTTGCGAGCAAACCACGCGATGAGGCCTTTTTCTTTAGTCTCGTTAACGGCTTCCATTATTTTGCCTCACTCACTGCTACAGATTGCGCGTCTTGTGCTGAAGACTCAGCCATCACTGAGATTTTCATGCCCTCAACAGGCGCATCAAGAGCGCTAACAATTATGTTGCGGTAGTTGCCTAAATCACCCGCAATAATCACGTTGTCACCTTGTTGCCTTACAACGGACACAGGTTCGAAATGTAATTTATTGTCTTGCGTGGCAAAGGCTAAACCACGCACTTCAACTAAATGACGAGGTACAATACTGGCATTAGGAATCACAATGCCATCGATCTGCGCTGTAACATAACTACCAAAGCGTAATGGTTTTTCTAGTAAATATGGCGCTACCACCTCAGCAACTAGGTAGTTCATTCGCGATTTACTGTCAATAATACCTTCATTGCGGACAATACGCGCTTGCCACTGGGTTGGGATACCATTGAACAATGCCGATAAGGTCACTTTGGCATCAATGCCCTGTGCGATTAAGAAACCCATATCTTTATCAGCAATGGGCAAACGAATTTGCGCAATATCGGTGCGAGACAGCTCGCCAATAACGCTGCCACTGCCAACAATACTGCCTAAACCAATATTACGAGTATCGATGATGGCATCATAAGGCGCGATGATCTGAGTGCGAGATAAATTGCGCTCTGCGCGAGATACGCCAGCGGTTGCAGCGCGCACCCGAGCAACTTCTTGCGCAAGTTGTGGTTTGCGCAAGCCCAACTCAGATGGACTAGCGTTAGTGATTTGCTCCCACTCAACTTCTGCTACGCGCCCTTTTGCTTTTTCTTGTTGGAGTGATGCGCGTGCCGAGGCCAAATTAGCTTGAGCTTCCACGAGCTGTGTTTGGTAATCGCTATCGTCAATCCAAGCTAGCACATCCCCAGCTTTAATCATGCCGCCACGTCTAAAGGCCGGCGCAAGCTTAACGATTTTTCCGCCAACTTGTGCCACCATCACCGTTTTCTCTTCAGGCATCACCATACCTTGAGAGTTCACCGTCATGACAAGGTCAGTCACTTCAATAGGCTTGGTTTTTACCACTTGAACAAATTCTTCTGGCACTTTTTCTTCTGGTGGCTCTTTCAGCATTACAAACCCAATGGCAACGCCCACTGAGATTAAAAGTATTAGGAAGGGGAAAAATTTCTGCTTTTTTGTCGCCATGTCGGCATCCTACCAATGAGTTGAAAGTAAAAGTCGACGAAATATAGCAAATAACATCCGAGCAAATTGTAATGAACTCGCATGAGTTTGTAAGATTTTGTGTTGTTGCTCTCTTCTCGACACTCTTAACATAACGATTTTCACGCAAAAAAAGAAGGCGCAGTGGTTAGCTGCGCCTTCTTGAGCGTGAAATGTAATGGCGTTTAACGGTGTTTAATGCCAAAGAACATCGCGTAAAACACCGGGACATAAACGAGTGTTAGGATTGTCGCAAAGCCTAACCCGAACATGATAGTTACCGCCATTGATTGGAAGAACACATCAAACAACAATGGAATCATCCCTAAAATGGTTGTTATCGCCGCCATTGCAACTGGGCGAACACGACTTGCACCAGCATTTAAGATGGCATCGATGGGGTCTAAGCCTGAATCGAGTTCAATATTGATTTGATCTAGCAACACAATGCCATTTTTAATCAGCATCCCCGTCAAAGAAAGCAGCCCTAGCAAAGCCATAAAGCTAAATGGCGCCTGCATCACCAACAAGCCACCAGCAACACCGATAATAGCCATCGGCACAGTTACCCATATGACTAACGGCTGACGGATTGAATTAAACAAGAATACGGTGATCATAAACATGATCAAATACCCTAATGGCAAGCCACCCATCAACGCCTTTTGTGCGTCAGTTGAGCTTTCGTACTCACCGCCCCACTCCATGACATAACCACGCGGCACTTCAATCGCTTCAATCACAGGACGAACTTGGTTAAATACCTGTGCTGCAGTACCATCACCAAGTACGTCGTGATCGGCTTTCACGGTAATGGTACGCTTGCGATCGCGGCGCATAATAATGGCATCTTCCCATTGGGTTTCGAATCCATCAACGATTTGACTCACCGGAATATAGCGACCTAGACTGCGGCTATAAATTTGCAATGCATTTAGACTGTCTACCGATAATCGTTCGTTGTCAGGTGCGCGCGCCACAATAGGCAACATTTGCGTACCGTCGCGATATAAACCTACTGCTTTACCTGTATAGCTAACTAATAACAAATCATCGAGATCCGCTTTAGTAATTCCGACACGGCGTGCAGCGGCTTCATTGAAAATTGGACGAATCGTTTTACTACGCTGGCGCCAGTCGTGACGCACATTAAATGCCGCAGGGTTATTCAATAGAATTTGTTTTGCCTGCGCTGCAAGGCCTCTGAGTACATCTGGATCGGGACCGGAGAAACGTACCTCAATTTTCGACTCAACCGGCGGACCGATTTCCATCGGCTTGATTTTCGCTAATGCATCAGGGAAGTTATCGCGTAAATAGCCCCGCAACTCTTTCATTATCACCAGTTGCTGTTCACGGTCTTCCGCTCGAACAATAAGCTGTCCAAACGCCGAATAAGCTTTTTCAGGCCCATAAGTCAGCATAAATCGCAACGCGCCCTGACCAACAGTAGACGTTACCTGCTCAACGCCTTCTTGCTTCATTAAGTGCTCTGTTAGTTTTGCGATATCCTTTTGTGTTTCACGGATATCAGAGCCTTGATAGCGCCAAAGATCGACATAGAACATCGGCGTATTAGATGCAGGAAAAAATGATTGTTTAACCTGGCCAAACCCAATCACCGATACCACTAAAATGGCAACGATAGCAATGGCCGACAGCGCCTTAAATCGGATACAAAAATTAACGAATTTCTTATAGGCGACAAACATCGCGCCCTGATAAGGATCACTATCGCCTTGATCTTGCGCGTCAGCTTTTGATTTACCGAATAATAAGTTGGCGAAAAATGGCGTTAAAGTAACCGCGGTTACCCAGCTAAGCAGCAGTGAAATCAATAGTACCCAGAACAAGCTACCGGCAAACTCGCCAGTTGCGTCTGACGACAAGCCAATTGGCGCAAAAGCGGTTACCGCAATAATAGTCGCGCCAAGTAGTGGCCACTTGGTTTGTTTAACGATATCGCTCGCCGCTTCAATGGTAGTGCGACCTTTTTTCTTGCCAATGAGAATACCTTCCGTAACCACAATGGCGTTATCCACCAGCATCCCTAATGCAATAATCAACGCACCAAGCGAGATACGTTGTAATTCAATCTCCATTAATTTCATAAAGATGAATGAGCCGAATACGGTAATCATCAAAATCAAACCGATGAGGAAACCGCTGCGTGGCCCCATAAAGATAAGCAGCACCAAAATAACGATCGCCACCGCTTCAACGAGACTTAAAATAAAACCGGATACTGAGTTTTCGACTTCAACAGGTTGATTGTAAACCGTGTCTATCTCCAGGCCTAGCGGCTTAAAATATTCAAGCTCTTCAAGACGCTTACTCAGACGCTCACCAACCTCAACAACATTAACACCAGAAGCAAAGGAAACGCCGATCAACAAAGCCTGTTGCTGATTGTAATAAGTAATGTGATTTGGCACGTCATTATATTCGCGGCTGATATTGGCAACATCGCCTAAATAAATGAGTTCACTAGCACCCGGAGCGGAAATAATCAGTGTTTCTAATTCTTTAACATCGCTAAATTCGCCAGTAGAGTGGAAACGGATAGACTCCTCACCCACTTTGATTTTTCCAGCGTTAGACACGGTATTTTGAGTGCGGAGCAATTCAAAAATATTGGCTTGCGGAATACCAAGCGACACGAGCTTGCTGCGAGAAATTTCTACCACGACCATTTCTTGCTGGGTGCCAGCAACGCCAACTTTACTCACACCGTCAACGAGTACCAGCTCGCGGCGTAAAAAGTCAGAATAATCTTTCAGTTCTTCGTTGCTGTAACCTTGGCCAGTTAACGCCAGCATCACGCCAAAGACATCGCCAAAATCATCTTTGATTTGCGGGGTATTAACCCCTTGTGGAAAATTACCTGCTAAGTCATTAACTTTACGGCGCACTTCATCCCAAATCTGACGTAGCTCTTGCTTGCGATAGGTGCCTTTCATCTCAACGATGATTTGTGACATGCCCGGCGTAGAAATAGAACGGATTTTTTTAATCGACGGCAATTGCTGCAGCGCATTCTCAATCGGATAACTGACCTCTTCTTCAACCTGCAGTGGGCTAGCGCCGGGGTAAGTGGTAATTATCATCGCTTCTTTGATAGTAAATTCAGGATCTTCCAAGCGCCCTAAATCGGTGTAAGAAATGACGCCGCCAATTAACAGCAGCGCGGCAAACATCCAACTAATGACCGAATTTTTAATCGAGAGTTTTGCAATATCCATTATAGGCCTCGCTCACGAGACCATGCGCGAACTTCGTCACCTTCAGATAAATAATGGGTGCCCGCTGCTACAATTTTTTCATCGCCTGCCAAACCGCTTTTAATGACAATGCCATCACCAGTAAGCGTGCCCACTTCGACGGCGCGGCGATTTACTTTCATATCATCACTCACCACCCACACGTAGCGCACTTTATCTTTACTTTGCTTATCATCGGCAGCAAATACTGCTGATACCGGCACCACAATTTGATTGTAATCGCGCTTGGTCACTTGCGCTAAATCGGCGTAAAGCGTGCCAGACATCCCCGGCAGAATATTATCTTGCTCGGTCAATTTTAAGGTAAATACCACTTTGAATGTACGAGTTGCCGGATCTGCTTGTGCATCCCACTCTTTTACCTTTACCTTAAATTCTTTGTTAGGCAATGAGTCAAAGACCACAGTTGGCGAATAACCTGAGTCTTTATTAACCACGGCCACCAAACGCTCAGGAAGCTGAATCGAAACATCAACACTGTCGACATTTTGCATATTCAAAATGACCTGCTGCGCTTGTACGTTCTGTAAATTTTCGGTAAATACTTTAGCGATTACGCCATCATATGGAGCATAAAGAGACGTGTATTCCAGCGCCGTTTTTGCGCTATTAAGGTTTGCTTGCGCGACAAGCAAATTTGCTTTTGCTTCATCGAACTGTGCCTGTGAAGCAAGTTTGCGATCGAGCAATTGCTTAGCGCGCTCGTATTGTGATTTAGCAAGCGCGTGGCGCGCTTTGCGATCGTTAAGCTGAATTTTAAAATCACGGTCATCGAGTTTTGCCAACAACTGCCCTTTTGACACGCGATTACCCGCTTTAACCGCAAACTGCGCTAATTCACCACTGACACGAAATGCAAGATGGCTGTCTTTATTGGGTTCTACTTGCGCAGGAAATTGACGAATAGTGCCTTGCGACAAGCCTCCAACATCAACAATTTTTACCATCGGCGGAAAACTGACAGCTTGTGGCGCTTCTTCTTTGCCACATGCGGATAACAACAAGGTAGAGATTAAAGCCACCGCAAAAGATTTACGATTAGAGAGCGGGCTAAACATGAAAAAATCCTAATAATTAGACGACAGTAATCAATAGTAACGTGCTTGAGAATATAAAAAAATTTATATAAAGTTATCAACACTATAAATTAAATTTATACAAAGCTAATTATAATGACCTTAGAACAATTAAAAGCTCTGCAAAAAGTGGTAGAGCTAGGCACCATTCAAGCGGCGGCAGATGCGTTACATAAAACACAGCCCGCGTTATCTATGGCGATTAAAAAGCTCGAGCAACAATATGGTTTTGCATTATTAGATCGCTCTAAATATCGATTAATATTAACCCCACAAGGCAAGGTCTTCTATCGCCAAGCAAAATCGTTATTGCTCGGCGCTGAGCAATTAGAGTCTGTAGGGAAACACCTAGCTCAGGGCCATGAAGCCGTGTTTCGCGTTGGCTACGATCCATTGTGTGATAATCAGTTTATTATCGACATACTGGCAAAATTCCAAACACAATTTCCCACCACTAGCTTTGAGCTGATCGCTGGCTCGCGGTTTTCGTCACTCGAACAACTTAATAACGACGAGGTAGATATTACGTTCGGCGCGTGGTTTCACCTTTTCCACGGTATCGGTGATTATCTAACTTTACCTGTTGAAGAATTTGAAATCGTGGTTGTCGCTGCGCCATCTTATCTAGAAAATAAAACAATTGAGAGAATTACGGATTTGTATCACCACCCCAGTGTTACCTTAATTGAAAGCAACTTTAGCTTTGACAGTGAGCAACTTGGCGCCCATTCAGCCAAACCACTTATCAAAACCCGCGATGCACAAACTCTTAAAGCCATGTTGGTTGCAGGTATGGGCATAGGTTTTGTACCCAAATCTCGTATTAAACACGAATTACTCAACGGCCAACTACAACAAATCGCGCTGGCGGATTTCGAAAAGAGCTTGATTGGGGAAATCAGAGCCATCATTAAAGAGGACAAAGTATTAGGTCCAGTTGGACAACAATTTTGGCAGGAGATAAAACAAATTAAAAATAATGAAACCAAGTTGTAGTTAGTTAAGTTTGAATTCAGTTTACAACGTTATGATGAATCCATAACGTCGCTCACTGGAGAGTATATATGACAAATCTAATGACAAAATTATCTATTACCGGTTTGATTTCAACGTCACTGTTATTATCACCAATGGCCTTCGCGGGGCATAGCGTTAATCATCATAGCAATTACAACAAACACCATAAAAAACATTACAAGTCGCACAAACGTCATCATCACAAAGTGAAGCATCACCATAAATTGCGTCACAAACATCGTCACCATCATCGCCACAGCCACACTGGCGCAGTAGTTGGTGGAATTATTGGCGGTGTTGTTATCGGCAGCATCTTAGCGGATGCCAATGCGAGTACTCATGTAACGACAACTTATTCAAAGCCGTACTATCACCATGGTTACCGTACAACGGTTTATCAGCCACCTGTTGCTGTTAATAAAACCATTATTGTTAACAATACGCCAACGCAAACTTATCGCGTATTAAATGGTACAGACTGTTACTTGGTTAACTACAACAACCAAGGGAATGAAGTACTAACCCAAGTTCCAGGTGTTAACTGCGGCTTCTGATAAAACATTTACTCACTGGCGCTGTAATTTTTACAGCGCTTTTTTTATGCCTTTACCACTGTTTCACTACTGTTTCAGTCACAGGGGTTAAGTCACAGGCTCTGTCAGCATGAGGCGGCGCCAAATATTACTCACCTGCTCACGTTGCTTGGCAAACTCTTTTTCATCCGTCTGATTCTTTAAATCATTTAACACCAAACGATGACCTTTATGGCGATAATCTTGATAGGCTTGACTAAGGATTTGTTGCTCCTGCTCGCTGATCAAATTGACAGCCAAGGCCTGTTCAAAGATCCGCATATTATCGCTATAACGGGTCAAATTGGCGAATTGCTCGCTGTACCCTAACACTAAAAACTGCGCAATAAACTCGATATCAGCAATACCGCCATTGTCTTGTTTTAAATCGAAAATCTCATCATTGCCTTGCGTTAGATGGTCACGCATTTTCACGCGCATTTTGGCCACTTCACCTTGTAGCTCCGCTCTATCGCGTACTTGGCATAAAATTCCTTCACGGATTTCGTTAAACCGATCATTGAGCCAGTGTGAGCCACAAACCACGCGGGTTCTTACCAATGCTTGATGTTCCCACACCCAAGCTTCTTGCTCTTGATAATCTACAAACGACTCGATGTGAGTCACCATCAAGCCCTTACTGCCAGAGGGCCTTAAACGCATATCCAGTTCATATAAAATGCCTGATACTGTGCGTGTATTAAATAAGTGCAGAATGCGCTGGGCAAACTTGAGATAAAAATGGGCGCTATCGATTTGCTTGTCGCCATCGGTATAGGTGCCACTTTGTCCACTGTGGACAAATACTAAATCTAAATCTGAGCCATAACCCAGCTCATAGCCGCCCATTTTACCGTAACCGATAACAGCAAATCCTTTGTCATCGCCTTCAAATTGCGGAGTGCCATAGCGCTGAGTTAGTTGCTGCCACGCAATGTTAATAACGTGTTCAACCACACTTTGCGCAAGCGCGGTAAGATGATCACTCACCTTCATTAATTCCATTGCCCCCGTCACATCAGCGGCAGCTATTCGCAATTGTTGACACTGTTTATATTGACGAAGTCCTTCCATGACTTGCTCCATATCCTCGGTGGGAATGCGCATTAAATATTGGTGAAGCTGTGCACTGTACTCATCAAGCGGTGTTGGACTATATAGCGACTTAGGATCAAGTAATTCATCAAGTAAAATAGGATGCAGAGTTAATTGCTCACTGATCCAATCACTGGCCTGACACAAGGTCACCAACTGCTTTAATGCTCCAGGATTTTCAAGCAACAATTCAATATAAGCGGTTCGGGTAGCAATAGTTTTTAAAATATTAGCGATTTTTCTAAACAGATCGCTAGCATTGGCCTCGTCAATTAATTGCATGACTAGCAACGGCAATAATTTGGTCATTGCCTCCTGACCACGTTCACCAACTCGGCGTTTTGATAACTCAGTCTTAAGAGCAATAATTTCACTAAATAACGCTTGTGGTTTTTGACACCCGAGTTCAAATAAAATGGACTCGCCATCAAAGTCTTCATCAGCGCTACAGACCACAGTAAGCAGCTCATGCTCCCTACTTTCAATCCCGTCTTCTTCGTCTTCTTGACCAATGACATTGCTAAATTGTTGCTCGACAACGTTCATGTGACGTTTTAGCGTGTTTCGAAATGATAATTCATCTGACTCGCCACAAACCCAAAGCAGCCGCGTCCAATCAAGCTCATTGTCTGGTAGTGTTTGCGTTTGCTTATCGCCAATTTGTTGCAATGTTTGTTCACATAGACGCAAATACAAATAGCTTTCTCGCAATTGCTCACACTCATTTTTGTCAATAATGTCCAATGCCTGAAGGCGTGATAAAATCACCAATAATGACTGGTTTTGCAATTGAGGCTCTCGCCCACCGCGGATCATTTGAAAAACTTGAACAATAAATTCCACTTCACGAATGCCACCACTGCCTAGTTTGATATTATCGACTAAACCACGACGACGAACTTCATGACTAATCATCAGCTTCATCTTTCGAAGTGATTCGATGGCACTAAAATCAATGTAGCGTCTAAACATGAATGGTCGAATTAAGCGTTTTAGCTCTTCTGCGTATTCACCATCGTTGCCAAGAATTCGCGATTTAACCATCGCATAGCGCTCCCAATCGCGGCCTTGCGATTGATAGTAATCTTCCATTGCCGCGAAACTCGCCACCAAAGGACCTGAATTGCCAAATGGGCGTAAGCGCATATCCACTCGATACACAAAGCCATCAACTGTAATTTTGTCTAAGGCATTCACTAACTTTTGCGCAAGTTTAACGAAATATTGCTGATTATCAGTGCTGCGGCGACCACCTTGTGTTTCGCCGTGATTTGGAAAGGTAAAAATAAGATCTATGTCTGATGAGAAATTTAGTTCATGACCACCGAGCTTGCCCATGCCAAGCACGATTAATGGTTGAATATTGCCCTTACTGTCTGTAGGCCGTCCCCATGTGCTCTCAAGTAATTTACTGAGCGCATCGCGTGCGCCAATAATCAACATTTCAGCGAGCTCTGACACATCGATTAGCGATTGAGTGATAGACGTAAATTTCCCCATGTCCCGCCATGCGATGACGATCTGAAAGAAATTGCGTACGTCCCTCAGGCACTTTTCAAGCTGTGCTTCAGTAGTAACCTGTGCCACCAACGCATTAAATCGCTCTTCAATTTTTGGCTTAAGCGCCGGAGCATTTAAAAAATCGTCCGTAATAATGTCTTCAAGCCACTCTGAATGTTTACATAACTGGGCATGAGCAAAATCACTGAGTGCTAAAAATTCACCTAACTGTTCTAATTGAACTGAATTAATACTGGTAATGTCGTTTTTATAGGCTAATTTATAGTCTTCTAGACGCTGTTGTTTTAATAATAATAATTGAGAAGGCAAAGAGTTAGTGTTATTCGCGGTCATTATTGATAACATCCATTGGTCTAAAAATTAGTTGTCGCACATAGTTATTTTTGGTGGACATAATATGTCTCATCGTATACAACTAATGTTGCACACGCTGCATCACCTATTTCAGTTAAATGCAGTGTGAAACTAAATGAATCGTTACCATATCATTGAAGAGGTTCATATGGCAGGTAAGCCTTTAAAAATAATGTTAATGCTGGTGTTTGTCGCATTGCTCGGCGGGTGTTCTGATCCCCTCGATGATGCTATCGCCAATTTAACACAAACCAATAATAATAAACTTAAGACGTTAGAACGACAGCTTAATGATAAGCAAGTACGCAATGCCGTCTTAATTAGTGAATACGGCAAGCTCCTAGAGCAATCTCGCCCAGAGCTCGCGCCATTGATTAAAAACCTCGTGCGCGATGCCACAACTCAAGGCGCAATGTATCAAGGCTTGGCCAATCGAGTTAAAGATTCGCAGGTTGCTAGTAACTTTGTTACAAAAGACGAGCAAGCGCAAGAGATGACTAATCTCGGTGAAGCACTTAACCCCGTGTTATTTAATGACGCGTTAAGTGATGTAGTGAACGTGCTAGCCGATATGTCTAATGGTGCATTGGCTCGCGTTAACGCACTTAGTCAAGCCCAAAGCCAGCAAGCCAATGGCAGTGAAAACTTCGGTGTAGGTTCTCAGCTAGTAGGCAATCCTAATTACGGCACTTGGAACACCAATAGCAATGGCATGTCATTCTGGGAATGGTATGGCATGTATGCGCTAATTTCTAATATCACCAGTCCTATTTCTTATGATCGCTGGGGTCGTTACCGTGGCTACAGCTATTACAACGATTACGGGCGATACCGTTACAGCTCACCAAAGCAGCGTAAAAAGCACCGCGATGTTTGGAATAAAACCTCGAAGAAATTTAGTACTGGCTCGCGCTACTCTACCCCTTACTCGAAATCACGCGTGGGTAGCAGCCGATTATCGCGCCAAAGTACCCAAGCTAAAACTGCCGCAGGTAAAGGCTTTAGCAGTAACAATCGCTTTAAGCAGACGCGTTCGCGCTCTAGCTATGCAAATAATTCAAGTTTTAGAAATAGCCGCAGCACAACTTCTCGTGGCTCACGCCGCGGCAAATAATAGGATTGATAACCATGGAACAATTACAACTATTAATAAATCACGAACCGAACCTGCTGGTTATTTTGGCCATCGATTTAACCATTGCGATCGTTTTACTCTACGCAATGCGATTTATTTCAGGGCTTTGGGCGGGTGTTGATACAACCGACGAATTAGCAAGTAAAGACAACTTCGCTTTTGGTATTTCACTAGCGGGTAGTTTATTAGCCTTAGCCATCGTGTTAACAGGTGCTATTACTGGCGAAGCAGGTACCTCATTCGCACAAGAAGCCATTGGCATGACGATCTACGGTGTGTTTGGTTTGATCTTAATTAAACTTGGCCGCATCGCCCACGATAAATTTGCATTATCTGGATTAGATAAAGTTGCTCACATTAAAGAAGGTAATGTTAGCGTAGCTATCATTGACGCTGCCGCGTTAGTCGCAACAGCGTTAATTATACGCGCAACCTTGCTATGGGCACATGATTTAACCGTCGATACTTTTATCGCTATTTTCAGCGGTTTTATTATCGCTCAAGCGCTATTAATTGCTGTAACACGTCTGCGTGAATCGGCTTACCGTAAAAACAATCAGGGTAGCCAGTTCCAAGATGCGATTGCTGGTGGCCAAATCGCCCTATCCATTCGCCACTCAGGTTTTTTAATTGCAACAGGCTTTACCCTAACCGCTGCGTCAAACTTCCTTGAATATGTGCCACAAGCTTACGTGGAAAACGCTCTAGGGTGGTTATTGTTCGGCGTAGTCATGGTCGCTTTATTGTATGTGTTAGTACCATTGGTTAAAAAACTTGTACTATCGCGCATTAACCTGACTGAAGAAGTCGATCATCAACACAACATTGGTGTTGCATCATTAGAATTTGTGATCAGCATTGCTGTTGCCCTTATCCTAATGGCGTTAATGTCATAATTATCTTATCGGCTAGGTGAGCCCTCACCTAGCCGTTTATTGTTTACAGGCTTACCATTGAACTCTTCGGTTACTTCAAAACCTTCAGCCAGACTCTTTGATGACGTTTTACTCATCACTATCATGGCGGTGCTCGCCGGCTGTGGCTTAATTTACGAATATTTACTCTCTCACTATGCAGGCCGCGTGATTGGCGCCGTTGAATCGGCAATTTACACCATGATCGGCATTATGATTGTGTCGATGGGCTTAGGTGCGTTTGCCGCGCGTAAAGTCAAATGTGCCTTTAGTGGCTTTGCATGGCTTGAACTCACTATTGCCGTGCTAGGTTGTAGCGCAATTCTAATCATTTCTAGCGCCATTGCAGCGGTACAACTACTGCCGCAAATTATTAGCGAAACCTTTAATTTACCGCCAGACGCAGAAATTCGCGGTGGCTTATTCGGCGTGCTGCACGATATAACACACTACAGCCCGTATTTTTTTGGCGCTGTGTTGGGCTTATTTATTGGCATGGAAATCCCACTCATTGCTCGTATTCGCGAATTTGTTCACAAACAACATTTAGTGCATAACGCTGGTACAATTTACGGCGCGGATTACATAGGCGCAGGTATTGGCGCGGCCATTTGGATAACTATTATGTTATCGCTAGAAATAAACCTTAGTGCCAGTATTACTGCCAGTGCGAACCTGATTGCTGGCGTGGTATTTTGGCTACGCTATAAAGAGCATATTCGCTTTAAATACTTATTGTTAGTTGGTCACGTGTTATGTGCGGTGCTCGTAGCGGCAATCTTTAGTTACGGCGGTCAATGGGCAAAGTCGTTTAATAATCTGTTATACCTCGATAAGGTAGCCTATCACCAACAAACCCGTTATGCCCAAGTAGTACTCACCGAGCGTCAGTTGCCAAACCACAACTACCCAATGGTCAGTTTATACCTTAATGGCCGACTTCAATTTGCCCAAGACGATGAGCACATTTATCACAAATTCTTAGTCTACCCAGCGATGGCCGCATCAGCACGCCATGACAATATTTTAATTATTGGCGGCGGTGACGGACTTGGATTACGCGATGTTTTAGCTTGGTCACCAAAGAAAGTCACCTTGATGGATCTCGATAGTGAAGTAGTGGATTTATTTAAAAATCCTCACAATTATCTTGACGACGGACTAGCCGACAATATCACGCGCTTAAATAATAATGCGCTTAACGATGAGCGCGTGCGACTTATTCACGCTGATGCCTATAACGGAACTGATCAGCTTATTACCGATATGGAACGATTCGACACTATCATTGTCGACCTACCAGATCCATCGCATCCAGATCTCAACAAACTTTATAGCCGCACGTTTTATTTAAAATTAAAACAGCTGCTATCAAATGATGGCGTGATGGTCGTGCAATCAACATCGCCATTTCACGCCAAAAAAGCCTTTATGAGTATTGCTAAAACGGTGAAGTCTGCACAATTTAAAGACGTTGAGCAATATCATTTTAACGTGCCGAGTTTTGGCCAATGGGGCTGGACGATTGCCACGCAAAGCGGCTTGTCACCGCGCGCGCGACTTGCACAGCACAAAACGCTGCAACCGTTTGAAACATGGTTAACACCGCAGCTGATTCAAGCGAGCTTTGAGTTTTCACAAGGTTTTTATCAACAAATGGATGAAATAAAGGTCAATGAACTTGGCAGTTTTATACTTTATCGCTACCATCAACAGGCGTGGGAATCGCAGCAAGGAAACAACAATAGTTGGTATCAGAATGAGTAACATCTGCAGCTTTTGATCGCCTTTGAAAAAAGATTGAAATAATTGTTTGACATATTATGTCTAACAAACTAAATTACACACTCAAGACATAATATGTCGCAAAAGGAAAGGTTATGAATATACATCTAATTGCTAATCACTTAAACGAACTCGCTGATAACAGCGATACTGGTTTTACATTCGACAGCCTACCAATTGCTGGTGAAGTTGATGTACTACAAGTAACTATCAAGGGACGTGAAGAAATTCCAATCTTTGTTTCTGTCACAGACGATCAAATTCTTTGTATTGCTTACCTTTGGGGTGAAGAAGAAGTTAAGCAAGACACTCGCGGCGAAATGCTTGAAGCCATGGTGGAAATGAACATTCCAATGCCACTGTCTTCATTCTCAAAAATCGACGACAAATACGTCATTTTTGGTGCCCTTTCGGTAAATTCATCGCTACACGATGTTGAGCATGAGCTCAGTGTATTAAGTGATAACTCACTTGAAGTCATTAACGAAATGGCTGACTACTTAGTCTAACTAATTAACAATCCCACGGAGAATCATTATGAGTATTTTTAGTAAAATTATTACTGCCATCCGCGGCGGTGCTAGTGAAGCAGGTGAAGCGATTGTTGATGCAAACGCAACTCGAATCTTTGCTCAAGAAATCAGAGACGCAGAGAATCACCTAACTAAAGCTAAGCGCGACCTAACAGGTATTCTTGCTAAGCAAATGCAAGCGCAGCGTGAATTAGATCGCATCAACCGCTCTATCACAGAGCACGAAGGTTACGCGACGCAAGCACTAAGCCAAGGTAACGAAGCCCTTGCTCTTGAAGTGGCAGAAAAAATCGCCGCACTAGAAGTAGAGCTTGGCGAACAACAAGCGTCATTTGACAGCTACGAAAAGGGTGCACAACGCCTTAAAGAGCTTGTAAAAGGCACTGAGCGTCAGTTAGCTGATTACCAACGCCAATTAAGCATGGTAAAGACGACTGAAAGCGTACAAAAAGCGACGGCTGCCATTACTGATAACTTTAGCAACAGTAACTCTAAGTTATTAAACGCTAAGCAATCATTAGAGCGCATTAAAGCTAAGCAACAAGACTTTGACGATCGCATGCAAGCAGCTGACGATTTAGCGGCTGAAGGCAGTGACCAGTCACTTAAAGACAAGCTAAGCGCGGCTGGCATTGGCGAACAACAAACTAGCGCCAACAGCGTGTTAGACCGCATCAAAGCAAAACAGGGGTAATACTATGGGATTTTTTGGCAAACTCTTTGGTTCATCGAATGACGACAAACCAAAACGCACCCTCGAAAAGCCCGAACAACTTCAGGTGGGTGACATCATTACCCTAGATGATAGTTTTGCCTTGCCTGCGCTTTTGCGCGGGCAGTCCCTAGAAATAAAACAGATTAATACCTACGAATACGAGTTCAGTAAGTCGGTTGAGTGGGTATTACAAGGCTCGACTGATGACATTTTATTTTTATCAGTCGAAAATGACGATGTACAAACCCTAGTATTTTCCCTTAAAATAAGCCGCGATATCGTCGGTCAAATATTTGATTTAGACGAATTTTCACAGCTTTTCGACGAGCCAGGCCGCGCCGTCCTTAACGCAAAAGAACTTCCGCCAGAGTACAGCCAGTGGGCTGGACAAGTGTATCGCCAGTGTGAATTTGCCCAATTGGGCTATTTCCACGACAGAGTTGATTACCGCTCGCAGCGTCTAAACGAAGACCAAGGCGACTCTTTTGAACGTTATAGCGCTGAGTCTGACGATGAGAAATACGGCGTCGAAGCTGAGGTTTACGAAGGTGGTGAAACCGATGTTGTTCTAACAGTACAACGTCCAATTACCGATATTAGGCAATACTGGCCGAAGAGTTAATTTTCGAGCCGGTAAGCAGTACACAGAGTTGTTATGAGCGATAAAAAGACCGAAAACGACGATAAACTCCCCCCTAAATGGCGTGGTGCAACAAAAGCAATCAAAGCGACTCAGGTCGCTTTTGATATGGATGAAGCTATCCAATATGAAATCAGACGCCAAGCCCTTGAAGATGGTATTAGCCCGTCAGATCAAATCAGACATATTCTAGGTCTGCCCTGTTCTCGCCGACCAAAGCGCCCTCGCCTGACGGTTTCGTTAAGTCCTGATGATTATCAATTACTCGCCGATAAATACGGTTTATCGCCTGAGCAGCAATTAGAAATCAAAAAAATTGTGGTTGAAGAGTTAACCCTGTTTGCAAAACCAAAGAAATAAGGAAGTTGTATGGTTGAATTACATCACACCGACGAATTTGGCGTAAAAAACTACAAAACACGTTATTTAGCCCTAATGGGCGTCGCGGTAATTTATTTAATCATTGGTATCGGTGCCTACTTGCTGCATTATTTTGAAGGGCAAAACGCCGACGCCAATATCACTTCATACGGCCAAGCCTTCTGGGTGTTGATTATGGCTAGTTCTACCATCGGATTTGGTGATTTTTACCCAACAACGCCAGGCGGTTATGTCATAGTAACTATGATGTTTTATATTGGTGTGGGTATGATGGGTTATATCGGTGCGTTGATAGCGACTAAAATTATGGGGTTTTCCGACACCAACGTGAAGAACCGTGAATTACGACGTCAAAACGCTGAAATTATCGAAGAGTTACGCGCGCTGCGTAAAGATATCGATAAAAAGTAATAATATTGTCCAGCTAAAACCTTATTTTAGCTGGACAGTTTACTGCCCCTACTCTTGCCAGTAAGGGGTCAATTTTAATGCCTGCTTTCGCGATTGCTCCATCGCATGTAACAACGACTCTTCCTTACGCGCTAACCACTTTTTAGTAGCACCTTCGTCATCCACTAGTTTCTCGCCGCGCAATAACTGTTTGATAGGATCAAATTGCAGTAGCTGATCAATACCATAGATAATGTCTAACCACGGCGCTCTGAATTTAAGGCGTTCACTCTCTTCAAACATCTCCCCAACACATAAACCCACTTGCAAATTGTGTTGCAGATTAAATCGCTGCGAC
This sequence comes from Psychrobium sp., assembly GCA_049607155.1. GTDB lineage: Bacteria > Pseudomonadota > Gammaproteobacteria > Enterobacterales > Psychrobiaceae > Psychrobium. The sequence goes on from JBMYWG010000038.1 coordinate 35,555, forward strand.
AAATAATCTTGGTAAGTCATATCGCTATCAATCGGCAATGACTGTTGGATAAGCGTCCAATCATTATCTAATAACGATGCCGCCTTTTTACGTAGCAATCTCGTTTGAAACTTCTCTAAACTCGGTAACGGCTGCTGTTGCCAAGGTTTAAAGAATAACCACTGCATTAAACGACTCACTAGTGCTGTGTGTTGTGAACTATTAAATAAATCGATTAAATTAGACGCGCTCGGCATTGTCGCTTGCTCAGTTGCCAGTAATTCAATCACTTGCTCTTGCGTACTGAGCTTTTTAATTTTGTGACCATTATTGTCGAGCAAAGATTCAATACGCTGATAACTATCAATAAATGCTAACTCTTCTACTAACCAGAACAAGGCTTTGGTTAATTGCTTTAGTTGATCGTCTTGAAAATAATCACTGTAAATATCATTGGCTTTAATGATTAGCGATAATGCTTTACGAATTTCGACAATGGCTTGGTAAGTACCCTGCTCAATAAAGACTTCAATATGACGCTGCCAATGGGCAAGACCGTGATTGATGGCTTTAATATAGGCTTGCTCAAGAGTATCGTCTCGTCCAAGATTAACTGCAGTTAACTCTGACACCTGATGTGAAACACCTTTCGCTAGAATATAGCCGCGTGCTGCTTTACTATCGACACCAAAGCGCAATGGCGAGCCTTGTGCTAGAGATTCCGCTAGTTCAAAAATCAGCTCTGGTTTACCTTTTACCAGTTCAAGTTCAACTTCACACACATCGATGTCGCGTTCACCGCTAATAATTTTTCCTTGATCAAGCACCATCTCAACCACAGCGCCGTCTGGATACACCATCATATAACCGCGACGAGTAAAGTTAGTGGCAAATAAAGGGGTTATTTCACTGCTTAATTGTTCTAGATTAGTGTCTTTTGGCCAAATTTGTTGTGGAAATAAATCAAGTTGTGGCTCGCGCGATTGAATATCTATATTGTATTCCGGTCGCTGATGTAGTCCACCAATAACCTCCCCCGCTGTCTTAATAGTCTGCTCAATATGATCGCCATTAACGCGAATTCGCATCCCCATATCCCATTGTCTAAGTTTTTTATCTGGGGTATCGAAATAAATATTCTCTAGAGCAAACTGCTGCTCTATGAGTTTAACATCCTGTTTTTCTGAGAGATCTTTTAATGTTTCTTCAATGTTATTCGAAACTATGAGCTTGATCTCTATTTCGTGTTGCATTTTTTTTCCAGTAATTAATTGTTGTAATAAAACCGTCACAAAAGAGTCATATACTTTCGGCGTTCCAAAATGGAGCGCAGATAACTCGTTAACTTTGTCACAGTTTATATCGATTAGCGGGAAAATATAAGACATTATAATGATGTACATAGTTTCAAATCGAAACGAGTTAGGATAAGATGCGCTCGATTTTCAATTGTTACTTTTAGCTAACATAATCACAAAAAGGTCTAAAGTATGTCGATGAATTCGATACTAGGTGTTTTCGCGAAATCACCAATCAAACCTCTACAAGAACACATCCGTAAAGTTCACGATTGTGCTGAGCACTTAATCCCATTTTTTGAAGCTTGCGCCAAGCAAGATTGGGAAAAAGCCGCCGTTGTACGCAAAGAACTTTCACAGTTAGAAAAAGCCGCTGACAAACTCAAGCGTGAAGTGCGCATTAACTTACCTAAAGGTTTGTTTATGCCAGTAGATCGCACTGATATGTTGGAGCTAATCACTCAACAAGATAAAATTGCTAACACTGCAAAAGATATCTCTGGCCGTATCCTTGGTCGTAAACTCGCTATTCCAGCCCAAATTCAAGAAGAGTTCATGGTTTACTTAGCGCGTTGTATTGAGACATCTAAATTCGCAGTAAAAGCGATTGACGAATTAGATGAGTTGGTTGAAACAGGTTTCCAAGGTAAAGAATTACAAATTATTGAAAACCTACTAAACGAACTCGACGCAGTAGAAGATGATACTGATAGTATGCAGATTAAACTACGTCATTCATTGCACGGAATTGAGCAAGAATTAAACCCAGTGGATGTGGTTATTTTATACAACGTGATCGATTGGGTTGGCGATTTAGCAGACCTAGCAGAGCGCGTTGGCGACCGTTTAGAGCTAATGCTAGCTCGTTCGTAATAATAATTAAGGTTTATCTCAATGGATATCATTGCAAATTACGGCTTTGAACTCGTATTAATGGCCGGTCTATTCGGCTTCTTCATGGCATGGGGTATTGGTGCCAACGACGTAGCAAATGCTATGGGTACTTCGGTAGGTTCTAAAGCACTTACTATCAAACAAGCGATTTTAATCGCGATGGTTTTCGAATTCGCTGGGGCATATTTAGCTGGTGGTGAAGTAACCTCAACTATCCGTAAAGGCATTATCGACGCTTCTTACTTCGTAGACGCACCAGAATTGCTGGTCTACGGTATGATTGCATCGCTACTCGCTGCAGGTACATGGCTACTTGTCGCTTCTTACCTAGGCTGGCCTGTATCTACAACACACTCAATCATTGGTGCTATCGTTGGTTTCGCCGCAGTTGGTGTGAGTGCAGACGCTGTTACTTGGTCTAAAGTTGGCGGTATCGTAGGTAGCTGGGTAATTACTCCACTTATCTCTGGTATCTTCGCGTACATCATCTTCATGAGTGCACAAAAGTTCATCTTTAACACTAACGACCCACTTGCCAATGCAAAACGCTACGTACCAGTTTACATGGCACTAGCTGGCTTTATCTTGTCATTAGTAACTATCAAGAAAGGCTTAAAGCACATCGGTCTTCACTTCTCTACGAATGAAGCAATGATGCTATCAGTTGGTATTGCAGTAATTGTTGGTTTCCTAGGTGTTATTGCGATTAAACGTCTTAAAGTTGACCCTGCTGCCGATAAGAAAATGCACTATGCAAGTGTTGAGAAAGTATTTGCTATCTTGATGGTTGTAACGGCTTGTTGTATGGCATTCGCACACGGTTCAAACGACGTTGCTAACGCAATCGGTCCATTAGCTGCTGTAGTATCTATCGTTGAAAGCGGTGGTGAAATTGCTAAGAAAGCAGAATTAGTATGGTGGATTTTACCACTAGGTGGTATCGGTATCGTATCTGGTCTTGCTATTTTCGGTAGCCGCGTTATGGCGACTATTGGTCAAGGCATCACCCACTTAACACCAAGCCGTGGTTTCGCTGCTGAGCTAGCTGCTGCAACAACTGTTGTACTAGCCTCTTCAACAGGTTTACCTATCTCAACAACACAAACACTAGTTGGTGCGGTATTAGGTGTAGGTATGGCACGTGGTATCGCTGCGCTAAACATGGGTGTTATCCGTAACATCGTAGTGTCTTGGGTAGTAACACTACCAGCAGGTGCAGCACTATCTATCTGTATCTTCTACATGTTAAAAGGTATCTTCGCAGCATAAGCCTGCTAAAGAGCCTAAAAAGCCCGACTGTCTATTCTGAAGTGACCCCATTAAGTTGGACATTTTAGTTAAGCGGCTTGTAAGGCCTGATT
>JBMYWG010000039.1:0-37449 GCA_049607155.1 Psychrobium sp.
GTGTTAAGATGGAAAAATTAGATGCGCTAGAAACGCAAATGCAAGAGAAAATTCCTGCGATAGCAGCGTTTGATTTACTTAAGGCTCAATCGATTTAATACCTTAAAATTTTTCATAAAAAATGCCGCTTTAATAGCGGCATTTTAGTATCTAGGGTTAGACTCTTCGTCTTTGATTAAGCGTGATTAACCCCAAAAGCATTAAGAGGAGATAATACAAACTACCCCCGCTAATATCTGGGTTTGTGGGTTTTGGTTCAGTAGACTGCTTGACTGTGACGATAACCGACTTTTCTGACGCAGCACCGCGGCTATCTGTAGCGGTTACGGTGAATTCAAGAGTCATTGCTTGGAGTGGTGCAACGAAACTCGCTTCGCTCATTGTACTATTAATTAGCGAAATTGATGGGCCAGAAGTTTGTCGCCATTGAAAGGTTATTTCATCACTTTCAGCATCTGTAGCACTACTAGTTAGGTTGGCAGTTTGGCTGGTATTTACCTCAAAACTTTCGCTAATGGTAAGTACTGGTGCAGTGTTGCTATCATCGTCTTTAATAGTAACTATAAGTGCCGAGTTGCTTGCAAGCACTGCGTCGTTGTTTGCCGATAGGGTTAGCGTTAATGACTCGTCTTGCTCTAATAATTCATCGTTAATCAGTATTAAGTCGATAGATTTGGGCTGCATATCGCCATCTTGCCATTCAAGAGTGCCTGATGCGTTGACAATATCTTCGTCGATAGTTGCACTATCTGCTGATAACTCATATGACACACTAACAGTTCCGTCGCTGCCTCCAACGCGATAAACTTGAATTTTTGTAGTACCGCTTTGCTCATTTAACGCCAATTGTGAATGCTCAAAGCCGATAGCACCGGCTATTTTCTTTCCTTCAATAGTGACTGTGGTGTAGTGAGGACTCGATAGTGTCGCGCCATTTGTTGGGTTGAATAAACGAACAAAAAATTGCTCCTTTGCTTCGTTAACATCATTGTCGGTAACTTGAATACTGATAGTTTTAGAATCGGTGTTATCAGCCTGCCAAGTGAGGACACCTGATTGATCAACATAATCTTCGCCAGCTAGTGCACTACCAGGAAGCATCTCCCATCCAACACTAATTTCTCCCTCGCTTCCATTTACGCGTGTAATATCGATATCTACAGTATTATTTGCCGCAATCTGTGTTTTATATCTGTGGCAAAAGAAAGGGTGCCTTGTGAAACCGTGCGAGTGTTATCTCGTAATACGAAAAGGCCACCTTTAATATCGCTAACTAATATTAATCCAGATGGCAGGAAAGGATAGGCTCCCCATGCGCCATCGAATCCGTTAGAGTCATTCGCGACATAGGTATCGAAGAATCCTACTTCTTGTGGCGCTGTTGGATCGGTAATATCTAAAATAGTCAACCCGCGGCGATAGTTAGACATATAATAACGATTGCCTCTTACGAAGCCGTTGTGATCAATTGCCTGGGTTTCACCTTTCCATACTGCAGCGAGGCTAGGTCTAGTCAATGATGATATGTCATAAATCCGCAGTGTTGTATTTAGTCCGCCGCGGCTTTCATCAAATTCATCATGAACAAAAATGTACTTCTTATCTTCACTCCACCATCCAGAATGTACATATTGAGCAGATGGAGAAACGTCGTTATAAGTTGTTTGGCTTAATTTCTTTTCTTGTCCTGGCGTTGTTGCGTCCCAAATCATGATTTCGTTTTCGTTAAAATCAACAAATACTTCACAGGTCTTGCTTGAGTCGACACAATCAGTTGTCTTTCGAGCGTCATCAATTCGCAATGACGTTCCATCATGAGTATATCCATTTGAGCCATTAGCACCGACAGGCAGCGGCGAAAGTTGCTTAGGATCTTCAAGTGAGTAACTTAAGAAGGATTTTGAGCTTATTTTCGAGCCTTGCGCGCCGACTAGCTGTAATGTTGGAGTTGCATCTTTGAGTGCGGTATTTGTAGTGTAATCTACGTTGCTGATGTAAACGTTATGTGCCATGGCAACAGCTGTGTCTTTGGTCACTAATGAGACGCTACTTGGCAATTGATTGAGATCTATGATGCTGACAAAGTCATTAGTGTCATCAACAGTAGCATATGCATAAGCTTGCCAAGCGCCAATGTTCTTATCAAAATATTGATAGACCTTGATATCACGCCAACTCGAGTTTTTTCCTGAGATTGAGCCAACTTCTCTCGGTGATTCAGGATTTGATAAATCAAATACTGCAATGCCATTGAGAATGCCCATAATGGCGTACTCTTTATCAGTATTTAAATCGACATGCCCCCAAATATCATTGCCAGCACCAGGCTTAAAACTAAAATCTTCGAGTGCAACATGGGCGACTAAGTCAATATTGTTACAACTGAATGCACCTGCTTTGCCGTTGACACAGGAAGTCGCGGATTGGCTTTGGCTAGCGGCCGTATATTGTTGATTCGCGCTGGCTATTCGTTGCTGCGAAAATTTGGACTTGCCATCATTCATTAAAGTAAAGCCTTTCTGCCGGGCGAGATCTGTCATGTCACTGGGCAGGCCATACAATCGGGTAATGTTAGTAGCTGGGCTCTGATTGCTATAATGATCGAATCTGTTATAACCACCGTACACTGGCACCAAGGCGCCTTTTAACGCCAAGATTTCTTCAAGTGATTCGAGACTGTAGTCGCCAGCAGCCATTAATAGCTTATCGCCTTTGGCTGCTCGAGAAATACCATAAAGCATCGTTTTACACGGACGCAACGGATTATCACACAGCCCCTGATCCACGCCATTGGGAGCGACAAAGCGAGCCTTGTCTTTTTCAGCATGTGCATCGCTATCAAAAGAAGTTGAAATCATTAGAAATACAGAAATACTACAGGTCATAAATTTAGCAAATGACGACATTTGTAAAATCCTTGCAAAATTGTGTTGCAAATACCTTACTGTATTGTGCTATTTTAGCAAGCAAAATTGTATTGGACTCTAACGTAAACGTGTTAATTAAAGTATTAAAAAATATAGGGTTACTTTGTAGTGTTGCATCGATAGCGTTGCTTAGTGGATGTGATTACACAAAACAAAATCACGACTTAGAGTTTTTGTTACAAAGCGACAATATGCCCGTCAATTGTAATTCTTCGTTGAAACAGCAATATCAGCTATCGCAATTTTGGTTTTACCTTTCGTCATTAAAAGTTAAAGGTGATAAAGGCTGGCAACCTGTCTCCTTGCAAGCAACTAAATGGCAAACCGATGACGTGGCGTTAATAGGGCAACATTGTCGAGACAATCAATCACAAAATTGGCAGCTGGCACTTGCTGACGCATTACCGGAACAAATATCTGCTATGTCTTTTAAGATAGCGGTACCGTTTAATTTAAATCATCAAAATCCGCTACAAGCACAAGGTATTTTTGACAATGGCAATATGTTTTGGACCTGGCAGCAAGGGTATAAATCGTTGCGCCTAGATCTTGATAATCATGCAGGTGAAGGTTGGGCTTATCATATTGGTGCGGTTGGTTGTAACTCTCCTAGTGCAATGAGGGCGCCGAAGCAGCAATGCCGTGAACCCAATCATATTAATGTGTTAATTGAACAGTTTGATAAAAACAAAGCTATCAAGGTTGATATTGGTCGTATTGTACAAGGAATAGAATTGAGCGCTTCGACACGATGCTTATCTATGCCTACTCAGAGAAGCTGTAATGAATTAAATCGCAATATGAATAGCCCAAATACATCGGTGTTTTATCAATAATGATGAAGTTTAAGGTTCCAGTCTTAATTACGATCTTAAGTAGCTTATTCATGGTGTCATGCGGTGATAAAACTACTTCAAATGAACCTTATGATTGGAAGTTTCCTCAAGGCTTTCCTAAGCCATTTGTGCCAGCAAATAACCCAATGTCGGTGGAAAAAGTCGAACTTGGACGTCATTTGTTTTATGACACCCGATTGTCCGCTAATCAGGTGCAATCTTGTGCCAGTTGTCATCTACAATCCAAAGCATTTTCAGAGCCACTGATAACGTCAATTGGTTCAACAGGACAGGTGCATCGCCGTAACGCTCAAGCATTGGTTAATGTGGCTTTTAATCACTCCCTCACTTGGGCGAATGATGAAATCATCACTCTTGAACGACAAATATTATTGCCGTTATTTGGCGAGGAACCAGTGGAAATGGGGGTAACAGGGCATGAATCTGAGATTTTAAAACGATTAGATTCCCCCTTGTATCAATCGCTATTTGAAGATGCCTTCGGTGATGATGAGATTAATTTTGATCGCATCGTTAAGGCTTTGGCTAGTTTTACCCGAAGTTTAATTTCTTTAAACAGTCCATTTGACCAATACGCCTATCAAATGAAAGACAACGCTTTGACGCCTTCTCAGTTGCGAGGAATGAATATGTTTTTTTCCGAAAAGCTCGAATGTCATCATTGTCATGGCGGATTTAATTTTACGCAATCGACAACCCATGAGAAACAGCAGTTAGATTTACGTGCCTTTCACAATACTGGCTTGTATAACACGGCAGGAAAATATAACTATCCTGAGCTAGATACGGGACTTTTTGAAGCTAGCGCCAAGATTCAAGATGTTGGCAGGTTTCGCACGCCTACGCTTCGCAACGTCGCATTAACTGCCCCATATATGCACGATGGGAGTATTGCGACATTAGAACAGGTTATAGAATTTTATGCAGCTGGGGGCCGTAATATAACTGATGGTAAATACGTTGGTGATGGCCGTCTTAATCCACATAAGAGCCAGTTTGTTAAAGGGTTTGATTTAGATGAGCAGCAAAAGCAGGATTTATTGGCGTTTTTACATGCTCTTAGTGATCAATCTTTTATAGCCAACCCGGCGTTCAGTAATCCATTTGAAGAGCGTAATTAAATCAGCTCAACAACGGATTGCTCATTGAGTAATTGAATGATCGCGCTAGCGCGCATCGGTTTTGAGAGGAAGAATCCTTGGCCAAAGTTACACCCCATTTCACTTAACAACTGGCTTTGTTCAGCGGTTTCAATACCTTCTGCTACGGTTTTCATACCAAGGCTATCAGCCATGGTAATAATCGCTTTACACAGAGCTATTTCTTTTGATTGTGGGCTTAAGTTCGAAACAAAGCTGCGATCTATTTTTAAGTAATCGATATCAAATTTGTTGAGATAAGATAGCGAAGAGTAGCCCGTTCCAAAGTCATCAAGTGCGATAGGCATACCACAAGAGCGGAAATCCTTTAAGGTTTGCATCGACTTTTCATTGGATTTAATCAGCAAGGTTTCTGTTAGTTCCACAATGATCGATTTATCCCGCACGCCTTGCTCTGTTAAATGGCGGCACCATGCTTTAGGATCGAGCGTTTCACTGTGATATTGCACAGGAGAGGTATTCACCGAAATACTAAACTGCGGCTCAATTCGTTGAAAAATTTTAATTTGTTTCGCAGCTTGTTCGAACACCCATTCGCCAATGATATTGATAAGGCCGGTTTCTTCAGCCAATTCAATGAATTCATTTGGTGGCACTATACCAAGCTCTGGATGCTTCCAGCGCAATAAGGCCTCTGCTTTCATAATTTTTTTAGAATGCATGCAAACGATTGGTTGATACTCTAGATAGAGTTCTTGGCGTTCAATTGCCATCCTTAAGTCGTTGGATAGGGCTACGCGTTTACTGGCGTTTGATTGTAATTCTTGAGTAAAGTATTGAAAGTTATTACGGCCCAGTGCTTTGGCGTGATACATAGCTTGGTCGGCGTTTTTTAATAATTGTACGTCGTCTACACCATCATTTGGGCTGAAAGTAATACCTATACTAGTGCTAATGTAATGAGGTTGGCCATTGAGTTCAAATGGTGTCGCTAAGGCAGCTAAAATGCTATTGGCGATACGTTCAATGACTGAGATATTTTCAAGATCGCTTAGAATGATTGTAAATTCGTCACCGCCTAAGCGGGCAACCATATCTATATCTCTAACACATTTCTTGAGGCGAGAGGCAACCTCAATTAACAGCTGATCGCCGACATCATGCCCCATTGAATCATTGACCTCTTTAAAGCGATCTAGGTCTAAGAACAAAAGCGCTACCTGTTTGCCGCTGCGAGCGGTTTTTTTGATTTCGAAAATCAGGCGCTCTTTAAACATTAAGCGATTGGGTAAATCAGTCAGGCTATCAAAGTTGGCTTGTAACCATATATTTTCTTCGGCCAATTTACGCTGCGTGATATCGCGAAAGCTCCAAAATCGGCCAACAAAGGTTTTTTGCTCGTCAAATAACGGTGCGGAAAATCGCTCAAAGGTACGGCCATCTTTTAAATTGATCTCGGCAAAACTTTGCGTATTGTTATCGGCGTTGTGGGAGCGAACCGACATTAAGAATTCTTTAGTGTTAGTTACTTTTTTGGTCATAGCGTAAAGCACATGCCAATTGTCAGTGTTAACGAATTGCTTTTCGTCTAAGCCCCAAAGTTCTCTAAACTGTTTGTTTGCAGAAACTAGTTTTCCTTGTGCGTTGAAGGTAAGAATACCGTCAATCGATGCTTGTTGCTGCGTTTTTAGAATACTGTTCATCAAACGCATTTCTTTAATAGCAAGGTGCTTAGAGCGCCACAAAAATGCAATGGGAACCAGAACAAATACAAATAGAGTAAAACTTAAAAACCAAATCACCGTTTGCGACAACATGAAACCTGTTGCGGCGAGATTAAAAACTAAAGAGTCAGTTTTTATGCTCTGTTGCGGTGCAATATCTTCAGCTATTTGTTGCCAACGCATTTCGCTAGAATCGCCAATTTCCAATAAATTTGGCTGCATTAAATAGATCAGTTGTCTCGATTCAACCAACATCGAATTAACGCTTAGAGCATTATTGTAGACACTTTTAATAAAGCTGGCACTGTACTGCGGATTATCAAGTGCGAATTGCCAGCCTTGGATGGTTGCTTGTTTAAATTTTTTAGCTAAATCAATATTACCACTGAGATAAGGCTCAAGTGCGACAATACTCGCGCCGTAGAAATTGAGTCCCAATGAGCGTGAATTTATTAGCTCATAAGCCTTGGATATCTGCGCAGAGATATGAGGTAAATCGGTAATTTCAATGGCAATAGCAGCCACTTGGCTGTTGTTAAATAAGCTAATATCTTCGCTGTTGATAACTTGGTAATCGTCTTTTCTCAGCCCTGCTTTACGCAGCATTGCATGCAACTCGCTGGCGCGATGGGAAATAGCTATATTTTTTCGTTTTAATGAATCAATAGTAACGTTGGGATTAGTAAGAAGAACCCAAGGCGAAAATTGCTCGATGGTAGCTAACACTCGTAAATCGGGATGCGATGTTAGTTTATTGACTACTGATGAGCCTACTACAGTAAAGTTGGTTTGTTGGTTTAGTAACGGTGTAAGAGGATCAAAGCCACCGTTTGGAGAATCTTTAATAACGACATCTAAACCATAGTTTTCGTAAAAACCTTGTTCTTTGGCGATGTAAAAACCAGCATGACTAAATTGGTGCTGACTGTCTAACTGCAATGTAATTTTAGATAGTAGATTGTTGTCATCAAACGCGTAAGCTTGATAACTCATGAGTAACATAAGGACAACAAATAGATATTGTGACAGTCGTTTGATCATTATAAAAGTTTACTAAACTAGTTCTTTTTTATTATTGTGATTTGTTTTAGTACGCGGAAAGTCTAATGATTGGTGGTTGAAAGTCAATCAGTAACAAAGGTGAAATTAACCAAATATTGATTTAGCAAGTTTTTTACTGAATTTTTAATTAAATGTTAATAGCTTCAATAGTTTATTATCTTACGTAAAACATTATGCTTGTTGTTTACTGAGCTAGCATTTTGCGCAGCGCTTAGTTACAAAGATCATTTAAGTCCCTTGTAGAGTTATGAATTTTAATTCAAGATAGCTTAAATGCCCATTTGCAATCGACGCCATGACAATATTCACTAAATCTAAAATCTGTGCACTAGCTCTGCTACTAATGCCAATTGCACAGGCAGATGCCACGATTTCTACCGCTTGGTACAAAGTAGATAAGATCCAACAAATCTTAAAGCTGGTAGATAAAAAATGTAAGGACGATGAAGTTGAAAAGTGTCAACGTACACGTCATTGGCGAGTTTATTACAAGGCAACTAGCCGCACGGCACCGCTGCAGAAATTTGTAGAAACAGTATCAGAAGATGTGCCTCAATTGGGTGCAATGATGCAAATGACAGTTAATGTAAAAGAAAAAAAGAAGGTAGCTAATTAGCTACCTTCTTTTTCTTTTGTAGAGTTTTTTTACATCGTTTGATTGATGTAGTTATCAACTTGCTGCTCTAACACGTCCAATGGCACCGGGCCATTGCGTAAGATCGCGTGGTGGAAATCGCGAATCGAGAATTTCGCCCCTAATCTGTCTTTGGCTTTTTGTCGTAATTCTACGATTTTTATCATACCAATCTTATACGCCGTCGCTTGTGATGGCATAACGATATAGCGCTCAATTGCTTTAACCACATCGCCTTTCGGGTTTGGCGTATTTTGCACTAAGTAATCGATTGCTTGTTCACGTGTCCAGCGCATTTGATGGATACCTGTATCAACCACTAAGCGACATGCGCGCCACAGCTCCATTGCTAAGCGGCCAAAATCAGAATAGGGATCTTGGTAGAAGCCAATTTCTTTTGGCAGTAACTCACTATACAAGCCCCAACCTTCAGAATAGGCCGTATAGTGGCCGTATTTTCTAAAGTCTGGAATGCCTGTTAATTCCATGCCCAATGACAATTGCATATGGTGCCCTGGAACACCTTCGTGGAAAGCTAGTGCTTCCATTTGGTATTTCGGCATATTGTTCATGTCGTAAAGGTTGGCGTAATAGCGACCTGGTCGCGTACCATCCGGAGAAGGGCGATTGTAAAAGGCTTTACCAGCAGATTTTTCACGAAATGGCTCTACGGTTTTCACAACGAGCTCGGCTTTTGGTTTGACAATAAATAGCTCGTCTAAACGGCCTTTCATTTGATCTATGTAATCGGTGGCTTTGGTCAGATAAGCCTGACGACCTTCATCGGTATTAGGGTAGTAAAACTGTTTGTCGGTACGCATAAATTCGAAGAACTGATTTAAGTCCCCTTGGAATTTCACCTTGCGCATAATTTCGCGCATTTCTTCATGAATGCGGGCAACTTCACTTAAACCTATTTCGTGAATTTCTTTTGCGGTTAAGTCGGTTGTAGTGGTGTTTTCTAATGCGCGTTTATAAAACAGATCGCCATCTGGAAACTTCCAAGCGCCGTCGTCATAACTCGCGCGGGCTTGCTGCTCTCGTAAATAGCTAATTAAAGTGCTGTAGCCAGATTTTACATCGCTTACTAAAGCGTCTCGTGCTTGATACTTGAGTGTTTCTTTCTCGTTATCTGATAAAGGTAGTTTGTCTACTTTACGAGAAAAGTCTGCGTATAACGGACTCACACCTTTCGAGTTAAAGGGCTTACCTGTTAACACATTCATTGAATCATTGATAACGTAAGCATAAACAAAGTGCGGTGCCATAATGCCGCGCTCTTCGCGATCGCGTAGGTTTTGAGTAAGCTGCTTCATAAGTTTTTTCAAGCCGTGAAGACGAGCAATATACGCCTGAGCGTCGCTTACACTTTCAATTTTATGGGCGTTAATCAACATGCTTACCGCTTGACTGTGTAAGCCGCGCATTTGACTCACAGGGTAGGTGTGAAAGCGCCATTGATGATCATTAATAGCGTCTTTAAGCTTGTTTTCAAACAAATAGAAACTTAGTTTTGTTTGCTCATCCAATAGTTCTGGGTTGAGCTTTTTAAGGCGATTGAGATCGTTAATATCTTTTAAATGATTAGCTTGTGCCGTGCTATCACTAATATCATCCCATTTGTCATAATCTTGCTTGATACCCATATAGGTTTGACGAATCGGGCTTGCCATCAAGTTTTCTTTGTAGATGTCATCAAATAGCTGATTAGCCATTGCTGAATGCGCCGCAATTTGCACTACCTGAGTTGCTGTAACTGCTGGTGAGGTGGCTACATTGACTTGCTGCGCAGGAGTGAGTTGCTGTGCAAGTTGCTCTTTATCTGATTCATCTGGCGTAAAATTAAGGCTACAACCACCCAGCGCAAATGCGCCGGTACCTAAAATGAGTAGTTTATGGTTCATGGGGATTTCCCTTGTTATTCGATGGCGTTTCGAAGTTAGTCTACTAAAATCATCTGCTGGTTCAAGTGATGCTTTGTAACTAGTCGTTTTCCATAAAAATATTAAGTAATTCATTTAGAAAACGCTGGCCAAGCGGCGTTACTTGCCAATGACTTTTGCTTTGTTCTACTAGTCCTTTGTCAATCGCTTTATTCATCGGTTTTGCGATGGCCTGTTCGCTTAATCCTGTGTAATGGCTAAACTCGCTACGCGGACATGGCTCGACTAATCGTAAGCGATTCATAAAGTATTCGAGGGCGATGTCTTCGTCGTCAATTGACCAGCGATCAAAAGTGTAATCCTTAGCAAGATCTAAATAGCCTTTCGGGTGTTTTACTTTGCTAGTGCGCCAAATTTTATTTTGTTTGACATCGGTTATTTTACCGTGTGCGCCACACCCAATACCGATGTAATCGCCAAAACGCCAATAGTTCAGATTGTGGCGACATTGATAACCCGGTTTGGCAAAGGCTGATATTTCATATTGTACATAACCAGCATCGATTAACGCTTGGCGCCCCGCATCGAAGATGTCTGCTAATACTTCATCGTCGGGAATTGTTGGTGGCTTGGAATGAAACTGGGTATTAGGCTCAATCGTTAGCTGATACCAAGATAGGTGAGGCGGCGCTAGTTCTATCGCTTGTTTGAGATCGCTTAGCGCATCGCCAACCCCTTGTTTGGGCAGGGAATGCATTAAATCGATATTATAAGAGCGCAGGGCAAGTGAGTTCGCTTGCACTGCGGCATTCACCGCTTCGTGGCCGTCGTGAATTCGCCCTAAAATGGTTAGCTTATCTTCTTGAAAAGACTGCACGCCAATGGAAATACGGTTAACCCCAGCAGCTTGAAACAGCTTGAAGCGACCAGCTTCCACGGTGCCGGGATTGGCTTCCATGGTCACTTCCAGTTGGTCGCTACAGTCGATTCTCTCTTTGACGCCATCGAGTAAACGCTTCATTTGTGCTGGCTCTAGCAAGCTCGGTGTGCCGCCGCCGATAAAAATTGACTGTAATTGACGGCCTTGGACGCTTGCTAATTCTTGATCTAAATCTTCTAACAAAGCGTCGACATAGGCCTGATGCGGAATATCTGCCTTAAGGGCGTGGGAGTTAAAATCGCAATAAGGGCATTTTTGCACGCACCACGGAATATGAATATACAGACTCAGTGGTGGCAGTTGTAACAGACTTGCATTCATTATTGCTGATTAGCCAACTGAGGCACTAGAGCTGCAAGTGCTTTAGCGCGGTGGCTGAGTTTGTTTTTGTCTGCTTTTTCCAATTGGGCACTGGTGCACCCTAGTTCAGGGACTAAAAATACTGGATCATAACCAAAACCTTCGCGGCCTTCTTGGGTTGTGGTGATCTCACCATCCCAGAAACCTTGGCAGATAATAGGCGTTGGATCATTTTCATGTTGCATATATACCAATACACAGACAAAGCGCGCTTGGCGCTCTGAAGAAGGAATATCCTTCATTGTGCCGAGTAGTTTGTCGATATTAGTTTGATCGGTGGCATTATCGCCGCTGTAGCGCGCAGAATAGATGCCAGGTTCGCCATCTAGTGCCATAACCTCTAAGCCTGAGTCGTCAGCAATGGCTGGCTTGCCAGTAATTTTTGCGGCGTGGCGCGCTTTAATAATCGCGTTTTCAACAAAGGTAGTGCCTGTTTCCGGGACATCTGGGACATTGAATTCACTTTGCGCTACAACGTCCAACTTGAGTGGCGCTAACATAGCAGCCAACTCTTTAACTTTACCTTGGTTGCCTGTGGCTAAAACGATTTGAGACATATAAAAAACCTAATTTAGAGCTTAGTCGACATAAAATTGTTGAGTGAAGTTAACCTGACTATTGAGGCCATCTTTGTTAACTGCGCGTACTTTAATTGTAAATTGCTCTTTGTGACGAAATGGAATTGATGCGATGTAATAAATCGCATTGCTTTCTTTGATTTCTTTAAAATCTAACTTGACGATTTTTCCGGTTAGATTAACGGCTTCACCTGTTACCTTGCCTGATACCGCAGGGTTGCCATCAAGTACCGTATCTAAGATAGAAATATTGATAAAACCATTATAGCTAGAGCGCTTAATGCCATAAGTGCTGGCTACTTTTGGTGTTAACAACGTTGTTGGCAGCGCGATGTAATGAATTTGGAAACGTCCCGATTGCTCGTATTGACCGCCTGTTTGAACCTCTTTGTCGTTGGCGGCATGAACTGAAATAGACAGGCCAATTAACAACGAGCTTAATAAAGTGATGAATTTTTTCATTGTTTTTCCTTTATAGCCGCTAGAGAACTTGCCAGATAGGACCAAGTAAATCGCCCATTAGCATATTGATGAAAATAAGCACCATAGACACCACCATTAAAGATAAATCGAGACCACCTAAATCTGGCATACGGCGACGGATAGGGTAAAGAATTGGTTCTGAGATTTGCGCCAGCACTTGTTCTACTGGATGTCTACCTTGGCTAATCCAACTCATGATAGCGCGGATTAGTAATACCCAAAATAGCAGTAATCCCGTCTTCTTCACAGCAAACAACAGGCCTAAAATTAGCAACGATAATGGATCAAAACCATTACCCATTGCCATTAGTACCGCCATTTTACCAAAGCTCACTAAGAGAGCTAATACGATGCTCGCCATATCTAGGCCAAATAACCCCGGAATCAAGCGTCGTAGAGGACGTACTAAAGGATCTGTCGCCTTAACGATAAACTGGCTAAAAGGATTGTAGTAATCAGCGCGGGCGATTTGTAGCCAAACGCGCAGTATTACAATCATAAAATAGGTGTTAAACAGAATATCGATTAGAAAATTAAAAGAACTCATTAAGTGGGTATCCTATTAATTGATATTAAAACTCTTTGGCCATTTCGCTTGCGCGCTTAACGGCGTTAGTCATTGCATTATCTATCATGGTGTCAAAACCTTGAGATTTAAAGGTCTCGATAGCAGCGTGGGTGGTTCCGCCTTTCGAAGTGACTTGTTTTCGCAGTTCGCTCAGCTCTAAATGGTCATTATGTCTCACCATTTCGGCAGCGCCTAACGCGGCTTGCTGAATCAATAAACGCGCTTCTTCACCGGTTAGTCCCATGCGAACCGCACTTTGTTGCATATATTCCATCATTAAGAAGAAGTATGCTGGTGAGCTGCCGCTACAAGCGGTAACTAAATCGATGTGAGATTCTTGTTCAACCCATAGGGTTTCGCCTACACTGCCCATGATTTGGCTGATTAGTGCTTTATCTTCCTCTGTCACGCCTGCATCAGCAAAAAGCCCGCTCATGCCTAAACCTAATAACGATGGCGTATTTGGCATCACTCGAACCAAGGGGACTTGTTGGCCTAGATAGTCGTAGTAACTTTGACAACACAGTCCTGCGGCTAAAGACACGAATAGTTTGTCGGATAAATCCGTCGTGATAGCACGGCACATCGTTTCCATTAGTTGTGGCTTGACGGCGATAACAACAATATCGGCCCATGCAATTGCGGCATTATTATCCGTTGTTGTGCTGATGCCAAACTGCTGCTCTAGTGCGTCGAGTTTTTCAGTTGACGGATTTGCCGCCATTATCAAGCTGCTAGGGTAGTGCTTGGCAGACAAGCCACTGATAATACTGCGGCTCATGTTACCTGCGCCAATAAAGGCTATTTTGTGTTGTTGCATGACAACTCTCTGTTTCTTTAAACTGTTAAATTGGATTTAGCCACGCGCGCCAAAGATTGCGCTACCGACTCTAACCATGGTCGAACCGTTATTGATAGCGTGCTCGATATCACTGCTCATACCCATCGATAACGTATCAACCGTTGTATATTGCGTTTTCAGCTGTGTTAACAACTCATTCATGGTGGAAAATTGTTGATTGATAACATCGACATCATCTGTTTTGACACCAATAGTCATTAAGCCGCGTAAAGTAAGGCGCTCAAAACTTACTATTTCTTTGGCTAGCGACATCACCTCTGTTGGTAATACGCCTGATTTGGAGTCTTCACCGCTGATATTAACTTGAATCAGTACTTGTAGCGGTTGTTGATAAACACCCCGTTGCTCATTGAGTCGTTTAGCTATTTTTAAACGATCAACAGTATGAACCCAATCGAAGTGCTCAGCCACTTGGCGTGATTTGTTTGATTGCAACGGACCGATAAAATGCCATGTCAGGGATTTATCATTAAAATGAGTTACTTTCTCTACGCCCTCTTGAACGTAATTCTCACCAAAGTCTCGTTGCCCAGCAGCAATGGCCTCGGTGATATCTTCTACAGGTTTGGTTTTACTGACCGTAATCAATTGCACTGAATTTTCGTCGCGATTAGATTTTTTCTCAAAAAAACGAATACTGTCAATTGCTGAATTTAATCGTTCTGTTATGTTAGGCATAATATTAACTAATTATAAATCGAAGGTTTTTTATGGATATTACCGAATTATTGGCGTTTAGTGTAAAACATGACGCATCAGACTTGCATCTTTCTGCTGGTGTTCCGCCTATGATACGTGTTGATGGTGAAGTACGAAAGCTAAACGTGCCACCTTTAGAGCATAAAGAAGTTCACAATCTGATTTATGACATCATGGATGACAAGCAGCGCAAAGATTACGAAGAGCATTTAGAGTGTGACTTTTCGTTTGAAGTACCAAACATGGCGCGCTTTCGTGTTAATGCATTTGTTCAAAACCGCGGTGCTGGCGCGGTATTCCGTACCATCCCAAGTGAAGTGTTGACCTTAGAGCAAATTAACGCCCCGCATATTTTTAAGAAGATTTCTGAAAATCCACGTGGTCTAGTATTGGTTACAGGCCCTACTGGTTCAGGTAAATCCACCACGTTAGCTGCGATGATTGATTATATTAACGAGTCAAAACGCGAGCATATTCTTACCATCGAAGATCCAATCGAATTCGTTCACCAAAACAAGCAATCATTGATTAACCAGCGTGAAGTACACCGAGATACTCATGGTTTTGACGCGGCACTCAAAAGTGCATTGCGTGAAGATCCCGATGTAATTCTAGTTGGTGAGATGCGTGACTTAGAAACCATTCGCCTTGCATTAACGGCGGCAGAAACTGGTCACTTAGTATTTGGAACGCTCCATACCACCTCTGCATCGAAAACCATTGATCGTATTGTCGATGTTTTCCCTGCGGCAGAAAAAGACATGGTGAGAACCATGCTATCAGAATCCCTACAAGCGGTAATTTCGCAAACGCTGGTCAAGAAAATCGGTGGCGGGCGTGTTGCTGCACATGAAATCATGGTAGGTACACCTGCGATTCGAAATCTAATTCGCGAAGCTAAAGTGGCGCAAATGTATTCAGCAATTCAAACCGGTATGGCGTTCGGTATGCAAACCCTTGATCAATCGTTGAGTAATCTAGTAAATAGCGGTGATATTACTCGCGAAGATGCGATGCTAAAAGGCTCAGGTAAAGCGACGATTTAGGAAAAAATATGAAAATAATACCTTATTTACAAGCTTTGGTAGAGCAAGACGGTTCTGATTTATTCATTACCGTTAATGCCAAACCAAGCATTAAGGCTCACGGCGCTATGGTGCCTGTTGATGACAATGATTTATCGCCAGAACAAGCACTAGAAATTGTTTTGGGCACGATGAACACCAAGCAGCGTCAAGAGTTCGAAACCACTAAAGAATGTAACTACGCCATCGCGGTTGATGGCGTAGGCCGTTTCCGTTTAAGTTCCTTCTGGCAGCGTAATATGGCGGGCTTGGTTGCACGACGTATTGAAACTGAAATCCCTGAAATGGACGACTTAAAACTACCAGCCGTACTTAAAGATGTGATCATGAGTAAACGCGGTTTAGTCATTATGGTAGGTGCAACTGGTACTGGTAAATCAACGTCTTTGGCGGCGATGATTGGTCATCGTAATCGTCATAGTAAAGGCCATATTTTAACGGTAGAAGATCCGATTGAATTCGTTCATGAACACCGTCGCTCTATTGTTAATCAGCGTGAAGTGGGCGTAGATACTGAATCCTTTGAAGCAGGTTTGAAATCTGCATTGCGTCAGGCACCTGATGTAGTACTGCTTGGGGAAATACGTTCTCCTGCGACTATGCAATACGCACTAACATTCGCCGAAACTGGTCATTTATGTGTGGCAACGCTCCATGCTAATAATGCCAATCAAGCAATTGAACGTATTATGCATTTAGTGCCAAAAGAGAAGCATCAACAGTTATTGTTTGATTTATCTCTAAATCTACGAGCTATCGTAGCGCAACAATTAGTGCCGGTTAAAAACGGTAAAGGACGCCGCGCGGCGATTGAAGTAATGCTTAACTCATCTCGCGTATCGGATTTGATTGCCAAAGGTGAACTGCATTCACTCAAAGAAACCATGGCAAAGTCAAACGAGTTAGGGATGCAAACCTTCGACCAAGCGTTATTTAAACTCTATCAACTGAACGAGATCAGCTACGCCGACGCACTGCATCACGCAGATTCGCCAAATGATTTACGTCTGATGATCAAACTTAATGGCGGTAAGGATATCGACGCCGGGTTATTAAGTGAAGTGACTTTAGATATGGATTAGTGAGCTGAGTTAGTCAATTAGAAACGGTGGATAGCTTTGCTAATCCGCCGTTTTTTTGTGCCTAAGCTAAGCACCATATTGCGCTTCAAACCAACTTTCTAAGATAAGTACCGCCGACACGCTATCTACTTTTCCCTTGGTCAATTTTTTATAACCGCCTAACTCGAATAAGCGCTCTTTTGCTTCAACTGTGGTTAAGCGTTCATCGTGGCCGTGGACAGGTAATTTGAATCTGTTGTAGAGGCGTTTTCCAAACTTCTTAGCACGTGCTGTCAGTAACTGCTCACTGCCATCCATGTTAGTTGGATAGCCAATAACAATATCTGTCGGTTGCCATTCGCTAAAAATGTCATCGACGGCTTCCCAGTTGGGAATACCATCGACAGCTTTTAATGCTGAAAGGGGACTAGCGGTGCCAGTGATTTGTTGGCCAATAGCAACACCTATGCTTTTGGCGCCAAAGTCGAAAGCGATAATACAGCTCATAGCATCTCTTAAAGGTAATAAATTAAAGTGAAATAACGGCGTTAATAGGTAAATTAACTATGGCCTGCTTGGTGAGATATTTGCCACACGTCAAAACCTAATTGTTGCGTAGCTAATTGCCAGCGCTGATCGATTGGTGTCGCAAATAAATGTTCTGGATCGCAAGGACATGTAAGCCATGAATTTTCAAGTAGCTCTTGTTCGAGTTGTCCAGGCTCCCAACTGGCATAGCCCAGTGCAATAATAAAATTGTCTGGTGCATCGCCAGTGCCTAAAGACGACATAATATCTTTGGATGTTGTCACCATAATATCGTCAGAGCATTGCTCACTGCTATTCCAACCTGTTTGCGGAGAGTGTAAAACAAATCCACGCTCTTGATTGACCGGACCACCATTAAAAACTTGCTGGTGGATGTTTGGCGTCGCGTGAGTAGTAATAGGCAATTCCATTTTTTCTAGCAGCTGCTCGACGTTTAACTGACTTATAGGCTGATTAATAATAAAGCCCATCGCACCGTCTTCGTCGTGTTTGATCAAATAAATCACAGTGCGATTAAAATAAGGATCGTCCAAATTGGGCATTGCAATTAAAAACTGGTTTCTCAAACTATCCATCTAGACGGTGATCCTCAATCGTTATTTAGCCGCCAGCCAATTTTACGGTGTGGCCTTTTTTCTCGAGATGCGCCTTGATGACATCGCGCTTATCTCCTTGAATTTCAATAATGCCATCTTTAACTGCACCACCGCAACCAGCAAGTTTCTTTAGCTCTTTCGCTAAGGCTTTGAGATCTTTTTCATTCATTAGCAAACCGCTAATGGTCATAACACCTTTGCCTTTACGGCCTTTGGTTTCACGTCTGATACGAACAATACCGTCGCCTTGAGGGATTTCTTGTTCTGGTTTTTCTTCTTTAATACGACCACGGTCGGTGGCAAATACCAGTACTGAGTCATCGATTCTCATGTTCAATTCCTAACAATCGGGATAATGAGCTTGATTTTATCAGAGCTAATCTCTTTCATAAATCTTAATGGCTGATAGAATGTCGAGAATTACGTAAAAAATAACGCTAACGCTGAGTATATTATGAAATGGTTCGCCGCCGTTCTCATTGTTTTGTTGGCATTATTGCAGCACCGTTTGTGGTTTGGGAAAAACAGCTGGCCAGATTATTTACAGCTCAAACAAGAAATTGTCTCCCAAACTAAAGAGAATCAAGCGCTAACTGCAAAAAATGCACTGCAATACAAAGAGATCAACGATTTGAAAAACGGTCTTGATGCCGTGGAAGAGCGTGCGCGAAACCAGCTCGGTTTAATCAAGGACGGCGAAACCTTCTACCGAATTGTTGAGTAATAAATCGAATAATAATAAGAGCAGATCTATTTTGTTATCACACCCTATTTACGCTGTCGTTCCTGCTGCTGGTATTGGATCACGCATGGGCAGCGAAATCCCTAAACAATATTTAACCATCAATGACAAAGCTATTATTGAATACACCTTAGAGCCATTGTTAGAGGATGCGCGTATCGACAGTGTTTATGTCGCGCTAAGTAAAAATGATAAGTGGTTTAGCAAACTAGCCATTGCTAGCCACCCTAAACTCGTGGTTGTTGATGGTGGCGCTGAGCGCGCTGATTCGGTGTTATCGGCATTGCATGCGATTGAGGAAGACGGTGTTGTGTTAGTGCACGACGCGGCAAGACCTTGTTTAACTAAACAAGATATCGATTTATTGTTGAGTAATGCTTCGATGGATCGTGGAGCCATTGTCGGTTCATTGGTGCGAGATACCATGAAGCGAATTAACAGTAATGGCACTATTGAAAACACAGTCGATCGAGAAAATTTATATCACGCATTAACCCCACAAATGTTCCCGCTATCATCCTTAAAATCCACGCTAAAAGAAGCCTTAGCTCAAGGTGTGATAGTCACAGATGAAGCTTCAGCAATGGAGTGGGGCGGTATGCAAATAATGATGCTTAATGGTCGCAGTGACAATATAAAGGTGACAAGACCAGAAGATATGCAACAAGCACAGCTATTTTTACAAAGCCAAGGGCGTTTAAATAATTCACAGGAAAAATCATGATAAGAATTGGTCACGGTTACGACGTACATAAATTTGGCGGCGAAGGTCCGGTCATTATAGGTGGCGTTGCCATTGAGCACGAATTTGGTTTAGTGGCTCATTCAGACGGTGATGTAGCACTGCACGCACTAAGTGATGCGCTGCTCGGTGCCGTGGCGATGGGAGATATCGGCCATCATTTTCCAGATACCGATGACGAGTTCAAAGATGCGGATTCGCGAATGTTATTGCGCCATGTTTATGGCTTGGTTAAAGAGCAAGGTTATAAATTGGGTAACGCCGATATTACTATTGCCGCACAGGCCCCTAAAATGGCACCACATATCGAGGCGATGCGTCATGCGATAGCGAGTGATTTAGAGGCAGAGCTTTCACAAATTAATGTGAAAGCGACAACAACTGAAAAGTTAGGCTTCGTAGGTCGCAAAGAAGGTATTGCCACCGATGCCGTTGTCTTACTGGTAAAAGCGTAATTTATGACACTACCAAACTGGCGTTATTTGCATACCGAGCCAACCGCATTGGGGCGTATTAAGACTCAGAACAGCGATTTCATTGTCATTGAAAACCTCGGTTACGGCTCCGAAGGAAGCGGTGAGCATCTATGGTTAGATATCGAGAAAGATGGCTTAACCACAGCGTTTGCCGCCAAACTCATTGCTCGTTGGGCGGGAGTTACACAGCGTGAAATTGGCTATGCGGGAAAGAAAGATCGCTATGGGGTGACTCGCCAGAGTTTTACGGTCCATTTGCCGGGTAAAGACGCCCCGAGTATCGACGCGTTAGTAACACCGCAGCTGAAGGTGCTTAATACATCTCGCCATAATAAGAAGATTAAAACGGGTGCACTTAAAGGCAACACTTTTGAGTTAATCGTTCGTGACCTTCAATTAAACGATGATTTAGAAATACGTTTAACCGCAATCAAAAATAGCGGCGTGCCGAATTATTTTGGTCAGCAGCGCTTTGGCCGTGATGGCGAAAATATTGAGCGCGCACAGTCTTTGTTTGCTGGCAATAAAGTGAAAAACAAAGATGTGCGAGGGATGTTGTTATCTAGCGCTCGGTCTTTGATTTTTAATGATGTTGTTAGCGCGCGAATTGCCTCAGGCCTGCACACTAAACCTATCGATGGTGATGTGTTTATGCTCGGCGGCAGCAAAGCCTCTTTTAAGCCTGAGCAAAACGACGATGTCATTATTAAGCGATTTAACGATGGTGACATCGAGCTTAGTGCGCCGATGTGGGGAAAAGGCCTTAATAAGGCAACTGACCAAGCGCTGGAATTAGAGCAGCAGGTAGTAGAGAAATACGAGTTATTTGCCTCAGGTCTCGTGCAATATGGATTAAAGCAAGAGCGCCGCGCACTGCTCGTTAAACCTCGGGACATGAATTGGCAGGCAATTGACGATGGTTTGAAATTAAATTTTTCATTGCCATCAGGCAGTTATGCCACTAGTGTATTGCGAGAGTTAGCAATAATTAGCGACGCATCAAACAGCGAATAAATGGGAGAGTAACCGTTGAATATCTTAATTAGTAATGATGATGGTGTACACGCGCCGGGTATTGCGGCCTTACATAAGGCGCTAAATGACAGCATGGATAGCACCTTAGTTGTTGCACCCGATCGCAATTGTAGTGCAGCAAGCTCCTCATTAACATTAAGTAATCCGCTTCGTACGACCACCATGGACAATGGCTTTATCGCGGTAAACGGTACACCGACTGATTGTGTTCATCTGGCGATTAATATGCTGTGTCAAGAAGACCCACAGTTGGTTGTTA
The DNA here is from genome assembly GCA_049607155.1 of Psychrobium sp. Taxonomy (GTDB): domain Bacteria; phylum Pseudomonadota; class Gammaproteobacteria; order Enterobacterales; family Psychrobiaceae; genus Psychrobium. Next base: position 21,223 of record JBMYWG010000039.1, read on the forward strand.
CTGGTATTAATGCCGGAGCCAATCTTGGCGATGATGTAATTTATTCAGGCACAGTTGCGGCAGCTATGGAAGGACGTTATATGGGGTTGCCGTCAGTTGCGGTATCGCTGGCTGGAAAAGAGCTTATTCATTATGAAACCGCTGGCGTTTACGCCGCGAAAATTGTTCACCAACTGCGTGATTGCCCATTGCCTGCTAATCAGATCCTCAATGTTAATGTACCTGATTTACCACTAGAACAAATAAAAGGCATTAAGGTTACTCGCCTTGGTGCACGTCATCGCGCGACTTCTATGGTCAAAACTCAAGATCCTGGTGGTCGTGATATTTATTGGGTTGGTCCATTGGCTAAAGCCGATGATGCCGGAGAAGGCACTGACTTTCATGCTATTGCCAATGGCTACGTGTCTATTACGCCAATTACCGTCGATTTGACTGCGCACCAACGTCTAGAGAAGCTTCGCCATTGGGCTGAACAAATATGAGCAACCTATTAACGACCACTAGCCGCAACGGACAGCGACTAGCGCATAGTTTAAAGCAAGAAGGCATTAGCGATGAGCTAGTGCTGGCGGCTATTGCTGCAACCCCGCGTCAGTTGTTTATAGACCAAGCGTTGGAATATAAAGCATACGAAAACACGGCGTTGCCTATTGGCCACAAGCAGACAATCTCTCAGCCGTATATCGTTGCGAAAATGACTCAGCTTTTATTGGCTAACGGGCCGGTAAAAAATGTATTAGAGATTGGCACTGGCTCAGGTTATCAGTGCGCTATTCTTGCCCAGCTAGTTGATCATGTTTATACCGTGGAGCGCATTAAAGATCTTCAGCGCCAAGCAAGAAGACGCTTACGTCAGTTAGATTTACACAATGTTTCGATGAAGCATGGCGATGGCTGGCAAGGCTGGTCATCAAAAGGTCCTTATGATGCAATTATCGTCACCGCTGCGCCTAGTGAGATCCCTGTTGAGTTGTTGCAACAATTAGTTGACGGTGGTCAGCTTATTATTCCAGTAGGTGATGTAACGCAAAAATTGTTACTAATCACACGAGAAGGTGAACGCTTTAGCAAACGCGAAGTCGAAGCCGTTAAATTTGTTCCTTTATTAGCTGGAGACCTTAGTTGAAAATATTTAGTGCGATGTATGAGTGGACCATGAAAGCCGCGAGGCACAAACACTCAAGTTACTATTTGAGCTTTATGAGCTTTGCAGAATCTGTGTTCTTTCCCATCCCTGTCGATGTGATGCTAGCGCCAATGGCTTTGGCCAAGCCAAAATCTGCGTGGTATTACGCGTTTTTAGCTACGGCATTTTCTGTCATCGGCGGTGTTGTCGGATATTATTTGGGTTATGCACTATACGATAGTGTTGTACAACCGATAATTGAATCTGTCGGCTATCAAGATAAATTGACCACAGCTGAAGCTTGGTTCACCGAATATGGTATTTGGGTTATCTTTATTGCTAGTTTTACGCCTGTGCCATATAAAGTGTTCACGGTAACTGCAGGTATTATGTCGATGGCGTTTTTACCTTTTGTACTGGTTTCTTTTATCGGACGAGGCTTGCGCTTCTTCATGGTAGCTGGACTAATGCGTTGGGGCGGCGAGGCAATGGAAGAGAAGCTTAAACTCTATGTCGATAGAATTGGCTGGACCGTTGTTGCCCTAATCGTAATCGCCCTGATAGTGATGAAATTGTAAAATTATGAAATTGGATTGGCGTGAAATAAGGATATTATTATCGGCTGTCATAGTTTTGACTATGGCAGCTTGTACCACGCCAACTGGACCTGCACCCGTATCTTCTATTTCTGTTAGTCAAAAAAACAAACCCTATCCCATAAAATTGACGGGCAAGAAATACAAAGTTAAAAAAGGAGACACGCTCTATTCAATTGCTTTTGCTGCGGGGATGTCGGCGAAAGAACTCTCTAAAATCAATAATATAAAACCGCCTTATATTATCTATCCTGGTAAGTGGCTAAGCTTGGTGAATGAAAAACCATCTATTAAGATAGTCAAAAAAAATGAAGTGTCAAAAAAATGGCAAAAAAAGCTTGATCGTCAAAATAAAGACACGTATTCTAAAAATGTAATTAAGCCAAAACGCTCTACAACAAAACAGACGAAGTCAGTGAAAGTTGTTTCGACTGTTAAGAAGAAAAGCAATTACGCTAAGAAAATTTCAAAATGGATTTGGCCAGCGAAAGGGCGTGTAGTATCGGCGTACTCTGCCACCAAGCAGGGAAACAAAGGGATAGATATAGCAGGATTAAAAGGAAGCAACATTGTTGCTTCTGCGGCGGGCAAAGTTGTTTATGCTGGCAATGCGCTAAGAGGTTATGGAAACTTGATTATTATCAAGCATAACGATAATTACTTAAGTGCATATGCACACAATGACGCAATTTTTGTCAAGGAAAAACAACGAATTAAGCAAGGGCAAGTCATTGCCAAGATGGGGAACACAGAGTCGGAACGTGTTCAACTTCACTTCGAAATTCGGTTCCGCGGTAAGTCGGTTAATCCAGCAAATTATCTTCCTAAACGATAACTCAATTAATTATGCGCTTGTTCAATGAGCCGTCATTATGTGTAAGCTATCAGGGAGAATATTATGGGACGTAAAACTGCAACCACTACTGCACAAACTGTAGAAACAGAAAAATCAAACCACTTAGATGCAACTCAAATTTATTTGAGTGAAATTGGTTTCTCACCTTTATTAACTGCTGAAGAAGAAGTTTATTACTCTCGTTTAGCGCTGCGTGGCGATGCTGCTGCGCGACGTCGAATGATTGAAAGTAACTTACGTCTTGTTGTCAAAATCTCTCGTCGTTATTTAAATCGCGGTCTTGCATTACTCGACTTAGTGGAAGAAGGAAATCTTGGCCTGATCCGCGCGGTAGAGAAATTCGATCCAGAGCGTGGCTTTAGATTTTCGACTTACGCCACATGGTGGATTCGTCAAACTATTGAACGAGCTATCATGAATCAAACTCGTACTATTCGTTTGCCAATTCACGTGGTTAAAGAGCTAAATATTTATTTGCGTACTGCCCGCGAGCTAGCACAAGAGCTAGATCATGAACCTACAGCAGAAGATATCGCTAACAAGTTAGACAAGCCAGTAAGCGATGTTAGTAAAATGCTCAAGCTCAATGAGAAAGTATCTTCAGTGGATTCACCTATTAGCGGCGCGAATGAAAAGGGCTTATTAGATATCGTTTCAGCCGGTGATCATTACTCTCCTGAACCAACCATGATGAAAGAAGATATTAATGAAAGTCTTGTTCGTTGGTTAAATGAGCTCAATACTAAACAACGTGAAGTACTTGCACGTCGCTTTAGCTTACTCGGTCATGAGCCATCAACACTCGAAGTTGTAGGTAAAGAAATTGGTTTAACACGTGAGCGTGTTCGTCAAATTCAAGTGGAAGCGCTAAAGCGCATGCAGGACATTATGAAGAGCCAAGGCTTATCTATTGAAACTCTGTTCCCTGCAGGTTCATAATTTTACTAAGTTTTTAACTAGTTATTAAAAAGCCAGTGATTAAATCACTGGCTTTTTTGTTGCCTCTTTTCAGGCGGGTTTATTTCACTTGGGCTTTGAGTGAATAAAGCAGATTAAGCGCTTCTTTTGGCGAGAGATCGTCAGGGTTGATCGCCTTAATATCATTGATCAATTGTTCATTCTCATTGTCTTCGACTATCGTTGGCATCGCCATTGAAACGTCACTAGTTTGTTGACCGCTTAGTTCAAGTTCAGTGAGTTTTGCTTTGGCTATTTGAGTTACAACTTTTGGAATACCTGCAAGTTGAGCTACTTGAATGCCATAACTCTTGTTAGCTGCGCCATCAGCGACGTGATGTAAAAAGGCAATGGACTCTTCGTGTTCAATCGCGTCTAAATGAACGTTAGCTACCTGCGATAGGTGCTCAGATAATTGCGTCAGTTCGAAATAATGCGTGGCGAATAGCGTTAATGATTTCGATTTAGTCGCAAGATAATGCGCTGATGCCCAAGCCAGTGACAAGCCGTCGAAGGTACTGGTACCACGACCAATTTCATCCATCAATACCAAACTGTATTCTGTCGCATTGTGAAGAATATTCGCCGTTTCCGTCATTTCTACCATAAAGGTCGAGCGGCCGCTGGCTAAATCGTCTGATGCACCAATACGGGTGAAGATACGATCGATGTTCCCAATAAATGCCGTGTCTGCTGGTACATAAGAACCAATGTGAGCCATTAAACAAATCAGTGCCGTCTGGCGCATATAGGTAGATTTACCACCCATGTTTGGACCTGTGATGACTAGCATTTGGCGCTCTGGATCTAGCTTCACTGGATTGGCGATAAATGGGGTGTCCATGACTTGCTCGACCACTGGGTGACGAGCTTCGGTTAACGAAATGCCTATGCCATCGTGAAAACTTGGGCGATTGTAATTCAGATCTAATGCGCGTTGTGCGAAGTTGTTAAGTACGTCTAGTTGTGAGAGCGCACTTGAGCTATTTTGCAAGGCGGCTAGTAGTGGCATTAATTGATCAAATAGTTGCTCATACAGCAGTTTCTCTAATGCTAACGCTTTACCTTGGCTGTTAAGTACTTTGTCTTCGTGTTCTTTGAGCTCAGGAATAATAAAGCGCTCGTTATTTTTAAGCGTTTGGCGGCGAACATAGTGTACTGGCGCTTGTTGGGCCTGCGATTTACTAATTTCGATGTAGTAACCATGGACTTTGTTGTAGCCAACTTTTAGTGATGACAAGCCCGTTGCTTCACGTTCCCGCTCTTCTAATTCTTCAACATAATCAGTAGCGCCTTTACTTAGCGCGCGCCATTCATCCAGCTCTTGATGATAGCCTGGAGCAATCACACCGCCATCGCGGATTAGCGTTGGTGGATTATCGACGACGGCGCGGCTTAGTAATTCAAATAGTTCAGGATATTCTTTGATGTCGCTGGCTAGTTTGTTTAACCGATTACAATCGTTGTTTTCTTTCAGTAATTTTTGAACCGTTGGTAAGCACGAAAGCGCTTGGCGCAATTTGGCAAAATCGCGCGGTCTTGCAGACCGTAGAGCCATGCGACCTAATACACGCTCGATATCACCAACGTGCTTTAGCACATCGCGGATCGGTTGAATGTTTTGTTGTTCGATCAAAGAGGCAATTGCACTGTGGCGTTGACTAATTAGGTATTGATCGCGTGAAGGCTGGTGGATCCAACGTTGTAGTAAACGCGAACCCATCGCCGTTGCTGTTCTGTCTAGCACCGACATTAAGGTATTGTCGAAACCGCCGCTAATATTTTGGGTAAGCTCTAAATTACGACGTGTTGCTGCGTCTAAAATGATGCAAGCATTCTGATTGGTGAGTTTTATTTGCCTGATCTGTGGCAGTGCAACGCGTTGCGTATCGTTAACGTATTGCATTAAACAGCCTGCGGCGATTAATGCAACTTTTGCATCTGCGACACCAAAGCCATCGAGGCTATCAGTTTTAAATTGTCTGTTGAGTAATTCGTTGGCGGTATCTATATCGAAATCCCACGCAGGGCAGGCGCGAAGTCCACTGCGCTGACCGAGTAGTTCGACATTTTCCCATTGCTCGATATGCAATATTTCTGCTGGGTTAGTGCGGTGTAATTCCGACTCAAACTGCTCGGTTGTTGTTAACTCACTAATGTTGAACTCACCACTCGCCACATCTAAGGTAGCAAACCCAAAGACTGATTTCTGCTGATAGATACAAGCAATAATATTGTCTTTGCGATCGCCAAGTAGCGCTTCATCGGTAATAGTTCCTGGTGTCACAATGCGTACAACTTCGCGTTCGACCGGACCTTTGCTCGTCGCGGGGTCACCAGTTTGTTCACAAATCGCAACGCTTTCACCTAAGTTGACTAACTTCAATAAATAGTTATCAGCCGAGTGATAAGGGATCCCCGCCATTGGAATGGCATTGCCGCCAGTTTTCCCGCGCGCAGTTAAGGTGATACCTAATAGCTCTGCCGCTCTTTTAGCATCGTCGAAAAACAATTCATAGAAATCTCCCATACGATAAAAAACCAGCGTATTAGGGTGCTCGTTTTTGATGGTGAGATACTGCTGCATCATCGGTGTATGAGAAGACATTGTTTCAGGCGTTAGGATAGGCGTGCTCATAAAAAGTGGGACTGTTTTACTTTAAAAATTATCGGCTAAGGATACGCGAAAGTGCCCAAAACAGAAAGAGCTATCACGGAAATTGAGTGCGCGAAGGCATGGAAAATAAGATGATAGTTTGACGTAACCAGTAAAATGAAAAACTACTGGATGAATTTATACAGTAGTTTTCTTTTAAGTACTGAGTGATATTTTTCTGTTTAAAGTTAAAGTGCATAAAAACAATGCTTTATGTTATTTGTTTGGAGTATTTTAAAATTTAATAAAAAAAAACTTGATACTGTATGACTGTACAGTATACTAATTTGCATTAACTAAAGTTACAGAATTTATTACGGAGCAATTGATGGACGCTAACAAAACAAAAGCACTTGAAGCCGCCTTGGGTCAAATCGAAAAACAATTCGGTAAAGGTTCTATTATGCGCTTGGGTGAAGCGAGAGCATTAGATATCGAATCAGTGTCGACTGGTTCACTAGGTCTTGATATCGCTCTTGGCATAGGCGGTCTTCCAATGGGTCGTATCGTTGAAATTTACGGTCCTGAGTCTTCGGGTAAAACAACGCTAACACTTCAAGTTATTGCAGAAGCGCAAGCTAAAGGCAAAGTATGTGCGTTCGTTGATGCGGAGCACGCATTAGATCCTGTATATGCGACTAAGCTTGGCGTTGATATTGATTCACTATTAGTTTCTCAACCAGATACTGGTGAGCAAGCGCTTGAAATCGTAGATATGCTAACGCGCTCTGGCGCTGTTGATGTCATCATTGTCGATTCGGTTGCTGCGTTAACACCAAAAGCTGAAATTGAAGGCGACATGGGTGATTCACACATGGGTCTACAAGCTCGTCTAATGTCGCAAGCACTACGTAAGTTAACTGCCAACATCAAACGCTCGAACACATTATGTATTTTCATTAACCAAATTCGTATGAAGATTGGTGTGATGTTTGGTAACCCAGAAACTACTACTGGTGGTAACGCACTTAAATTCTACTCATCAGTTCGTTTGGATATCCGTCGTACTGGTGCTGTTAAAAATGGTGATGAGATCGTTGGTAATGAAACCCGCGTTAAGGTAGTTAAAAACAAAGTTTCTCCTCCGTTTAAGCAAGCTGAGTTCCAAATCCTATACGGTGAAGGTACTTCTAAATACGGTGAGTTAATTGACTGGGGTGTTAAAGAGAAGTTAGTTGAAAAAGCTGGTGCTTGGTATAGCTACAAGGGTAGCAAAATTGGCCAAGGTAAAGCGAATAGCATTAATTTCTTAAAAGAAAATACTGAAGTGTGTAATGAGTTAGAGAACTTACTTCGTGATGCTCTACTAATTAAGCCAACGGATCAACCGGATGAAGAGCCGTTAGAGAAGCCAGAAGAGTAATCTCTTAGCGTTCAATCTATAGAAATAGCAGCCACTTGGCTGCTATTTTTTTGTCTAATGGAACCTAACATGTCTATTGTCTTCTCTATAAAAAGATAAACTTGCCGCATTTTTCATTGCTATTTTTAAAATTTACAGCTTTGCGCTAGCTCAATTGGGGCTAGTGACCTTATAATGTGCGTTATTTTTATTATTAGTGAAGCAGTTCAGGAAAATCGCGATGCATATGACAACCGCAGAAATTAGAAAGGCGTTCTTAACTTATTATCAAAAGCAGCAGCATCAGGTTGTTGATAGCAGCTCATTAATTCCGGGTAACGATGCCACGTTATTATTCACTAACGCGGGTATGGTACCGTTTAAAGATGTATTTATCGGTAGCGATAAACGCGATTACAACCGCGCTACCTCGTCGCAGCGTTGTGTTCGTGCCGGCGGTAAGCACAACGATTTAGAAAACGTTGGTTATACGGCTCGTCACCATACGTTCTTTGAAATGCTGGGTAACTTCAGTTTTGGTGATTATTTCAAGAAAGAAGCGATTGCTTTTGCGTGGGATTTCTTAACGGTTGAGTTAAAACTACCTAAAGAAAAGCTTTGGGTAACGGTATTTGAAGAAGATAGCGAAGCGGAAGCTATTTGGATTAACGAGATTGGTGTAGATCCTGCGCGTTTATCTCGCATTGGTGCCAAAGATAACTTCTGGTCAATGGGGGACACAGGTCCTTGTGGTCCTTGTACTGAGATTTTCTTTGATCACGGCGAAGAAGTTGCTGGTGGTCCTCCTGGTACGCCAGAAGAAGATGGCGATCGTTACATTGAGATCTGGAATCTTGTTTTCATGCAGTTCAACCGTCTAGCGGATGGAACGATGGAAGACTTACCAAAACCGTCTGTTGATACTGGTATGGGTCTTGAGCGTATCGCGGCAATCATGCAAGGCGTTCACTCAAACTATGAAATAGACATCTTCCAAGGCCTAATCAATGCGGCAGCTAAGATTATTGGCACTTTAGATTTAGAAAATAAATCACTGCGCGTAATTGCCGATCACATTCGTTCTTGTGCATTCTTGATCAGCGATGGCGTTATGCCGTCTAACGAAGGACGTGGTTATGTGTTGCGTCGTATTATTCGCCGAGCTGTACGCCACGGTAATAGCTTAGGTGCCGACGGTTTATTCTTCTACAAATTACTGGATGAGTTAATCGTACAAATGGGCGATGCCTATCCAGAGCTTGAGAAGAACAAAGCGATCATCGTTAAACTATTAAGAGCAGAAGAGGAACAGTTTGCTCGCACACTCGATCGCGGTTTAATGATCTTAAATGAAGCGTTAAAAGATCAAACTGGTAATGTTATCGATGGTGAGTTGGTGTTTAAGCTATACGATACTTACGGTTTCCCAGCAGATTTAACCGCTGATATTGCACGTGAGCGTAATTTAGAGATCGATCAAGCGGGCTTTGAAAAAGCAATGGCTGCTCAGCGCGAACTTGCGCAAAGTGCTAGCAACTTTAGTGTTGATTACAACGATCAAGTTAAACTCGACGGTGAAACCAGTTTCTTGGGCTATACGGAAACTGAAAATAGCTCAGTTGTAACGACCTTACTTTTAGAAGGTAGTGAAGTTGATAGTTTAACGGCTGACCAACAAGCGGTTGTTGTATTAGATGAGTCAGCTTTCTATGCTGAGTCAGGTGGTCAAGTTGGCGATACTGGTACCATTACGACTGATAGCGGTGTGTTCCAAGTAGAAGATACGGTTAAGATCGGGAAAGTATTTGGTCACCGCGGTGTCGTAGTGTCGGGTTCTATTTCAAAAGGCGGAAATGCTAAAGCTGAAATCGATGTTCAGCGTCGTAATGATATTGCATTAAACCACTCAGTTACTCATATCCTTCACGCCGTATTACGCCGTGAACTTGGCGATCATGTAACGCAAAAAGGTTCTTTAGTTGAAGCCGATAAAATGCGTTTTGATTTCTCACACTTTGAAGGTGTAACTAGTGAGCAGTTGGCTGAAGTAGAGCGCATGGTAAATGACCATATTCGCTTAAACGTACCTGTAGTGACTAAAGAAATGGGGCTTGATGCCGCGAAAGAAGCTGGCGCTATGGCATTATTTGGCGAAAAATATGATAGCGATGTTCGCGTCGTTAGCATGGGCGAGCTTTCTGTTGAGCTATGTGGTGGTACTCACGTTAAGAATACTGGTGAGATTGGTCTATTTAAGATTATCTCTGAAGCAGGTATTGCTGCAGGCGTGCGTCGTATTGAATCCGTTACTGGTCAACACGCTATTGATGCTGTTCAAGAGCAAGAAGCAAAACTTGCTGCTACAGCAGCTGTCTTAAAAGCCGATAGCGTAAACATGCTTGATAAAGCACAAGCTTTAGTTGATAAAAACAAGCAATTAGACAAGTTAGTGAATGAGCTAAAGGCGCAATTGGCGAGTCAACAAGGTGCAAACTTACTAGATAACGTCGTTGAAATTGGCGGTATTAAAGTATTGGTAGCGCAGCTAGATGGCGTTGATAGCAAAACACTTCGCGGTTCGGTTGATGAGCTTAAGAATAAACTTGGCAGTGGTATTGTTGTTGTTGGTGTAGCCGATGGCGCAAAAGTTAGCTTGGTTGCTGGTGTCACCAAAGACCTTACTGGTCAGGTGAAAGCTGGTGAACTTGTAAACATGGTGGCACAGCAAGTTGGCGGTAAGGGCGGTGGTCGTCCTGACATGGCAATGGCCGGCGGTAGTGATGCCGCAGCGCTTCCTGCTGCACTAGAGAGCGTAAACGCTTGGTTAACAGAGCGCCTATAACGCTTTATTAGCCTAATGATTTTAAAAGCCTCGAATTATTCGGGGCTTTTTTATTACAGAATGGAAACAAAAAAGCGAATAGACGGTCTATTACAATGTCGCATATGTGGCACCTTGCTCTGAATTTATCTCGTATTTAATGAGAAGAGTTTTTATTCAAGCTATTGAACTTGCTATCTATGGAGACAAGAGCAGGGGATTTTGTGATGAAGTGTTTAAAATTAAATCAATATTGTGCTAATTTTGTCTTTTTTCAAAAAAAAGTCCGCATGAAGTTTCGATCTAGTTATATAATTGAATTAAGCGATTAGATTTTTGTCGCGAGATTTTAATCCGGGGTCAATCGGAATCATATTACAGGAGTAATCTATGTTAATTTTAACTCGCCGTGTTGGTGAAACATTAATGGTTGGTGATGAAGTTACTGTTACCGTTTTAGGTGTTAAAGGTAATCAAGTTCGCATCGGTGTTAACGCACCAAAAGAAGTTGCTGTTCACCGCGAAGAAATTTATCAGCGCATTCAGCAAGAAAAATCATCTGATGATGGCATGATGTAATCATCGATGAATAATGGAAGCATTTATGCTTCCATTTTTTTTGCCTATATATCACTATTCCCGTCTATTTAATTACTTTGTTCCCGCTTTAATTTTTCGTTCGCTGTTGCTTATTTGACCCATCAATAAAGCAATATGATTCATATTTACTCCATTTGTTTAAAAACGATGCACTCATCAAGTTTTCCCATAAAAACTGTTTGACTTATTTTATCGAGCCAGTATTATACGCCGCATACCGGAGAGGTGGCCGAGAGGCCGAAGGCGCTCCCCTGCTAAGGGAGTACGGGCTTTATATCCCGTCGAGGGTTCGAATCCCTCCCTCTCCGCCATTTATCAATTCTGTATAAATGGGACTTGATGCGCGCATGTAGCTCAGCTGGATAGAGTACCTGGCTACGAACCAGGCGGTCGGAGGTTCGACTCCTTCCATGCGCGCCACTTTAATCAATATTATTAAGATTGATAAATGGAGCGATAGACCAGTCGTTGTTAGAAATAAGATGCGCGCATGTAGCTCAGCTGGATAGAGTACCTGGCTACGAACCAGGCGGTCGGAGGTTCGACTCCTTCCATGCGCGCCATTTCTTTTTAAATTCTTAAATCTTCTCAAATAATAAATTTCCTCTTTGTCTTTACTATAAGTTTTACTTTGTATGTATTGGCGTTAGTCTGTACCTTAGATGTTTAGCTGTCTTGATAAGTGATTCTGTTTTTAGGGCAAACAAAGCTACTGCTCTTCAATTCCATCTTCCTTGAGGCTCAACGGCGCATTTAATTCTAATGATTAACCAATGGTTGTACTGCGCTCTTGTCTAGCTTCAATGTCAGTTCTCATATTCAAACGCTAGTATCGCCCACTAAGCGGCGCAGGCTCAGCTTTGTAGAACAACTGAACAATTTGCAGTGAATAATCTTCAATTAAGCTCAATAGACCTTACAACTACTTCATAAATTGGTCATACCTACTCACCAAACAACGATAAATACGAGGGGCGATTGATGTTCTCTCGCAACTCATCGTGATTTTTTTGCCTAAATAGCAAATTTATCTATCTATTTTGAATTATTTCTATAAAACCGAAATTTTCTAACTTTACGTACAGGTAAAGCAATTTGATGGCTATTTTTGTTTGAATAAATATGTCATTTATGTGACAAATTTGTGTGTCAAATTAACATATCTATCTGAATCTATAGATCTATCCATTGATTTGTCTATTACTAAAGGATGAGTGCAGAGAAGCGGACTTTCGTTTAAGTTTACCTAAACGTCAACTTTGTAAGTCGCTCGAATCTCATTGACGGAAACACAGTTGATCCCCCTATGAAGTTGAATAAGTGGTTGATTTAATTGGTTAATGTTGTTTGTTTATGTGTGGTAAAGTTGTCATACCAATTGCTATTGCATCTATTTTTAAGCACAGGTATAAATGTGTCGTCAAAGTTTTGTATTCGTAATAAAAATGTTAATTTCGAATGCTGTTAGTCATTAAATTGAATTTTCATGCGACTAAGTTGATTTTTTAGTTAGTTTTGCTGGTAAAAATTCAAATGACTGTTTAATTATTTGAGGTGAAAATCTGCTATGGATATTACACAAGCACTTTCTACTGCTGCCAATATCATGCTGCTCGGTATGGTATGTGTATTTACGTTTTTAAGTATCTTGGTTGTCGCAATTAAATTGCTAGAGCGATTTGCCGGTGGGGAGGTTGAAGAGCAACCAACTGCACCTAAGCCAGTAGCGCCTGCGCAACAAGGTATTGATAACAACATAGTCGCCGCCATCAGTGGTGCTGTTCATCAGTATCGTCAATCAAATAAATAGTCACTCTGCTAGAAATAGGAATTGTTATGTCTAAACCTCTTGCTTTAACCGACGTTGTTCTACGCGACGCGCATCAATCATTATTAGCAACTCGTTTTCGTTTGGAAGATATGTTGCCAATTGCTGAGAAGCTCGACAAAGTTGGCTTTTGGTCTTTAGAATCCTGGGGCGGAGCGACCTTCGATTCATGTATTCGTTATCTTGGCGAAGATCCATGGTACCGTATTCGCGAATTGAAAAAAGCGATGCCTAACACGCCGCAGCAAATGCTACTTCGTGGTCAAAACCTACTAGGTTACCGTCACTATGCGGATGATGTTGTGCGTAAATTCGTAGAGCGCGCTCACGACAATGGTGTTGATGTATTCCGTGTCTTTGATGCGATGAACGATGTGCGCAACCTTGAGACTGCACTTAAATCTGTTGTTGAAGTTGGTGGTCACGCTCAAGGTACTATTTCTTACACCACTAGTCCCGTGCATAACTTACAAACGTGGTTAGATATGGCGCGTCGCCTTGAAGACATGGGGGCGCAATCGATTTGTATTAAAGATATGGCGGGTTTACTTCGTCCATTCGATGCTCACGAATTAATCACTAGTCTAAAACAAACGGTTGATTTACCTATTGCGATGCAGTGTCACGCAACCACAGGTCTCTCGACTGCAACTTATCAAAAAGCGATTGAAGCTGGCATTGATATGCTTGATACGGCGTCGTCTTCAATGAGTATGACTTATGGTCACACTGCAACAGAGACTGTTGTAGCGATGACGCAAGGATCTGAATACGATACCGGTTTAGATCTTGAATTGCTTGAAGAGATTGCAGCGTATTTCCGCGATGTGCGTAAAAAATATGCCAAGTTCGAAGGTAGCTTACGCGGTGTTGATGGCCGAATTTTATTGGCGCAAGTACCAGGCGGCATGCTAACCAACATGGAAAACCAGCTTAAAGAACAGGGCGCTGGTGATCGCATGGACGAAGTATTGTTAGAAATTCCTAAAGTGCGTGAAGATCTTGGCTACATTCCATTGGTTACTCCAACGTCGCAAATCGTTGGTACACAAGCGGTATTGAACGTATTAACTGGCGAGCGTTATAAGAGTATTTCGAAAGAAACTGCTGGTGTGCTTAAAGGTGAATATGGGGCAACTGCTGCTCCTAAGAATGCTGAGTTACAAGCGCGCGTATTAGATGGCGCAGAAGAAATTACTTGTCGTCCAGCTGATTTAATCGACGATGAATTCGATGCACTTTCGAGCGAACTCCAAGCGTTAGCTAAAGAGAAAGGCATCGAGTTAAGTGAAAATGTTGAAGATGACGTTTTAACTTACGCGTTATTCCCACAAATTGGTTTGAAATTCTTAGAAAATCGCAATAATCCAGATGCATTTGAGCCGCATCCTGATAAAGAAGTTGCCCCAGAGCCTGCGCCTGCAGCAGCTGCGCCAGCACAAAGTGGCGGCGTAGAGTCATACAGCGTACGTGTTAACGGTCAAGCTTATCAGGTAGAAGTTGGTCCGGGTGGTGAAATTAGCGATATCCAAGTTGCAGCTGCTCCTGTTGCTGCCGCTCCAGCGCCGGTAGCAGGTGGCGAGCCGTTGGCCGCACCGTTAGCGGGTAATATCTTTAAGATCCTTGTCTCGCCAGGTCAACAAGTTGCTGCTGGCGAAGTGGTAATGATCTTAGAAGCCATGAAAATGGAAACTGAGGTTCGTGCCGTTAATGCTGGTGTTGTTGGGCAAGTTAGCGTTAAAGAAGGTGACAGTGTGACTGTTGGTCAAACGCTGTTAACGCTGTAGAGAGGTTGTAATGGAAGGTTTAATGACATTGTGGAACGATACTGGCCTTGCCAATTTCGTTCCCGGTCAAATCGTAATGATGGCGGTTGGCGCCTTGTTATTGTATTTGGCGATAGCGCGTGGCTATGAGCCACTGTTATTACTACCGATTGGTTTTGGTGCCATCTTGGCCAATATTCCAGCGGCTGGTTTTAACGACGAAGGTGGATTGCTGTGGTACGTGTATCACGTAGGCATTGAAACTGGTGTATTCCCATTGCTGATCTTTATGGGGGTTGGTGCTATGACAGACTTTGGGGCGCTTATTGCTAACCCTAAAATGCTGTTTTTAGGGGCCGCGGCGCAGTTTGGTATTTTTGCTACTTTGTTTGGGGCAATTACGCTTAACTTCATTCCAGGCTTTGAATTTACGCTAGCTGATGCTTCCGCCATTGCGATCATCGGTGGTGCTGATGGCCCAACGGCGATTTTCTTGGCATCGCGTTTATCACCTGACCTGCTCGGTGCGATTGCGGTAGCTGCGTATTCTTATATGGCACTGGTACCAATTATCCAGCCGCCAATTATGAAAGCGCTAACGTCGCAGAAAGAACGTGAAATCGTGATGGAGCAATTGCGTCCTGTTTCTAAGAAAGAGAAAGTATTGTTCCCATTAGCTGTGCTGTTTATGACAATCTTGTTCTTGCCTGCAGCAACGCCGCTAGTTGGTATGTTCTGTCTTGGTAACTTGATGAAAGAAGCTGGCGTGGTTGAGCGTTTAAGTAGTACAGCGCAAAACGAGTTGATTAATATCGTTACTATCTTCTTAGGCTTAGCAGTTGGTTCTAAGTTATCGGCCGATAAATTCCTAACCGTTGAAACGCTGGGTATTTTAGTTCTTGGTGCGGTAGCCTTTAGTATCGGTACGGCATCTGGTGTAATGATGGCGAAGGTATTGGGTAAATTCTCGAAAACGCCAATTAATCCACTCGTCGGTGCTGCTGGTGTTTCAGCGGTACCTATGGCGGCACGTGTTGCCAATAAAGTTGGCTTAGAAGCTAATCCACATAACTTCTTGTTAATGCACGCGATGGGCCCAAATGTGGCAGGTGTATTAGGCTCGGCAGTGGCTGCGGGTATTCTACTGGCGATTGTTGGTGGCTAATCGCTAACTGCGAAATCAAAAGCACTTCAATTGAAGTGCTTTTTTATGCCTCGAGTTTAGACTTTACCGCTTAAAGTATTGAATACGATCTTGCCATTATTAATGGTGAGTACGGGGCGGCCGTAAAGTCTATTGCCGATAAATGGTGAGTTACGTGATTTAGACGCGAAAAAATCAGCGCTAACTTCAAACGAATTATCGAGATCGAGTAACACAATATCCGCAGTGCTGCCTTGGGTCAGCCTGCCACATTCAATGTCAAACAAGGCGCCTGCTTGTTGGCTCATTAGATCGATACATTGGGTGAGCGTGATTTGCTTGGTCTTTACAAAATGGGTGTAAATTAACGGGAAAGCAGTTTCCAAACCGATGATCCCAAAAGGCGCTTGCTCAATTGACAATGACTTTTCGTCTGGTGAATGGGGCGCGTGATCGGTGGCAATGGCATCGAATACACCGTCGATTAGCGCTTGTCGGCACGCCATCATGTCCTCTCGACTGCGCAGTGGTG
>JBMYWG010000040.1:0-37104 GCA_049607155.1 Psychrobium sp.
TTGAAGCCTTAAGCCAAGAATTGGCTGTTTTAGGTATCGAATTAGACGTTATTGAAGCGCACGATTTTAATGGTCAAATCGATGTCTTAACCCGTTACTGCCAACTACATGGTATCTCGCGTGTGTTTGCCAATAGCGAACCCGAAATCAATGAAATTAATCGCGATAACAAGTTAATAGAACAAGGCATACCACTATCGTTATACGAGTCAGACGTGATAGTGCCTAAAGGCCAAGTGCTGACTGGCAGTGGCGAAATGTACAAAGTCTTCACGCCGTTTAAAATGGCATGGCTTAGACAGGCTAAGCGCCAGTCATATGTTCCTTATAGCGAGCCGCAAGCGGTTGCTGAGCGCAGAATAAATCACTATAAGGCACCTGCTATTAGCAAGGCGCTTGCTGACAAGCTGCATAAATGGCCGTCAGCTTGGCAAATTCGCAGTCAAGGACTAATCGGTTTTTTCAAACAACAGCATCCTCAATATCACGCCAAGCGAGACTTTCCCGCTATCAATGGCACCAGTAGACTATCGCCGTATCTAGCTATTGGTGTGATTAGTGGCAAAGAAGTTGTTAATCAGCTGCTCTATCACGTGCCTATGGTATTAGAAGATGCCAAGAGTGAGAGCTTTGCGTGGTTAAACGAGTTGGTGTGGCGTGACTTTTATCGTCATTTGATTTTCCATTTTCCCGAGTTGTGTAAGGGTAACAATTTTCAAACCAAATACGATGGCCTAAACTGGCGCAATGATCCTGATGAATTTAAGGCGTGGTGCGACGGTAAAACAGGTTATCCCATTGTAGATGCCGCGATGCGCCAACTCGTGCAAACAGGCTGGATGCACAATCGCTTGCGGATGATAGTGGCAAGCTTTTTAACCAAGCACTTACTTATCGATTGGCGATGGGGAGAGCAGTTTTTTATGCAACATCTCATCGATGGCGATTTGGCGGCGAATAATGGCAGCTGGCAGTGGGCAGCTAGCACAGGTTGTGACGCGCAGCCGTATTTTCGTATCTTTAATCCGATTGCTCAAAGTGAGAAGTTTGATCCCGACGGCGATTTCATCCGTATGTATGTGCCAGAGCTTAAAGATATTCCTGCGAAACACATTCATTTTCCTCACGAATATTTAGCCCTATCGCAGCAGCAAAATAACTACTGGCCTGCGATTGTCGATCATAAAACTGCGCGTTTAAGAGCGCTAGAAACCTATAAGGCCTGCTAGGAGTCAGTTGTGGATAATGGAAACCCCCAATGGTTACAGCAATTTATCGATACATATCAAAACTTAGCGGTTGATAACGTTGAGAATATTCTCGATATTTACCACGCCAAGGTGACCTTTCAAGACCCACTTCATCGCGTCGACGGATTATCTAACCTATTGGGGTACTTTCACGGTTTATACACCAACCTTTCAAGCTGTGATTTTGTGATTACTCATCACTTCGCCAATGAAGATGAGGCCTGTATTTATTGGCACATGACTTTTACTCATTCAAAGCTCAATGGCGCTAAGCCAATTAAGGTTGAGGGGCATAGTCATCTCAAAGGCAAAGACGATAAGGTTATTTATCATCGAGATTATCTCGATGTTGGTGCCATGCTATACGAACATATACCGCTATTGGGTGCAGGTGTTCGATTTATTAAAAAGCGAGCTAGCCAATGAAAATCATCTTGATCACAGGCGCGTCATCCGGCATTGGAAAATCTCTCGCTCAACATTACTGCGAACATGGCTGGCAGGTAATTGCTGGCGGGCGTAATGAACAAGCCCTCAATGAATTGGCTTCTCAATATGCTAATGTAACACCACTGGTTGCTGACTTGTGCGATGAACAGGCGGTGATAAACGCAGCAGCTCAATTACCTGAGCTTGATGTTATGTTATTAAACGCTGGCAGTTGTGAATATGTCGACGATCCCATTCATTTCGATGCGGCGCTTTTTGGGCGGGTGATTAATACAAACCTGATGAGTGTGGCGTATTGTCTCAATCATTGGCTGTGTAAAGTAAAGCAAGGTGGTCAGTTAGCCTTTACTAGCTCGAGTGCATCTTTCTTACCGCTACCTCGGGCGCAGGCTTATGGCGCATCTAAAGCAGCGCTTAGCTATATGGCTAAAACGTTGAGTATTGATTTAGCGCCTCATTACATCGCTGTCAGTTTGATAAACCCTGGGTTTGTTGCAACGCCACTGACGGATAAAAACGACTTTCCTATGCCGGGGCGTATTAGTAGTGAAGACGCAGCAAAAGCGATTTACCATGGGCTTAGCAAAAGGCGTCACACAATCAATTTCCCATCATTCTTTACCTTGGTTTTATCGATGCTAGCAAGGTTGCCGTTTAGTTGGTGGCGCGCATTCGCCATTCGCAATTTAATTAGGAAAACATCATGAAGAAAATTGCCGTCATTGGCAGTGGTATCGCCGGCCTAACAACCGCTCATTTATTAAGTCGTGAGCACGAAGTTAGTGTGTTTGAGAAAAACGATTACATCGGCGGTCATACAGCAACCAAAGACATTGTTCACAACGGCCGCGATTATGTTATCGATACTGGGTTTATCGTTTGTAATGATAAAACCTATCCAAATTTCTTAAAGCTACTCGATCAATTAGGCGTTGAGTTACAAGCGACAGAAATGAGTTTTAGCGTGCATAACCAACGCACAGGCATGGAATACAATGGTCATGATCTCAATACCTTGTTTGCCCAACGTCGCAATATCTTTCGCCCTAAATTCTGGCGCTTGATCAGTGAGATTTTACGCTTTAACAAGCAGTGTAAAAAGCTCTATTCTGAGGGCAATATCGATACCACGTTAACCCTTGGTGATTTTCTAGATTCTTATCAGTTTTCTGATTTTTTCGCGCAGCATTATATTTTGCCAATGGGGGCGGCAATTTGGTCAACGTCGCTTAAAGAAATGTGCGACTTTGAGCTCAAATTCTTCATTCAATTTTTCTATAACCACGGCTTATTGAATGTCTCTGACAGACCGCAATGGTATGTCATTAAGGGTGGCTCTCGCAGTTATATTCCAGCGTTAACAGCAAGTTTTAGTGATCGCATTTTTCTCAATAGCCAATTAAAACACGTGTCACGCGATAGTGATGGCATAGCCTTACTCTTTGAAGATGGTAGCGAGCAGCGATTCGATGACGTGGTATTTGCTTGTCATTCAGATCAAGCATTGTCACTGCTTCACAACCCGACACCGAGTGAAACTTCAGTATTAGGGGATATTCCTTATAGTCGAAATGAAGTCGTGCTGCATCATGACACCAATCTACTGCCTAAGCGTCGCTTAGCGTGGGCGAGTTGGAACTATTTGCTAGCAGAGTCAGGCACGCAAACTCAGCCTGCAACCGTCACCTATAACATGAATATTTTACAGGGGATTGAAAGTGACACGACCTTTTGCGTCACGCTCAATCAGACTCAGTTAATTGAACCAAGCAAAATCATTGAGCAATATGTTTATCACCATCCTGTGTTCAACAGCAAAAGCATGGCGGCGCAGCGTCAGCGTTCGTTGATTTGTGGTCAAAACAACACCCATTTTGTCGGGGCGTATTGGTATAACGGCTTCCACGAAGACGGCGTTAAAAGCGCTGTCGATGTCGCCAAACGTTTTGGGATAACACTGTAATGAGTCAGCGGCCAATAATTCAAGAAAGCGGTATCTACACTGGCAATGTGCGCCATCGCAGGTTCAGCCCTGTTGCCCGCGCCTTTAGTTATTCTTTCTCGATGTTTGGCCTTAATCCCGATGCGATAGACCAAGTCACCAAACAGCACTTTTTATTTGGCACCCGTTGGTTTAATCCGGTGCGATTTTGCGAAAAAGATTACATAAAAAGTGAACCGGGCAATCTCAAGCAACGTATTGCTTCGAAAGTCGCTAAATTAGGCGGCAATTGGCAAGGCAATCAAGTGATGATGCTGGTGCAATGTCGTAGTTTAGGGATGTATTTCAGTCCGGTGAATTTCTTCTTTTGCTTTAACGACGACGGCAGTTGCCCACTGATGTTAGCTGAAGTGAGCAATACGCCGTGGCAAGAACGACATTACTATTTGGTGGATGTTGAGCAGCCACAGCTAACGCAGAAAGACTTTCACGTATCGCCATTTATGCCACTGGATATGCATTACAAATGGCGTGTGAAGCCACCGAGTGACAAGTTATTTGTTCATTTGGAGAACTTAGATAAATCGCCACAGGCAGCTAAGGTATTCGATGCAACTATGGCGTTACAAAAGCAGCCTATGAGTAGCTTGGCGATGATTAAAACATGGTTTAGTTTGCCATTTGCCGCTATCAAAATAGTGAGTCTAATTTACTGGCAGGCTTTAAAGATATTTATTGGTGGTGTGCCTTTTATTCCCCACCCTAAGCAATGAGGCTAACGAGGTTGATATGCAACAAATGCAAACAGCAGGTAGAGCGCCAAGCGATAAATTGAGCTGGATAGACAATAAATACCGCCAAGGTATTTTCGATTTATTAGCACAACTTACCGATGCAAAAATTACTATTGTGGAAGGTAATCAGCGTGTTGAGCTCGGCAATACCGAAAGTGAGTTAGCTGGTGAACTGCGCATCAACGATAGCAGCGTTTACAGCGATTTTATTGCTGGTGGTAGCTTAGGAGCCGCGCAAGCTTATATCGATAAGAAATGGGACAGTCCTGATCTAACCAAGCTCATCCAAGTATTTGCTCGCAGCCAAAAATTAGTCGATGAGCTAGAGAGCAAGAGTAGCTTCCTGAATAAACTGCAAATGAAGTTATTGAACTTTAGCAATCGCAATACGCAAGAAGGCTCTAAGCGCAATATTTTGGCGCACTACGATTTGGGTAACGAACTTTACACCCGCTTTCTCGATGAAAAGATGATGTATTCCTGCGCTTATTATCGCGATGAAACAACGTCACTTTCTCAAGCACAAAGCCTTAAGCTCAAACTCATTTGCGATAAATTGGATTTAAAAGAGAGCGACCACTTAGTTGAAATTGGAACAGGTTGGGGTGGCTTAGCAATTTTTGCGGCGCTAAATTATGGTTGTAAGGTGACCACGACAACCATCTCAGATGCACAGCATAAATACGCTCAAGAGCAAATCGCAATTCGCGGATTATCTGAGCAAATCACCTTACTGAAAAAAGATTATCGCGAACTTGAAGGTGAGTACGATAAGTTAGTGTCTATCGAGATGATTGAAGCGGTTGGTCATGAGTTTTTAGGACAGTTTTTCAATAAGTGCTCTAGTTTATTAAAACCAGACGGCAAGATGCTGATCCAAGCGATCACCATCGCCGATCAACGTTATGACACTTACCGTAAATCCGTCGATTTCATCAATAAATACATTTTTCCAGGCGGTTGTTTACCGTCGATGGCGGTAATGAGTCAGCACATTGCAGACACGACAGATATGATGATTGATAACGTGCAAGACATTGGTTTGCACTACGCCAGAACCTTGTTCGATTGGCGTCAGAAATTCGATGAAAACTGGGCTGATATTACTGAGTTTGGCTATGACGAGACCTTTAAGCGCCTGTGGCATTACTACTTGTGTTATTGCGAAGGTGCCTTTATTGAGCGTGTGATTAGCACCCATCATATCGTTGCCCGCAAGCCGCAATACAAAGACAACCACGATGCGACTATTTTGGATTATTAACGCCGCATTATTTCAGCTCTGCTGGTGGAGCGCGGCGTTACTTAGCCAACATGCAGTATTCATTATGAGTGCTGCACTTATCCTCCACCTTGTGCTATCTCCCACTAAATTAGATGACCTGAAGCTTTTGCCATTAGCGATAATTGGCATTGTGGTGGATCAGTTGCTGATTAGTTTTGGCGTGATTGACGTTAAGCAGACATTGATTCCCACGTGGCTCATTCTGCTGTGGATTATTCTCACTTGGAGTTTAAACCATAGTCTCTCTTGGCTTAGTAATATCAAGCTCTGGCAAGTGGCAATCTTGGGCGGTGTGTTGGGATCAACGAGTTATCTAGCAGCAATAGAGTTAGGGGTTATTGCAACCCCACTAACGCTAACGGCATTTACCACTATTGAAGCAGTTGTTTGGTGTGGTTTGTTACCGGTGTTATGTGTGCTTCGCCAACAACTTATAGATACTCATCGTAAAGAGGAACAACGATATGCGTAGTCTTTTACTGGTAGTGAGCCTCTTGTTCTCATTAGTTGTAATCGCCGATGAATCGGTGGAAAAAATTTCATCGTCGACATCCAAAGTAAATATCGACCAGCAATTACAGCAGTTGACTAAGCTTGGCCAAGGCACCATGAAAGTCATGTTTTGGAAGGTGTATAGCGCTCAGTTCTACGCGGCCAATAACAGCTATCAGCAAGACGTTTACCCACAGGCTCTCAAAATAACTTATTTGCGAGGCATTGACGGTGAAGATCTCGTCACGGCAACTGACGAGCAATGGCAGCAGCTGAAGATTGATAAAGCACAGCGCGCGTCTTGGATAACCGTGTTAAAGCCGATTTTTCCAAATGTCACTGATGGCGACAGCATAGTGCTATACGTCGATAAAGAGCGCCGTTCTCAGTTTTATTTCAAGCCCAAAGGCGGCGAGATTACACCAATTGGCAAGATTGACGACCCTAAACTAGGCCCAGCTTTTCTTGCTATTTGGTTATCAGAAAATACTTCGCGGCCTAAGTTTCGCCGCAAATTGTTAGGAGCATCCTCGTGAAACTAATACGTAATTTTTTCGCCGCTATTATCGCGTGGAGCATTATTGGCTGTTCAAGTCCCTCGTTATCGGATTATCAACAAACTACGCCCGAACTGAACTTGGAAGAATTCTTTAATGGTGAGCTAACGGCATACGGCATGGTGCTCGATCGCGGTGGCAAACTGACGCGCCGTTTTAAAGCTGATTTGGTGGCATCGTGGGAGGCTGACAAAGGCATTATCGATGAAGTGTTTTATTTTGATGATGGTGAGCAATCAACACGCGTTTGGCGTCTTACTAAAACCGCACCTAATCAATATCAAGGCGAAGCAGGGGATGTGATTGGCATCGCCACTGGCGAAACATCAGGTTCTGCGCTTTATTGGCAGTATGACATGACAATCAACGTCGATGGCACCGACTATCAAGTGACATTAGATGATTGGATGTATTTACTCGATGACAAACGCTTATTTAATAAAACAGATATCTTGAAGTTTGGTTTAAAGGTGGGTGAAATCGTGTTGTTTATCGAAAAAAAAGGCGACTTGTAAGTCGCCTTTTATGCAAAAATTTTAAACCTTTCGTTTACAGCTGATGCCAGTTTTTAATCTTATTTGCTTCTGGACTAAGCACCACAATTTCAGAGCCTGACATACGATCTTGCAAGCTCATACCTTCGCTCTTTTTCGATAGTAGCCAAATATTACCTAAACCGAAGAAACCAGTACACAAACGAATAACTGCTTGAAAGGTCGTAATTGAAGCGCCGTTCATACGTTGAACCTTTAAGCGCCATGCGCGCATGCCAAGGGTTTGGCCGCCGTGAGTCCAAAACCAAATAAAGAAGAAACACACGGCAAAGATTAAGTAACCTGAGTAAACATCGCTGGTGATGAGACAGCGTTGAATGTCAGTGTTGTCGCTACAGAAGCTTGGGTTAAGCTGCGCTAATAAAGCAACAACAATAAAACCAATAAAGTGAGCCAAAGCGTAAACGGCCATTGCCACTAGCGAGTCGTACATGAGCGCGCCTAAACGACGAGTAAAACTAGCACGCAGAAAGTCTGCATGATTCTCGCGAGGTTGTTGTGCTTGAACTTGTTCCTCAGCTTGAGCCTTGGTCTTTTTCTTCGATTTTTTCATTGATGTGGAATCTCTTTTTAGCGTGGCGCTAGTTTATCAAAAGCAAATGAATTTGTATTGATTTTACGGAATAAGGATATTCGAAATATAGAGTACAATTTAATACTTTTAGCTGATAAGATGCCTGCCAATCATCTCGCTATTGTTTTAATTGTGTAGTACTCAATAGTTTTTATGGATAAGAATAATAAAAAACAGTGAGAACGCTATGAAATCTTGGATTTTTAGCTGTAATGACCATACAACTCAACCACTTAGCGGCGAAGAGGCAATGCAATATGTTGCTAATAATCCGACAGCTTACGCGTGGCGACCGTCTTATACCCATTGGATGCCAGTAACCTATATTGCGGAATTCGCCAATATCATCAAAGCGCCAAAAGCACCAAGCACGGTTCCCAAAGAACTTATCGAACAGTTCATTACCAAAGAAAAAGCACTAGTAGAAAATCTAAGCGCCTTAGATGGCAAAATCATTAATGCGATTAATGCATTAGCTGAGTTTGAATCTGAAGTTGAGTATTACAAAGAGCTAACGCGCAATTGTAATTTAGACGTGCAAGAAACGCTAAACAGCATCGAGCAACAATACGCTCGCCTCAAAGAAAATCTACAAAATTTCACCCAGAATGCGACCAGCGATAAGAAAGCGTTTGCACAAACGGTTGAGCAATTTAAAAATGCATCGACGGGTGGAGAGGCCTTAACGCCAAAAAAGTCACCTGATGTGCAGGAAGCACAAACTGTAACGCCTCAAACACCGACAACTGTCGCACCTGAGCAACCTGTTGTCGAAGACGTTCAAATGTCGGCGGCGCCAGAAGCTGTAATAGCTAAGCCTGAGCCAGTTGTTAATGAAACTGTTGTCAGCGAGACTGTCGCTGATGAAAATGTGGCTTTAGAATCTATCGTTACTGAGCAAGCACCAGTTGAACAACCCGTTGCTAAGGAACCTAGTGTTTCCATTACCGAGTCTGATAGTTTATCTATTGAAGATGAGACTTTACCAGCTGTTGAACGTGTAGTGAAAAAGCCAGATGCCGTTGCGAGTCCGCAAGCGAGTCGTGCAGCTGCGTCGTTGTCAGAGCAAGTCGAAAGTATCGCGCCTGAGCCTAGCCATAGTCAGCCTGCACCTAAGAAAATATCACGCGTTGAATTTAGCGAAGATATTACTGCCGAAGACTTAGCCATCGCTGCAAAAATTCAGTCGATGACGATTGATGAAGATATGCCACAGTCCTATGAATCACCGAGCCATGCGAGTAATTCAGAAGGTGATTTCGACTATATTCTCAAAGGAAAATATGTCGATGATGGCAGTATTGGTCGCCGTGTCGATGAGAACGTCGAAGGCTCTGAAGGCATTAGTGATCAGCTAGAAGAGGAAATGGTCGCGTCATACGACGATCAACCGAAACGCCGTCGCCGTCGCCGCCGTAGATAATTTAATTGTTGGTTATTTAAACGAATAAACGCAAGTGACCAACAATTAACACTATTTCGCCAAAATCAGGCTTGCCAACATAACAAGCCTAGGTATAATGCCAGACACTTATTTAGCAACAACCCCGCTAAATAGCCACATGAAATGCCGGTGTGATGGAATTGGTAGACATGACGGATTCAAAATGCAACCTGTTTAGGTTTTGCTAGGGTCTAAGTGTTTGAAAATAGTTGGTTTATAGCTGTTTTTGCAATGATTCATATCTGGTATGATGCGGTATGAAGATTTAGAAATTAAGTTATCTAAGTTTTTGAAAAACTTTGTAGAAAAGTATAAACTCTACAAGCTTGTCGAGCTGCCAAACTTGACATTTTAAGCTGACAATGTGCCAGCGTGGTGGAATTGGTAGACACAGGGGATAAATTCAGTGTCTTAAAAAAATTGTGTCCCACTTGAAAGTAATTTCAAGATAGAAAAACTGGATGAATTGCTGGAAAGCTTCTTATTATATTTTAATAATGCCAATCAGCAGCCAAGCCTACAGAGTAGGAAGGTTCAGAGACTACCTGAGCTTATGCGAATAAGCTTAATAACAGGAATTAGCAAAGAGTTAATAACTTTGTGAAACAGCGTCCAGCCCCTAAAAATTTTAGGGTGATGATATAGTCCATGCAAAGGTGAAAACCCTTGAATAATAAGTCAAAATCCCCCGCTTGAAATATAGTGTGACGGTTCGAGTCCGTCCGCTGGTACCATTTATTTGAAAAATTGTCAATCAGACTATTTTCAGGTTCAAGCTTCAATTAATCTCCCTCATTTAGTTCCTTTTTCATTTAAACAGCTTTTTTAATTATTTTATATTTATCGGATTTGATCCCTTGACGATCATTTATAGATATATATCATAGGGACTATAAATTCTTTCGTTAAGGAAAGCGTGTGGAGTCCCTATATTCTGTAAAACAAGCAGCTAGTATTCTTTCTACATCTGAACAATCAATTCGAGCACTTTGCAGACAAAAGATTATTGAATCTAAATTAGTCGGAAAATCTTGGGTCATTGAAAAGAAATCTCTGGATAATTATATGAAAAATAAAGCTATAGAAGATCACCCTTTAGAAAGCAAAACTCTTAACCAAAAGCCCAAGTTATTAAGCTTTTTTTCTGGAGCAATGGGATTAGATCTTGGTCTAGAAAAGTCAGGGTTTGATTGCTTGTTGGCATGTGAGGTTGATAAACATTGCCGCTCCACTATAAACACTAATAAACCAGAAATGGCTTTGTTAGGCGATATAAGGGATTATTCTGCACAAGATATAATGAATTTTATTGGTAAAAATGTTGGTGATGAAATAGATGTTATTTGTGGGGGGCCACCTTGCCAAGCTTTTAGTACCGCAGGTAAAAGAAAAGCATTTGAAGATGAGCGTGGAAACGTATTTTTAAAATATATAGATATTGCAATGGAAATAAAGCCTAAGTATCTAGTAATTGAAAATGTTAGGGGCTTGCTTTCTGCACCTTTAAAGCACCGACCACATAATGAAAGAACTGTAGAAGATGCTCCTTTAAGTTATGAAGAAGAAAAAGGAGGGGCTTTACTACATATCACTAAAAAACTAGAAGCTAATGGCTATGGTGTTAGTTTTGAGCTATATAATGCTGCTAACTTTGGAGTACCACAAAGTCGTGAACGTGTGATTATGATTTGTTCTAGAGATGGAACAAAGGCACCTTATATTGAACCAACACATAGTGAAAAGGGTGATTTTAATTTACCTATCTGGAAAACATTTAAAGAATTGTACCAAGAGAAGGGGCTTTCTAGTTTAGAGCATGACCATGTTGATTTTCCTGAGAAAAGATTAAAGTATTATAGACAATTAGGTGCTGGAGAAAATTGGAAGAATTTACCTATAGATCTACAGAAAGAAGCTATGGGAAAATCATTTTATTCTGGTGGTGGAAAAAGTGGCTTTTTAAGACGACTTTCATGGGATAAACCAACACCGACAGTAGTAACTCACCCAGCAATGCCAGCTACCGATCTTGCCCATCCTGTCGAAGATAGACCGTTATCTGTACAGGAATATAAAGCTATTCAAGAATTTCCTGATAATTGGGTCATAGAAGGAAAATTACTAGAAAAATATAGGCAAATAGGGAATGCCGTACCCGTTGGGTTAGGTTATGCTCTTGGAAAACACCTAATTAAGTTGATGAATGGTGAAGAAATAAAAAATTACCAAGGCTTCAGATATTCACGATATAAAAATACTTGTGATGTTGGGTGGAAAGCATCCTTACCAAAATGCATAGAAGAAATTGATCATAATCAACTTGAGTTACTCAAAGTATCATAATCTAACTAACTATATGTAGAACATAAACTTTTACTTTGATATCGTATCCGCTCATTATTTTATAGGAGTATATAATGAGCGGATCATCGATCAATTTTTATAATGCAGTACAAGCAAAAGGTATAGAAAACGCCTTAAGTTACGCGCAACAATTCGCTAATTCACAAGGACATATCTGGACAGAAGGTAGCTCAGTGATATTTAGAGCAAGTAGTATTGAACAACTGGCTCCATCTTTTAGAGGTAAGATTTTAACAAATGAGCAAGCCATTGAAAAATGGGTTAATGCTCATTTTGGTGATTTTAATAATAGACCCTCTCAAAGAGTTTCAAACCCCCCTGGAACAAAACATGATTCTGCACTAGATATGGTGATCAAAGCCAAGCTAAATCATTTGACCGATGATGATTTAGACAGTATTAAATGGGCACATAGGTTAGGAATGTCTGCTGAAAATATCTTTGGTACAATTTTAGAAGAATATTTATCAGTACGTTTAGCTCCTCACAATTGGTATTGTGCATGGGGATCTGTTCTTAAAGCTGTAGATTTTGTTAGCTCTGACGGTCAATACTTACAAGTAAAATCAAGAAATAATACAGAGAATAGCTCTAGCAATAAAATAAGATTAGGTACGGATATAAAAAAATGGTGGAGATTTCATGCAACAAATGGTTCTACTAATTGGCCTGAATTAAATCAAAAACTTGGAATTAATACCCTTAGCGAAGATGACTTTAAAAGCTTTGTATTGCAGTTGGTTACAAATAACCCATCTGCAATGGCTGTTGAACAAGATAACTCTTGGAACCCTTAAGCCAAAAGTCATTTTTAAAACGTTAGATTCCTAGTTATATTTTACTCAAAATAAGTATTGCAAATAATTAATTTAAAGATTAACAATACTTATTTTGACTATACTCAGTTTACGTTTTTCGCAAAAAAATCAACTTTTTGCAGTACTTCATTACCTTGATTCAAAATCACAATCTTTATAAAGCATATTAATATCAATATTATATTCTTGAGCAATTAATAATAATTGTCCTGCACTAATTCTGTTTTTTCCTGATTCAAATTTACTATATTGTTGATTTGATACACCTAAAATCGCACCAAAATGATCTTGTGATGATCCTTTTGATTTTCTTAATTTCTTTAATTGATTTGAAATCAATATATTAGCTTGTTCTTCATTTAATTTATTCATTTTTTCATAATGAAATCAGATCCTTGTTGACTTTGATTTTAAGATTTACTATAAATTATAGCTCCAACCCACGGTTGGATTATGGTTTTAAATTTATTTTTGGTTACAAGGAATTTTTAAATGAAAAAAGTAAAACACTTATTAACTGTTAGTTTGCTAACTGTGGGTTTAACAGCTTGTGGAAGTGATGTTATTGCTGCTGATGATATTAAAAAAATGTCTGCTGTTGAGATTGCGACACTCTTTTGTAATGCAATGAAAGAATCAGATGTTGAACAATTAAAAGTATTAGTTACAGATCCTGAAATTTGGCAACGAAAATTTGAACATCGTTTTTCGAGTGAAGATCAACTTAAAAGAATAAAACTAAAAGCAGAAAAGTATGATTGTACGATTGTTGAGACTAAAGAACGTCCTAAATACACAAAGTTTCAATTTAAAAATTTCAGAAAAGTAATTGTTAAAAAAGAAAATGGTATAAATGTGCTAAGTCTATAACTAATTGTAATATTTTAAATTTTTGATATTAATTAAAATAAAAATGGAGTTTTTTAAAATGAAAAAATTATTATTAATACCTTTATTAACTTTAGGTTTGTCAGCTTGCGGTGATCCTGCTTCTAATGCTGAATCTGTTGCTGTTGAATTTTGTGAAAATATTGCTTCTGCTGATTTTGATATGAATGACATAGCAAGCTCAAATGTTACTAGTGCATTTCAAGGATTATATGAAATGAATTCTGATATGTATAAAAGAAACATATCAAGCAAAATTAACTGCTCTGTTAAAAATATTGAAGAAGTAAAATCAGAAAAATCTTACAAAGTTGCTTTTGAAAATATGAATACTGTTCTAGTTTCTTTTGATGAAAAATTAGATTCGTTTAAAGTTCAAAGGCAGTGGCAGATGACAAGCGATTTATTTTAATATTTTAGATAATAATAGTGATATAAAGGTTAGCTTTTTGCTAGCCTTTTTTTTAACCAAAAAAACAAGAAACACGCTATATACAGTGTGATTTACAGTATGCAAGCTCCTTAAATCTGTTTTAAGCGTGTTTTACTTTGTATATACACTTTCATATACAAACAAGCTTAACCCTTCTTATTTTGGCTTGTAGGGCGTTTAACGTAAAATAAAGTTTTGTTATCTGGGTGAGTATGTTAATATAGCTATTGTGAACTAGATAAAAAAAAAGCTACCAATATGGCAGCTTTATTTTTAATTGATTTTATTACTATGTTCACAAAACGCGGCAAACAGGTAATAACAAAAATCAATGTGTGAGAACTGCGAAGTATAGTTATTTTACCTTGTTTGTCAATTTTATTGATAAATATGAGGTAAAACTTATGGCAGCAGCTAAAAGAGCTAGAGATGCTAAAAACGGTCAATTCATTCCATTGAAAGTAGCTAAACGTAGACCAGCTACAACAGTGATTGAGACTGTTAAACCTAGAAAAAAATCTAAGTAATATATTGCATTTTAATTGGCTTCTTCGGAAGCCTTTTTCATTTTTGGTGACAGATTTTTAAAGGGTAGGAACTAAAAACCCAGTTGAAAAACTGGATTATAATATTTTATGTTTTTATTGAAGCTCGAAAAATTATATTAAATTTATTTATTAAAATTTTTGAGTAAGTAAACGAAGTGCGCTAGTTTAACTATTTGGTAATGCTTTCAATGTATTTAACAGTAATTTCATATTTATAGTGCCAATATTTTAAATACTGCTTGTGATTTTCTGACATTCCTCTGTTGTTATCATAATAAAGATTTTTGGGATAAGGATATGTTTTTCTCAGCCTTTTATAATATCTATCCTCCTTTTCACACCACTTTAAATAATCTGCTCTGCAAGTAATAATTGCTTGCGTCCATTCTTCAATTTTTTCTAAACACTCATTTAGTGAACACTCTAATTCTTCTTGTGAATAGCTCTTTATAGATTTTTTATAGTATTTTAACCAAGTGTAATGGTCATCTTGTAACTCAACTCTAGCTAAAGAAACAACAGCATTATCTTGTGTAATCACTTCCTTGTTTAATTTTATTATTGATAATATGTTTTTATTCATTCTTTACTCGTCTCCACCATCGTAATCATCATTTAGATATTGAATTAGAACGTAGCTTGGTAAAGTGCCTTCTTCTTCCATTTCTCTAATTTCCTCAATTGTATAACCGCAATAAGTTTTCATTTTTATTCTCCTTTGTCGCTATAAACGTAATTACTTTCAAATTCTTCAAAATCATGGATTTGCATAAAATTCATAATATCTTTTAATTGTTTTTTGCTTTTTATTTCTAATTCGCAGATTTTATAAAAGTTTTCAAAAACGTGCTCAACATCTGCATAAAAAACTAAACATTTAAATGTGTAATTATCTTCTTCATAATACTTAAAAGTTCTCAGTGACACATGATCAAATTCAAATGTCATGTTGTTGTATTCAACAACTTTGTAATTATCACTATAAATAGTAATTAATAGATTTTTAGAAACTTGAAGTTCTTTTACTTCACTCACTTTACTCTCCTTTTATTGTTTTAATATTTAATTCTCTAAGCTCGTTTACTGCTCTGTTAATAGTTTCTAATTTAAATTTTGCATATAGATTCCAATGTTGATCAGAACGTCCAGCAAGTCTGTAATAAGCTTGTTTTTTTGCTGTTGATTCAATCAAATCTATAATTAAATAATCACAATGAATTAGAATGTTATTGTTAATTGAAATCTTATATTTAGCTTCTGCTGGTACTGCATCTTTATTATATTTAATTGAAATCTCGTCATTTATTTGTAGTTTCATGTTAAAATCCTTTTTTCATGTTTCTTGTTGTTTTTATAGCTTTTTCGACACTAATTTCTAGATGTTGAAATGGTGTTCCGTTTACTAAATCATTTTGCAATTGCTGAAGTTCTGGACTTAAAATTTCAAAATCATATTCATTAGAGTTTTGTATAATAGTGCTTTCAAATTCGTTTGATGATTTAAAGCAACTTAATAAAATATCAGTAAGATCTTCACTTGTTTCAAAAGTTGTAATATCGAAGTTTTCTATAAAAAACTCTTTTGTTTTTTCAATATTATTTTGTAGATAATCAGTAGTTAAAACATTGCTGATAAAGTCAGAAAATGTTTCTTGTACTTTGTTATCATCAAGTAAATATTGCTCTGTAAGTGCTTCTAAAATAAGCTCTTTACCTTTGTCTGAGTTATAATAACTATCAAAAAAATCAGCAAACAACTCATATATTTCAAACTGTTCTTTATCTGAAAAGTGTTCTTCAATCGCTTGAAAATAAGAAATATTATTGAGAGTTGAATTAATGATTACTTCATCTAAATAATTGATTGTATTTAAGTTGTAATCTATAAAGCTGTTTAGATCGCTATAGTGATAATTGCTGTTATAAACAATGTGATAGTTATTGTTATCAATATAACTTACTGATTCTGAGCGAAAAGCATTGTGAAATTCATTGAAGTTTATTGAATGTTTTTTACAATATTTCTCACCATTAACAGAATTTATTACTTTGCATTTTTGAGTAAAATTAAATTTGTTTATTTTTTGTAATGACATAATTATAAATCTCCATCTTTAACAAAAGATTTATAATATGAGAATAAAATGGTGTCGTTTAATTTGTGTATTGTTTGATTTTCTATTTTGCCTAGTTTTATTAAAACTTTCTTTTTTTCTAGATTATTAATAGCTTTATGTATAGCTTGTCTAGTTACTTTTTTATTTGTTAATTTAAATTTTAAATGTTCTCTGTTTAATACGAATTTATTGTTAGACATTGACAATAAAATAGCATCTTGATATATGCTTGCTTCAAGCATGCTCATTTTATATTTAAATATAATGTCTAACGTGTTGTTAACTGATTTGTAATCCATTTTTATATCTCCTTTTTTTATAATAATTCTTCAATGTTAACTTCGGAATATGCAGCATAAGCTTGTCTTAGCATTGATTTAATATGCTCTTTACCTGCATGAGTACTTTGCATTGCGTTTTGTTGAATATTCCATCTGTAGCACTTAATAAAAGATTCATTAGCATTAATTAATTCTACAAACTTATTGTATAAATAAAGTTCGTATGAATATTCATCATTAAAATCTTCTCTTTTAATTTTTTGTTTTGCTTTTTTATATGCTGTTTCAAATTTCATGATTAATTACCTTTTATATTTCTAAATGTTATATTAAAAGTTTTATAATAAATAAATTGCATGTCAACCCAGTTTTGACAACTTTTAAAATTTAATTTTTATTTGGGATTTAATTAAAAAAAGAAAAGCGTCTAAAAGTAGACGCTTTGTAAAAGAATGGCTGTGTTATTATATTTTGAAAAAAATACAAAAAGTTTACTTATTTTTTAAATTTAGACTTTGATTTTAAATTTTTATTATTATTTAAATTATTTGAAACTTTTAAATGTTCTTCAATTTGTTTTTGATTTTCAAAAGTAACTGCTGATTGTGCTACTTTTTCAGCAATTTCAGGTTGTGCTTCTGAAAGTGAATTAATTGCGCTAGCTGCTGCTTTTGCTTTTAGCGTACCGAAGTCGCTTGAACTATCGTCATTTTTAATATGATTTTGCCATTCTTCAATGCGTTTTAAAGCTTGTTCTAAGCGTTTATTTTCAAGGTTATCAACATCAGATTTAAGTTGTGTTTTATCTTTAATTAAACCAACTACATCATCATTTAACTCTTGTTTACGTTCTTGCTTTTCAGATAGTTGTTCCTTTAGTTGTTCTATTTTCTTATTAGCTTCTTCTAGTGCTTTATTTGATTCTACTAATTCAGCTTTATGTTCATCCATTTCTTGCTTAATGTTATCTAGTTCTTTTTTATTTTTAATGAGTTCTTCATTTTGCATGTTAAAACGGCTAGATATACGATCTTGAATGGCAAGCTCTTGCTCTAAACAAGCTAAAATGTACGTAGATTCATTACGATCTTCTTCTGAAACGAATTTTAGTTTTATATTTTTCTTTATAAATAAATCTAACTGAATGTGCTTATAGAAACTAAGCTGTAGAAGTTGCCCAACGTGACATATTTCTTTTTCTGTGAGGTCATAGCCTTTTGAATTAATATCAAAATTCATATTAAATTGTTTGTTTAACTCGTCTTGTTGAGATCTTGCAAAATCAATCATTGATTTACGCCAAGAATAGCGATTTGTTTTGTTATTCTTGCAATCGACAACCAGATGAACATTAGCCCCTGTAACTTCATTTTCAGCTAAATCAGTCTGTTTTGATTCATCAAAATGCACGCATCCTACTAAGATATTATGAGAGTTTAGAAATGGCTTATTTTCAAAAAATGTCTTAACTGAATCTAAATATTCACGCTGAGAAATTCCTAAATTTCCGTTAGCATGAGGGATTTTTAGACTTACCTCAGATACTACATTTTCACGTTCTGAGTGACACACACGTTGATAATTTTTCTTTTTAATATGCGTATCTCTATGCTTAATCCAAGTATCAATGTTTTTATACTTTTGTAATTTTCTGCCGTCAGGCATATCTGAATTTTTAACTATCTCACGCGCTCTATTACGTGCTGCTGTTATATATTTATTTATAACTTCATTCTGTGAATTAACTTCTCTTGGATCACCTGATTCAAGCTTTTTTATTAAATCAGTTAACTTTTTATCATCTTTAGCAATATCTAATATTTTACGTTTATAGCTATTTCTAAGATCTGAATATTTTTTAACGTCTTTTTTGTTTCTTTTATCAGCTCTGTTTTTAATATCTTTTTCTTTATCATTAATAATAGATTCGTATACTTCATTTTGAATCTCTAAGAATTCATCATGTGTATAATATTCATCATTATGAAAATAAAGATTTAGATGTGATTGTGATGAAATCCATTCTTCTGTTTGTCTTTTATACCCCTTAATTCTAAGCATGTGACGCATAGTTGTACGTAAAGAATTAAGTGAGTTCTTGCCCCTGCTTTTAGCTTTTATGTGCATAATATTCATCCGAGCAGTAGTTTCTTTATTCACTGCTATTTGCTTTTTGGTGAATAGTTCTGACATTTTGGAGTTAAAAGTACTATCAATACTTTTGCGATTTTTGAAGTTTGATATTATTTTTCTAGCTCTTAAATTTTGAATATTATTAGTATTAATGTTCTTTGATACTTGTTTTAATTTTTTTGTTAAATCACTTTCTTTATTTGATTCTCTGATAGCTTTTTCTTTTTCAGATTGAGCAATTTTTTCATTAATATCTTTTTGCTTATTAAAAGATTTAGTTGTTGATTCAAGCTGCTTTTGTTTTTTATTTGCATCAGATGTTTTCTGATATTCACTTCTTTTATCATCCATGATTTAAGTCCTTTTTGTTTCTAATTTTGCGAATGCAAACCCGATATAATTGTGCCAAACCTGTGCGGCAGAAGTACCACTAAAATACGCAGTTATTTTAAAAGTGGGACGAATTATAGAATCGGGTTCTTTATATATTCTTATTAGTATCATAAAAAATAAAAATGATAGAAAAAGATAAGTAGATAATTATAAAAATATAATAGCTATTGTTTTCTTTAATTTAAGAGTTAAGTTTTGTATTAGAAAACAAATTTGAAAAGGAATTCGAAAATGAATCTGAAATTTGAAAAAGTATTTTCTGAAATAGAAAGTTTAATTGAAAAATATTCTGACACGGTTGAACAAGAATATGATTTGCATTCTGTACTTGTTGAATATGATTATGTTGCCAATTCTGATAATGAAGATTTAATGCAATTAATAAAAGCTGATTCTGATTTCTATAACAAGATAAAACAACTTTATAAAATAAAAAAGGGGTTAGCATAATGAATGAATATAATAACTATGAAATAACTGATAAGGACGTTGAAGAAGGATTTGAATCATTAATACAAAAACAACATGACTATACGAAAGATAAAGATGTTTTTGAAGATTATATATACATTGTAAACAACGAGCATGACCAAGTTTTTTATGAACTTCTTTATAATGAAGATCGTGAAATAACTGATTTTGTAAAGTGCAAAGATTATGCTTTTAAGCTTCTGCAACGTCAAAAATCAATCATAAACATGTGTAATCAAGCTTTTGATATTGCTGATATAAGAGCAGAATTAAAAGAGCTTAAAGACTATTTAAAGAAGTATTATAAAAGATTGAGTAATAAAAAGATTAATGAAATAAAAACTAAAATTAAAAACTATAGTGAAGAAGTTATCTTATTGAACGATTTATTAAAAATGAAAGATTTAGATGACAGATCAAACTCTAATGAACTAGTGAACGATCATCAAGATTTATTAAAAACTATGAGAACAGGTGTTAAATATGATGTGAAAAATAAAAAATATGAACTTGATTTTTCATCACTTCAAAAAATAAGTAAAAAGAAAAGACAAAAATAATACATTATTTAATGTGTTTTTATAAAAAAGGTTAAGAATGGATATCTGACTAAAATTTTAAAAATAATTATTTTTGGTAAAATTTAATTAAGAAATAAAAAAGGAATTTATTATGAAAAAGGGAATTTTCAAATTAAACCAATACTCAACTATAGCGATTTATGGCTTGTTCTTAGCTGCATTTTCTCTTGCGAAAATAGCTAACGCTAATGAAGCATATTTTTATCCAAATTTATCAGGTGAAGCACTAACAAGCTTTAAAAAGAATCTGAGAATTAAAGCATTAACTGTTAAAGGTCAAGGATTCACATTTCAATACCATTGCGGTGGAAGTTGGAATGGTAACACCTTTACACCATCAACCTCTGGTAAGCCTCATGTATTAGGCTCTGCACCTTCAAAATCAGTTCTTAATGGCATTATTAAGGGCTTAAACATCGGTTGTTAAAATGGCTGATATTGGGATTAATTTATTCAAATTAAGTTATTACTTTGGGCTTGTGCTTGGAACGTGCATGTTTTTGATAGGAATTAGGAAATTATTAGAACATTCTAAAAATCCTAATGACCCTCGAAATGGGCTAGGGTCTGTATTGGTCTTATTTATTGGTGCTTCTATGCTGTGGAGTTTGCAAAGTTCTATTAATTTATTTAGTAATACTTTCAATTCTACTGGTTCAAGTTTTTGTGTCTATGATAAAAATTTTGAAAGCGTTGAAAACGGTGATTTGAATAAACATGGAGCTGAATGTTTTAATGCACAAGATAGTGAAATAACTGCTGATTTAAGGGATGAGCTTGAGCAAAGAGGGGCAACTGCTGCTTTAGAGACTCTTAATAATAAGATACAGGGCTTTTTTTATATAATTCAAGCAATAGGATTAATCTATTTTATTAAAGCAATATTTTTACTAAAAGGTGCGTCAGAAGGAAGTAGTTCAGTAACTTACGGAAAATGTATCATTATGCTAATAACGTCAAGTTTAGTCATAGATATGCCTGACTCTTTAAATATTATTATAAATACATTTAAAGAAATGCAATCAGTATAATATTTTAATTAAAGTATTGATTTAAAAAATTAAAGTGATACTAATTAAGGTATGAAAGCACTTCTTTCATAGTAAATTGCCTTTTATTTTATGGTTTTGTGGATTTGACTGTACTGCGTTACACCATGTAAAAGTTTGAGCTGTGGCAAACTTTATGAAGTAACAAAGCAAGAGCAACATTGATATTAGTATTGTCATTTGTCGTAGTATTAAACGCTCCATTTGGGGCGTTTTCTTATTTTTAATGGTTTGATATTAAAAAGTCAGGTTTGCGGTCTATTTTTTAACTTTAGATACATTAGAAGTAACAATACAAACTTAAAATAAACAAAAATACCAACATAAAGATTTTTCTCAAAAATCTTACTCAGAAAAATAAAAAAACGTATTAAGATTATTAAATACTATTATTTTCTTTATATTCCTTTAAAAATAAGCGTTAAACGCACTTTTTCCAACCCACCTGCGGTAATTCTCCAACCCACCTGCGGTAATTTTCCAACCTGCCTGCGGTAATTTTGAATCGAAAATACAAAATAATAAGCATTTCTGTTAGATATTCTAAATGGATTTTTTAATAAATTTAAAATAATGCAATAAATATTAGATTTTATATGTTTTTTTAAATTTCTTTGTTTTTACTCTTGAAAAGAAAAAACGTTAATGTAAATTTTAAATTAACAATAGGAGATTTTAGGGTGGCAAAATTAATTTTAGAAAAAGATTTAAAAAAAATGAGTAAAAACAATTTCTTTAAGAAAGGGATTGTATATAAAGAAGATAATGTATTTAAATTTTATGTATTAGATTCGTTAAGTGAAAAATATGCAATATTAAAATTTGGAACTGTTGAATCAAGAAGTTTTAGAAATTTGACATCTGCATACAAAAAGTTACTTGAATTAAGTGTTTTTGAGTTCGTTTTTTTCGATCAAGACAAAAGGAGGGGCTTGTAAATGAACACTTTAAAAAAAATAAGTAATAGTTACTTGAATAACGATCAGTTATTTATTAACTGGTATTTACTTTTCTCTATCTATGCCCCAATAGTTGTAGATTACACAAATGAAGAACGTGATGATGATAACTTACTTTTAAGAAAAAATAATAATTCTCGTTGTTCAAATATAATAAATAGAAAACAAAGGGTTGTGTCAGATAGAACTTGTCGTATTTTAACAAATTCAGAATTTTTGAACTTAGATAAAGACTTTTTAATTTATTGTTTTTTATTGCAAAAGCTAAATAAGAAAATCACAAATGAAAAGATAACATGTAGTGATTTATGGATAGATGTTTCATTAAAAGAGATAAAAGATTTTTTTAAAATAAAAAAATTTAATAATGAAAGGTACGGACATATATTTAAGTCATGTTTAAGACGTTTGTGCAACATCAACTTAGAATTAGATATTGCTAGTGAAAACAAAGTTTTATATACAAATTTGGTTAGTGAAATAGTATATGAAAAAGGAAAATCAGCTAAAACAACTTATAAAGTATATTTCCCTTTGAATTTAATAAAGTTTTTATCAAAATCTAAGCGTGAAACTTACTTTACTCTAGATGAATATACATCAATTAAAACTTTTGGAGCTAGAAAGCTATATTTTTACTTTAATTCAATAGATTACAATAATAATGGGTTTATTATAAATGAGTTTAAGCGTTCAACATTGGAGCAGATTTTAGGACATAGAATCAATTATTTTAATATTGATAATTTGAGTATTATTGAGTCTTATCAGAAAAATAAAGACATATCTAAAAGTGATATTTCAAATTATTTAAACTCTTTATTAGAGTGTGATTTTTTGGAATCTTGGTGTTATAACGAAGTTAGCGATAACTACCATGTGTTTCAAAAAAGACATTTAATTAATAATGATAAAGAAAATGAGTTATCAGAGCTTGATTTAATAACTAAAGAGCAATTTGAAAAATCTGTAATTAAAAGCAGTATTGAAATAAGTGAAAAAGAAATTGAAGATGCTGTTGATGAACTTTATGATTTTTTAAATAGTGAAAATCCAATTGATGCACGAGAAGAATGGGAAAAGTTTGAAAATTTGGATTCAAATGATACTGTTGAAATTGATTTTAATAATATTTAATAATCTAGTTTACTCTATTCAAGGTAGTATTGTTAATTACGCAGTAATAAGATATTGTTGCATTAATTAAAAAATCAATATTTTGAATACATCTAAAGGAATATCTAATGAGTGAATTTAAAGAAATTTTATTAAATAAAACAAAATTAAAAAGAGAATTTGCAAAGTTGACACCATTAGAGGGTAACGAAATTCGCAAAAATTTAGATGCTTTAAGAGATGATATTCCAAAGGTTTCAGATGAACTAATGGCAATGTTAGAAAAAGAAGGTTTAAACTTAGGCCAATTCACAAAAACAAAGAGTGTAAAAGCTTCTAAGTCTAAAAAGCCTACAAAGCTGTTGGTTTTAGAGAATCAAAGCTTCTATGTTGATGGTGATAAAATCAAACATAAACCTGTTCGGGGAGTAGCAAAGAAAGGTGCTACAGTAGTAGCTTATACTGATTTAAATGATGCTCAGAAAATCGAAGCTAAAGCGATTATTGATAATAAAAACACTTCAAAATAAAGACTAAATAATATTTAAAGAAAAGGGGCATGAAGCCCCTTTTTTAATATCTAGTTAAACATACCAATATCTAGGTCTTTTACTACGTGTTCAGATGCTAATCTACTAGTAACTTTTGAATAGCTTTTTTGTATTACTTCAACTGAATTCCCCACGTATTTTGCTAGTTTGTATATATCAATTCCATTTAATAATCTGTCAGTTATAAAATAATGTCTAAAGCTATATAGTGTTAGTTTATCGTCTGATAATCTGTCTTTTAGGTGCTCTTTTAATTGATTGAATGAATCTAAAAAGTTCGGATAAATATTATCAGTTCTTTGGAATATATATTCATTTTCAACTTTCATAGATTTCATGAAACTAAAAAACATTTGATAGTGAAAAACATAATCTTTTGATTCTTCTTTCAGAGGATTATCAATTTTCATTCTTTTTCTTAATAGTGCTACTAATAGTTTAAATGTTGGTTTATCTATAGCTATATCTCTAGATTTTTTACGTTCTCCCATCTTTCCCTTTTTAAGAGATATAACAATCCTGTCACCAGATTGATAAATATCTTTCCATTTGATTTTTGTTTCTTCACCGCTTCTAATACCAGTGTTTTTTAGAAATTCTATGTATAGCTTTAGTAATTCCCTGTTTTCTTTTGATTTTCTGTTAGTAGCGTTGTTGATGAAACTTTCGTAATTTTCATTTATTAATTCAAAATCACTTTCTCTGAAAATAACTTGTTCATTAGTAATTTCTTTTTCAATTTTTATTCTTTTGAATTCTGGCTTGTCACGTTGGTTTATTATTTTATGTTCAACTGCATAGAAAAATAACTTATCAAAAGTAGTATTTGTTAATGTGATTCTAGTTTGTGATTTGGCTTTTTTATTATGATAAAACTCTTTTAACTCTTTAATTTGTAAGTCTTTAAAATACAAATGTCCTAATTGTGGGATTATTTCTTTCTCAAGGATTCTTATATAATCTTTATGAGTTTTTCTTTTAATTTTCATTTGCTCTATTTCTTTAATAACCTTTAGAGCAACGCTTTTTACAGTCGGTTTAATATCAAATAGAGGAAGTCCTTCCTCTTGTAAAACTTGATGTTTAGCAACTAGTTTTAGCCCAAATGCCACAGCATTATAATAATCTTCTAATGTGCCTATTTTGATTTTTGTTGATACTCTTTTTCTGTTATCAGGTATGCCTAATTCAGGTGGTGTTTTAACCTGTGCGTACCAATAAGCTGAGTTTTGTTTCATAATGACTAAATCGTCATTTATAACGTTATAATCTGTAATATCGTTTTTGATGTTCATTTTATACACTCTGGTATGAATATTGGTATGATAAAATAATAAAGATATCATAACATGTTGAAATGTAGGTGTATAATTGTAAACAGTGTGAATTCAAAATCCGTTGCCTTCGGGCGTGGCGGTTCAAGTCCGCCCACCGGTACCATTTCGTGAATATTTAAACCTCGCTTAGACGAGGTTTTTTTATGTCTGAAATAAAGTCACTAGCGGACAATTCCGCATTCTCAATTGGTACCATTTTTAGTTCAGTAAGGACTTCGTTGGAAATGTTCTGTTCTTTTTATTGATGTGGATTAGTCTTATTGTAATTACAATCATGATTTATCATGAATATAAATGTGACAAAACAAGTGCTATTAGGCTTGATGGATTCTTATCTAGTACTCACCAGCCCATTGTGATATTACGATAGTGAAATATTTCTTTTAAAATAACCGCTGATACTATTAAAAAACGATCTAAGGTCTTATTTTCTCTTACTTAGTTTATGTATAATATTGGTTTACCTCTAGATGAATTGCTGGTTACTAGTTGATACAAGGAGAATTAAATGAAAGTTGATAGATGGGAAGCGTACCAGACTTTTTTTCAGCTAATTATACTTAGATATCTTGTTGTTTGGTTTTCATTAGTGCCCGTCATCGCTGGAATTGTATCACAATTACCTGATCCTTTACCTATCACTATAAATGGGGTTGAACATACTATTGAACTAACACTGCCTTTTCATTGGCAGTTACTCTGGTTATCCTCTTTGTTTTTTGTGCTTGCTTTAGGTTTGTTTAAAGCTTTTTGCCCCAAGTTTGTTCAAAAGTATAGTAATTTTTCTGAGTATTGTTCTTACGATAATCACCCAAGGTGGCTTGCATGGGAAACACATGGATTACTTAATACAGCAAACTCAAAGCAAAAACAAAAATTGTTTGAACGCTTAGGCAGTAAAAAATATTTGCGCAAATTAGATATTGATTTGGAACGCGAGTTATGTGAAAAACCTGACGTTCAAGAAAAGCAAACTTTAATCCAATTTAAAATGAATGGTGATTCTTACCAGTTTGGGATGCCAATACTATTATCTGAAAATGACCAAACTGAAAAAGATGTGTTCTATGAAGTTTTTGGACGATATTCGGAGAGTTATTATCCAGTTCGATTTCTTATAAAAGTATTATTGATAACTAGTTTACTTTTATTTTTGTGGGTTTTAGGTGAGCACATATGTAATGGTGCTGCATTTGTTTACGACTGGATTACTAATTAAGACTAGAAAATGAAACCCTACAAATACTATGCAGCTTTAACTAGTCAAGTTGGCTTTTGTGCAACACCCCTTCGGTTAGACCCTTATAATCGTTGTCAGTTTTCTTGTGAGTACTGCTTTGCTTCTACAAGGCAAGGCTTTGGGCGGCGCAGAGAGCTTCAAATAGGTAATCCATCAACGCTCTCGAATAGATTGAATAGAGTATCAAATGGGAAAGTAAATTCTGCTTTAGATGAACTTATTGAAAGAAGAGTTCCATTTCAGCTAGGTGGGATGTCAGACCCATTCACAAAGATAGAGTCTGAAAAGAAAATCACATTACAGTACTTGAAAATTTTAAAAGAGCACAACTACCCGGTAATTGTCAGTACAAAGAGCGATGATATAACTCGAGATGAATATCTAAGTGTAATTTCAGGTTCTAATATATATGTAAGATTTTCTACAACAATTGTAGCGCCTGATTACAGAGCCAAAGTTGATAGGGGATGTAAACCTATTGAATATCTAGGAAGAGCAGCAAAATTATTAGATAGCCTTAATACTCCTGTTTGTTTTAGATTTCAGCCCATAATTCCTGGACATGAAAAACACTTTGAGGAAGTGCTTGAGTTGGCTGCTTGCTCAAAGGTAAAACACATATCTGCGGAATACTTAAAGTGCCCAATAGATGCTAATAAAAAGTTTGGTAAGAACTTAGTAAACCTTCTTGGAGGTAACCCTATTGATTTCTACAAAAAATCTGGGGCTGACAAACATGGGCGAGAATACTCATTGCCTGCGAGCTATAGAATGTACTATTTGGCTGAAATGGCATTCCAAGCTAGGAAAAAAGGACTTACTTTTGGTTTTGCAGACAATGACTTACTTCTTCACTCGGATGGGAACGCTTGTTGTGGGGCATCTAACCTCTATCTCGATGATGCTAATTACTTTACTGCAAATATTGTTT
The DNA here is from genome assembly GCA_049607155.1 of Psychrobium sp. Lineage (GTDB taxonomy): Bacteria > Pseudomonadota > Gammaproteobacteria > Enterobacterales > Psychrobiaceae > Psychrobium. The sequence goes on from JBMYWG010000040.1 coordinate 27,553, forward strand.
CGTTGGCTAAATCAAAAAGTGTTGGAGAAAAGATTTATTTCGATGATTACCTGTCCAATTGGATTCCAAACAAAGCAATATCGACTTATTTAAACTCCAAGGCTAGGTTATCGATAATAGATACTGCGAAGCCTGAGTGGCTGAGTTATCTGCAAGAAATGTGGTCAGGTAAACTAGGTGTCTACAATCCAGCTTATTTCGATGGTATTGAGAACACTAACGAATCAGATGACTATGGCCTACCAGTGTTTATAAGAACAGAATCACAATATACGGATATTCAAGAATTACCAAAAAGGAAGTTTTCAGAAAGTTCAATGTCATCGACTTCATTAAGCCGAAATGAAGCAATTAAAATGGCTGTAATTTAAGATAGAGACACATAAATTTTTCTTTATAAATTAACATATTAATATATTATTTCACTTCGCCAATGCTAGTGGTTATATCGCTAGCACTTGATTTACAAAGGCCTTAAATTCCTCTTTAGCATCTCGTCATCTATCCCTATCTCTTAATCAAATACTTCCTACTCCGCCCCTCACCAATAGGCGACAACACGCCTTTTTTAACGAGATCGGTAATGTCACGTACTGCAGTAGCATCGGTGGTTTTGACTAGTGCTTTGTATTTTTTGCGTGAAATACCGTCGCTGAAATCTTTGGTTTCCAGCAAGCGAGTAACCAATTTTCTCTGCCTGTCGTTAAAATCAGTCAGTTGGTGGGTTTGCCAAAAACGGGTGTTAGTCATTACTCGCTCGAATTCTTTTTTCGCGTTAATAGCGGCTGTTTCAACCATCGATAAAAACCAGATTATCCACTGAGTGAGATCGAGAGGATCTAAATTCTGGTTTTCGGATAGCTTTCCTGACTGATGATCTTCGAGTTGTTGATAATAATCATTGCGATGGCTTTCTAGTGCTGAGGAAAGTGAGAACAGGCGCAAGTCGGTATCTTCGGCTTGTGCTAAGCAGCGCTCAGCAATCACTCGCGACAGACGGCCATTGCCGTCGTCAAATGGGTGAATGGTAACAAACCAAAATTTTGCAATGGCGGCGCGGATAAACGCTGATGGTTCATCGCTGTTATTACACCATGCAAAAAAGCTATCCATTTGTTGCGTGACCTCACTGATGTTTTCAGCGGGCGCTTGAAAGTGCACCATTTGTTTGCCGTAGCGTCCAGAGATGATTTGCATTTGGTCATCGCGGTAATCACCAATAGTTATTGGTGTCACGATAGGCGCTGTTGGAAATAATGTGTGATGCCATTGTTTTACTAACTTATGGCTCAAAGGTTGTTTGCTGTCGCGAATGGCTGAGAGTAGCATTTCAACCATGGCATCTGATTGTTTGTTGAATTTGGTGCCTTTGCCAATACCGAGCTTGTTGACGATGCTAGAGCGCATCGAGTCGCGATCGTAGTGCTCGCCTTCTATTTTGGCGGAAGCGAGAGTTTCATCGAGCAGTATGGCTGCTTCCCAATCTAGGCGCTGCTCGGTAGATATAACCTCACTCAAATGTTTAAGTGGTGACACCGCTTGAATACAGCTTTCGAGCGCAGGTAGTACTTGCGATTTGTCGTAAGTAAATTGCGGCCAGTTTGGTTGTTGCCATATCCACATAATATGCCTATGAGTCGTTTATTATCGACATTCGTCTGACTGTCATTGCACTTATTACAGTAGTGGTTATAGTGCTGATAGTGAGTTTATGGATTGGGGAATGCGTTATTTTACAGTCGGTTGGTTGGATGTTTGGCACTGTGCTGTCCTTTTGCTTGTTAGCCATTGGCGCGCGGGAGTTAACAGGGGAATTGAGCACTTTTCAGGTGCTATTTTTTCGCGGCTTAATCGGCTTGGCGATAGTGACTGTGCTTATTATGGCCACTAAGAACTTCACGTTATTTACCACCAAGCGGCTGAAACTTCACGCCGCGCGCAATAGTATCCATTTGATTGGTCAATACGGCTGGTTTGTCGGCATTGCGCTACTGCCTTTGGCGCAGGTATTCGCGTTGGAATTCACGGTTCCGTTGTGGACAGCGTTAATTGCGGCGGTGTTTTTAGGGGAGCGGCTGACGGGCAAGAAAGCGTTATCTATTGTGTTGGGATTAGTCGGCGTGCTGATTATCGTTAAGCCGTCGACTGATGCAGTCGATATGGCATCGTTGATTGTGCTTGGTGTGGCAGTTTGTTACGCGGTTTCTCATGTAGCTACTAAGTCACTCGCTAGCACTGAGCATCCGCTAACGATTCTATTTATGATGTGTGTGATGCAGCTTCCCGTCGTGTTTTTATTTTCGTTAGACAATTGGCAATGGCCGACGAGTGTTGAATGGATGTGGCTCACGCTTATTGGCATTACGGCACTGAGCGCACACTTTTGTTTAGCTAAAGCCATGGTGACCACCGAAGTAACTTTGGTGATGATTATGGATTTCTTACGCTTGCCTGCTATCGGCGTTGTTGGCGTGTTGTTTTACAACGAAGCCTTTGAGTTGTCGCTCATTGTAGGCGCGCTGATTATGCTGCTGGGGAATGTGTCGGCATTATCGCGTAAAAGTAAGTCAGTTTCTTCGTGAGTTAGCCATTAGGATTTTTAATAGGTTGTTGATAGAGAGTTTAATGAAATAAGAGGGTTATTAATGGATTTTAGCATTGAGGTTGATGATTTAAGTGATGGCGCTATTGCCGAGTTACTAACTATGCATTTACGTGAAATGCACAAATACTCACCTGCAGAGAGTATTCATGCGTTAGATATGGATAAGCTGCGTGATAATTCCATGACATTTTGGAGCGTGAAAGCAAACGGTAAGCTCGCTGGATGTGGCGCGTTGAAATCTTTAACGGACAATAGCGGTGAAATTAAGTCGATGAAGACTCATCCAGCATTCTTGCGCCAAGGTGTTGCACAGCGTATTTTGTCTGCCATTATTGAGTCGGCAACTACATGCGGCTACAAATCGCTGTATCTAGAAACTGGAAGCCATGATGCCTTTTTACCCGCTATTGTGATGTATGAGAAACACGGCTTTTGCGAATGTGACCCATTTGGTGATTATCAGTTAGATCCCCACAGTCGTTACTTTAAGAAGTTGTTGTAACAAGAGCGCCATAGACCAATGTCGCAATAGCTAAGCTATCTTTTTCATTAATCATTTTCTACTATCTTTGTGCTCCTTTTAGATCATTTAAGCATTAGTCTTCATTGTGTTGTTTTTGGAAATAGTTATTTTCATTGTTTCTGTTTATCGATAGGTTGGTGCTGGTGTAATGTAAATCACGCAATGAATCATCCTTGTGGCGCACAATAACCAAAACTAATGCGTGGCATTGGGTAATAGAGAATCGGGTAAAGTTTATGATTATTTCAGCATCGAATGATTACCGCGCAGCGGCTAAGGCGAAGTTACCGCCGTTTTTGTTTCACTATATTGATGGTGGTTCGTATGACGAGCAAACGCTGCGTCGCAATAGCGATGACTTAGCAGATGTTGCGCTGCGTCAGCGTGTGCTACGTAATATGTCTGACTTAAGTCTCGATACTGAGTTATTCGGTGAAAAGCTTGGTTTGCCAATCGCATTAGCGCCAGTCGGTTTAACGGGCATGTACGCTCGCCGTGGTGAAGTTCAGGCGGCGAAAGCGGCAGAGCGCAAAGGCGTGCCATTTACTATGTCGACGGTTTCTGTGTGTCCGATTGAAGAAGTGGTTCCTGCCATTTCTCGCCCGATGTGGTTTCAGCTATATGTGTTAAAAGATCGCGGTTTTATGCGCAATGTGCTTGAGCGCGCGAAAGCTGCGGGAGTGAAGACGCTGGTCTTTACTGTTGATATGCCTGTTCCTGGTGCGCGTCACCGCGATGCTCACTCTGGGATGAGTGGTCCTAACGCGGCATTTCGTCGTGTGTTGCAATCAACTATGCACCCGCGTTGGGCGTGGGATGTTGGCGTGATGGGTAAACCGCACGATTTAGGCAACATTTCTACCTATCGCGGTGAACCAACCAAGCTTGAAGATTACATCGGTTGGCTTGGCAACAACTTCGATCCTTCAATTTCGTGGAAAGATCTCGAGTGGATCCGCGATTTTTGGGATGGCCCAATGATCATCAAAGGTATTTTAGATAAAGAAGATGCCCAAGACGCTGTGCGTTTTGGTGCAGATGGCATCGTGGTATCTAACCATGGCGGACGTCAGCTTGATGGCGTGCTCTCCACCGCTAAGGCGCTACCACCGATTGCCGATGCCGTAAAAGGCGATTTAAAAATCTTAGTTGATTCAGGTATTCGTACTGGTTTAGATGTTGTGCGAATGATTGCGCTTGGCGCTGATTGCACTATGCTTGGCCGTGCTTTTGTATATGCATTAGCAGCTGACGGTGAGCGCGGTGTATACAACGTGCTCGATTTAATTGAGAAAGAAATGCGTGTTGCTATGACACTCACTGGTGCTAAGAGCATTAGTGAATTAAACAGCGAAGCCTTAGTTAACATCGCTCGCGACTTGTAAACTTCTTGGCTTAATAAAATTGCTTATTCAAAACCTCGCTGTGGCGAGGTTTTTTGTTTTTGGATGATCGAATTAACATGCAATTACGTATTTAAGTCTATTGAAACCAAAGAGATTTATTATGCGCGCAATTTTAGCAATACTGTTGGTACTGAGTGTTTCAGGCTGTAGCACTGTGTTTCCCAACCAAGATGTGACAGGACTTGCCTTTCCAAGTGTATCTGGCGAAAGCCTTTCTCAAAAAACGGTGAGTATTCCACAAGACTTTTTTGGTAAACCAACTTTGTTGCTCGTCGGTTATGTTCAAGACTCACAATTTGATATCGACCGCTGGCTTATCGGCTTGGATATGACGCAAACTCAAGTGGCAATCTATGAAATTCCTACCATTGCCGGAATGTTTCCTCGTATGTTCAGTACGGTCATCGACAATGGCATGCGTGCTGGTATTCCTAAAGAGTTGTGGGGCGGTGTTGTGACGGTTTATAAAGATGGCGCACTCGTTCAGGAATTTACAGGCAATGTGAACCCTAACAATGCTCGGGTATTGCTATTAGATAGTGCTGGTAAGGTGATTTATTTTTACGATCGCGGATTCGCCGTTGAACCGCTAAATAAATTGCGCGCTGTACTTGCACAGGAGATAACAAAGTGAGGGATAAGTTAACCATTTTCTATGATGGAGAATGTCCGTTGTGTTGCATGGAAATGGATAAACTGCGAGCCCGTGATCGCAATAATTTAATCCGCTTGATTAACATTCACAGCAGTGACTTTGAGTGTTATGAAGAAGTGACAAAAGCAGATGCGCTGGCAGTGTTGCACGGTGTCTATCAAGGACAAATACTCAAAGCGCTAGATGTGACTCATCGCGCTTGGCAATTAGTTGGATTGGGATTGTGGGTAGCGCCGTTGCAATGGCCGATTATCAAACCTGTATCTCATCGTATATATCTGCAGGTGGCGAAGCATCGTCAGACTATCTCTAGCTTTTTATACCGCCGCTTTGGTTTGGGGCAAGCGCATTGTGAAGGAGGTGTGTGTTATGCAAAAGAGCGCAACACTAATCATCGGCGCTAACAGCGAAATTGCCAAAGCGCTGGCTTGTGAATACTTCGATACAGGTGAGCGTATTATTGTCGTGAGCCGTAACACTAGTCATTATGAGCAAGCTAATTTCAGTGGCGTTCATCGAATTGATATGGCTGATTATCAAGAAAGCTCGATTGAAGCGGCAACCCGTAAGATTGCGAAACTCAAAGATGACGTGACCATTGAGCGAGTGTTTATTTGTCATGGTCTCTTACACAACGAGGATGTGTTTCCAGAAAAGCGCTTAGAAGATTTTTCATCAAAAGCGTTTAATGACGTTATTGGGGCCAATGCGACCACGCCTATGTTGTGGCTTAAATATTTACTACCTTTAGTAAATTCTAGGCATCGTTGTGTGATGACGTTTTTCTCAGCCCGTGTTGGCAGCATTAGTGATAATGAGTTAGGTGGTTGGTATAGCTATCGCGCGTCAAAAGCTGCGCTTAATATGTTATTAAAATCAGCAGCAATAGAGCTTGGCCGCCGCGCTAAAAACGTAAAGCTGATTTCTTTTCATCCCGGTACCACGGATTCGCCGCTATCAAAGCCATTTTCCCATAATGTCGCACCCGAAAAGCTGTTTAGCGCTGAGTTTGTCGCGAAACAGCTGGTGGATATTGTCGAGCGCAGCAACCTCGATGGCTTGCTGAGTTATCTCGATTGGCAAGGGAAAACTATTGAGTGGTAAAAAGCTTACTTCCAACCTAATTTCCATTGTTTTGGATCTTTTAGATCGCGCCAGTTGATGGCGTATTCGTTGTTATTGATGACGGCTTGGATGATGCATTGCTCAACGCGCTGCTCTTCATCGTAGTCCACTTGAATGATAGCGAAGTGCTTTTCCTTGTTTGTGATATTTACCTTGGTCCATTTACTGTGGAGCAGGCTTTTAGGGCTAACTTTGTTCATGGTTACTCGCTAAAGCTAATGTCGTGAAGTGTTATGTGAAAAGGGGTGGGAGATTTACTTGAAATTAATACGCCGATATCGCGAATTGAATCACTGTTCAATGTTGGCGCGTTGGTTATAAGTTGTCCGCGAAATGTTGCTTGGGCTTCTTTCAGTGAAAATTGGTGTTTGGTAGTTTGATTAGCCTTTGTCTGAAATTCCAGTTTATAACCAATTAAATAGCCTCGAAACAGGCTGCGAAATCTAAGCTGATAGTCATTACCGTCGCCAGTTACAGTAATGCTAACTGTTTCAATGTCTTCCTTAAGCGGAGCTAGCGCAGTGTAAGTACTGCTAAAACCGCCGTTATTTTCGGTAGAGATTTGGCCTGTGAATACAATGTCATCATTTACTTTAACGACACTTCCTTGAGAAAGTCCTCCCATGACGCCGTCGTTGGTGATACGCCAGCTAGCGCTATCGAATGCTAGTTGAGTTGGCGTATTACTTGTTTTTTTAGCGAGTGAAGGGTTGTCGGTCATTAACGCTAGTCCGATTAAAGTGATTACTGTTTTCATCATGTCACCACCCATTGGTTTGTTAATCGCGAGCGATCTTGCTGATTAAATTTTCAAACTCGCCTCTAGCGATGCGATCTGACGAATCAATGGTGTACTTGTTGTGAAAGTAGATGGTCATAGTTAGCGTTTTAAAACCAAGAAAGCAGGTATAACCATCAAAATCATGCCACGCACTGAGTTGGCGATAGTGATATTTACCATCGCGCTCGACACCATGTTCGAGTATTTTATTGAATACTTTTAAATAATTATGAAGTGCCATTGCGTTGCTACAACCAGATAGTTTCGTTTGTCGCTGCTGGCGATGATAAACCGCACATTTCGTCGTAAGCGCTCTGTAAGCTCAAGGTTGCCGATTGAACGTCATGCTGACGCAATAGTTGTTTCGCATCGCTAAGTGATTGGCAAATAGCTACTTCGCTAAGACTAGGCAGGGCTGAGAAGTTCCCTTGATTGTCGGTGGAGCCAACTAAATAGTGCGTACCGTCTGCAATCCCTATGATGGTAGGTTCGTGAGTCATAACGCTCTCCTTATTTAAGGTGGTTAAGTCATGAATACGAATGTTTATGAATGTAAGATCACATTATTCTTACAGCTGAAATTTGGTGTTGCTTCTATAAAAGGAGCAACTATCAAACTTTAAGATAGCGCAGTGATTCTTGCGCTAAGAGGAACAAAGATAAAGTCATTAAAAATGATGTTCTATTGAGAATTTCTGTTACAGGTCGTCTTACTTAAAAACAGTGAGCTTACTAAACCTATTACAGATATCGCTGCCATCACTATAAACAATTGGTTGAATCCTGCTGCGCCTGGGGATGCATCTAGAATGCGCCCAGCGATAGGTGCGAAGAAAATATCTGGCGTGTAGCCCACCACTGAGATGATCCCCACTGCTGTGCCTGTGATGGCGCCGCTGATTTTAGACTCTGCTAAAAGTGCGAAGTAGACGGCGCGAACGGCAAATACTAGTACAAAAGTAATGAAGATATTAGCTTGCAGTAACCAAGACTCGCCCAATGGAATGAAACTTAAGTAAGCGGCGATTGCCAGTGCAAATATAATGCTGATGAGTTTACTTGGCTGTAATCGGTCGGCTAACAAACCTGCGCCAATGGCAACTAGAGGTCTTACAAAAGAGGCGTTAGATACTAGTTGCGCCGAAGCTACATCATCCATATTCAGCACCTGAGTCGCATAAAGGCCAAAGTAATCGATGCTCTTATAAGCGCAGTAGGCACTGAGTACGATCAGTGCTTGGCTAATGATACTTGGTTGTTTGATGACATCGAGAATAGTTTTTTCAATACTTCTATGCTCAGAGCTAGTAGCTGGGGTAAAGGGTATCATGATATACACCAGCGCCGCCGCTGCTAGCGTCAAGGTTGTATAGAAGGCGATAACGTACACCAAGGCCGCTTGCTTGTCTGCTAGCGAGACTAACCCCGCTTCGCTAGGTAGATTGTAATTAAGGATGAGTACACTTACCGTAGCCATGGCTGCTGCCACTAAACCGCGCCCACCATCGAGAATCCCAAAGGCGATGCCTTGGGTTCGCTCACCGCCCCACAAGCGAGTAATCTTTATCATGGCTGCCCAAAATAGCAGTATTGTGGTCACGCCCCAATAGCCGAATAGTATTGTTAGTCCTAGTACTGATGGAATTTGCATGAGATAGAAGCCACCTAAGCCAGTGGCTACCAGTGAAATAGTCATTAAGTTTTTAGCGGAAAAACGATCGGCAATAGCGCCGCCGGGAAAATAAGCAATCATTGCCATAATGCCGTAAAAACCAAAGATGTCGCCCAACTGAGTGTTAGAGAGATCGAATACTTCTAATAGCGTTGGTCTGAAGAATCGCGCAATATGAAAAGGTAAGCTGAAAATGATTTCACCTGCGAAGACGATAGCAAAGATGATAATAAAACGGTGAACTGGGGAAATGTATTGCTGAGTATTCATGAATATTTACACATTTTTATCATTGTGAGCCCATCATAGTGCTGAAAGCGGCAAAGCAAGACGAAGGTTTGGACATTAAAAAGGCCCATAAATGGGCCTTTAGAATCGAATTGTAAATTAGTGACGTTGCAGTTTTTCTTTGTGTTTGATGACTTGTCGGTCTAATTTGCTCACCATGGAATCGATGGCGGCGTACATATCTTCGTGAGATGACTGCGCGAAGACTTCACCGCCGTTGAGGTGCAGGGTTGCTTCGGCTATTTGTTGGAGCTTTTCTACATTTAAAACGACATGCACGTTATTGATGTGCTCAAAGTGTCGCTCAAGCTTGCTAAATTTACTGTGTACGTATTCGTGAAGAGATTCGGTAATTTCTACGTGATGACCAGATAAATTAATTTGCATAAAGTGTATCCTCCGTAATAGAGCTTACAACAAGCTCTTTCTTTGATTGGACGGTGGGATAGATAGCGCGTCGCGGTATTTTGCAATAGTACGTCTAGCTACTTTGATCC
>JBMYWG010000041.1:0-36721 GCA_049607155.1 Psychrobium sp.
AAAATAGCAATTAGGTAAGCGCTAAAATCAAGCGTTAGATCAAGATCTTAAACTGGATGAATTTACGACAATTATCAGGGCTTGCGAGTCATCACATAGCGATGCTCATGAGCACGGTAAAAGCCCTCCACCAGCTCACGCTCATCAAAACCCCACGACTCATACAAAGCAATTGCGTGACTATTGTTAGGGTCAACTGTTAAGAAACACTCCACACGCTTTTCATCAAGTTCATCGAATAATGCCTTAAATAGCATGCCACCAATGCCTTTACCCCGCTGGGTATCATCTACCATCACCTTGTGCAAGCAATAACGGTCATCTTCACAGGCAAACGCGAGAATAGCACCGACGACTTCATTATCACATTTGGCACTATACATCACCGCGTGCTCACACCAAATGCGCCATGAGTGCTCACCATCGGGAATAAATTCACCATGCGCATTGTTAAGCCACGTCACACGATCGAGTGCAGCAATAGCTAAAAAATCTGACGGAAGTGTTTTGACTACTGTAATTTTCGACAAGATAGCCTCTTTAAAGCACAAGCTAATTGAAAATGTAAAAGAATGTTCATCATTTATTTACGCGCTGATCCGTTTCTGTGTTAGATAATATAAATTTTTTAGATTAATCAATATTTAAAAGAGTTCATTAAAAACGTCCTCAAACTGCTCGCCATTGTTCAATCTTTCTAAGCCTCTATACAAGTCTTTTGAGTTCATCGATTCTACAGCGCGGAATGATGCTTGATAATACTTTACATTGGTGTTTGGAAAGTCACTGAGGTAAAAAACCGACTGAATTCTGGCTACGTCATCATTCGTCGCATCAATGTTTTTCAATAAAAAAGGCTTTCGGTAATCTGCTTTAACCCCAGTGCCTTCAATAAACCAAGCTGGTAATTGAGTAAGTTCAACAAACAGTTTTGTTCTGTGTCTAACTTCTGCATGAACGAGTTCATGAGCTATCACGTCAGTGTTTAGCCCCTTTGGACCTAAAAATATACATTCTCTAAATAAGCCAGATCTTTGCATGCCGGTGGAGTTAAATCCGAACTTGGCATATTTAGTTTCGGCTGTCGCAATGATTCGAGGACTAGAAATGGGAGTACCATAGATATCTGTAACCCTCTTAACAGCAGCCTGTACAGCATTTGATAGTTCTACTTGCTTCGAGCTGTCGATACTTTGGTCAACATAAAGCTCTGGTGACACTTCATTAAAGTGTGAGATCTCTATTAATTCGCAAACAATGGTGTCCTTTTTAAAGTACCCAAATGAAGCCATGAAAAGCGTCATAAAAATAACAGAAAATATCTTAAGTATCTTCATTAAAATTCCAAATGTTTATAGTGCTAGAACGACCCAACTATCATCTTCTTGTGACTGTTTTTACTTACCTAAATCAAAGTAACGTCGTTATCAAGATAGTCAGTATTATCACAAGTTGAGCACTTATAAAACAAAGTAACTAACTTTCACAAGACACGCCCTCCCGCCTACTGTAAAATGCGCGCACTTAATTTTGAGTGATTAAAAATTATGACCGAACAAACGGACAACATTTACGCGGCGCCCCTCGATAAATTAGGGGACTTTCAATTTGATCAGCAGGTAGCTCAGGTATTTCCTGACATGATCAAACGCTCAGTGCCGGGCTATAGCAACATAATTACTGCTATAGGCATGCTTGCCAAGCGTTTTGCCCAGCCAAATTCTAATTTGTACGATTTAGGTTGTAGCCTAGGTGCCGCTACCTTAGAAATGCGCCGTCATGTCACAGCGAGTCGCTGTAAAATTGTCGCGGTTGATAACTCTCAGGCGATGATTGAGCGTTGTTTATTGCAGGTTAATGCTTTTAAAAGCGAAACCGACGTTAATGTCGTTTGCGATGACATTCAAAACATCGATATTAATAATGCCAGTGTAGTAGTGCTTAACTTTACCCTGCAATTTATTAAACCTGACGAGCGTCAAGCAATTATCGATAAGATTTATAGCGGTTTACGCGAAGGTGGTATCTTAATCATCTCTGAAAAACTGCGTTTCGAAAACGACACAGTCAACGAGCTACTTACCGACTTACACCACGATTTTAAACGCGCCAATGGATATAGCGAGCTGGAAATCAGCCAAAAACGCAATGCCATCGAGCACGTGATGCTGACCGATACCTTTGATATCCACCAGCAGCGTTTTGCCAATGCTGGCTTTAGTACCAGCGAATTGTGGTTCCAGTGTTTTAACTTTAGCTCGATGATTGCCATCAAATAATCGCTAAACGTTCAAATTAGTTATATAGAAACATTTAAATAAGGGACAATCTGTGATGATTGACTTTAGTAACTTTTATCAAATTATTGCCAAAAACCAATTAAGTCATTGGTTAGAAACACTGCCAGCCCAATTAGGCACATGGCAACGTGACCATCAGCACGGTCAGTTTCCCAAATGGCAAAAGTGCATGGAAAAATTGCCGCATATTCACGCCGATAATATCGATTTTAAAGATGCGGTACGCATTGCGACGAGTGAAGATGTGCCAGCGGGCGAATTAAAGAAACTCGAATCACTGCTTAAGATGTTTACCCCATGGCGCAAAGGGCCATTCTTCGTCCACGATATTCACATCGACACCGAATGGCGTAGCGATTGGAAATGGGAGCGCCTGCGCGAGCATATCTCACCGCTGAAGTACCGCACCGTATTAGATGTCGGCTGCGGTAGTGGCTATCACATGTGGCGCATGTTAGGCGATGAAGCTGATTTCGTCGTCGGTATCGATCCTTCTACCCTATTCTTGTTTCAATTTGAAATTATCCGTCACCTAGCCAATGGCGACCAGCGCGCTCACTTGTTGCCACTCGGCATTCAAGAGCTACCGAAACTTCGCGCCTTTGATACGGTATTTTCGATGGGGGTGTTGTATCACCGTAAATCACCAATCGATCATTTACAGCAGCTCAAAGACCAACTGCGTCCGGGTGGTGAATTGGTACTAGAAACACTAGTAATCGACGGCGACGAAAACCAAGTGCTAGTACCACCAGGGCGCTATGGAAAAATGAATAACGTGTGGTTCTTGCCAAGCGTTGACGCACTTATTCTGTGGCTGGAAAAACTCGGGTTTGAAAACGTACGCTGTGTCGATGTTTGTGATACCACACTAGAAGAGCAACGCCGTACAGAATGGATGGACTTTGAGTCTCTCGAGGATTTCTTAGATCCAAATGATCACAACAAAACTATTGAAGGTCACCCTGCCCCTAAACGTGCAGTGATTATTGCAAATACCTCTGAAGCTCCAATTACCTAACCGACATATTCTTAGCAAACTTAAAAGCCGCCTTCTTACATCACCTGTGGTGATTAGAAGGCGCGTTTAACGCTCTCTAAAATTCGCAAGACATTTATCTTTTCAACCGATTGATCTAAATCAACAACTCCCGTTTGAATATCATAACAAAAGCATTGACTGCAAAGGCCATCAGCAATAACTTGAAAAATAGGCCTGTTTGAATACATGCTTTGGTCTAATAGTTTTTTATTATTAAAGCACCTAGGTTAACTACTAATGTAGTAATAACCCTTGTGATTTGCGACAAGGATGAGGTTTATCATGAAAATTCGCCCAGTTACATTCGTCTCTTTTGCTGTTCTCAACTTTCTCGCGAGCATCGCAATAGCTATCCTTTCCCAGAATTTGTCTTTATCGTTAACCATTACCATTGGTGCAGTACTCACCGTTGGTTTAAATCTCGCGTTGCTGTTCTTTAATATTCAAAGGCCCTATCTTCAAGAATTATCTCAAATAGCCGCCAAACACCAATTAGCTCACAGCGACAATGCGCATGATTTAATGCAAGCCAAAGATCTACAAATGACCTATGTCGGGCAGGAAATTGGTAATCGCGCAAGTGAACTGGCGATAAATTCAGCGCAAGTCGCCTTCTTTGTCGAGCAACTTGCCGCCGATATCGAAAATACAGGCGATGAAGCAAGCCGCGTTGCTGCTGCAACTGAAGAGCTGGCAGCTAGCACCAAAGAAATTAATCACAACGCCACGATGACAGCACAATCGGCGATAGATGCTCAGCAGGCTAGCGAAAGCAATAAAGCGCAATTACAAAGTAATATCGATAGTATTACGACTCTTCACAGCGGCGTAGCCAATGCAACGACTCAGATCCACAAGCTTGTGGAACGCGCTTCCGAAATTCAAAGTATTACCGATGTTATCGATTCAATTGCTGAACAAACGAACCTGCTCGCTTTAAATGCTGCCATTGAAGCCGCGCGAGCAGGTGAACAAGGACGCGGTTTCGCCGTCGTTGCAGATGAAGTACGTGCCCTTGCATCAAAAACAGCAGATGCCACAGACAAAATCGGCCAAATGCTTAAGGATATGACCCATCAAACCGAATCAACTACCCAAGTTATGGATGAAGTCTCGAATCAAACATCGCAAGTGGTGGAAGTAAGTCATTCACTGTCAGAATCAATGGAGCGCATCAGCCAGTTGATGGAAGACTCTTCTCATTCCATCGGCCAAATAAGCGCTGCGTTAAAAGAGCAAGATGCCACCACAGAAGAGTTATCGACTTCTATTTTAAAAATCAGCGAATTCCTGAGCCATAAAGGTAAAGAAACATCAGATGTTTCAAACGACGCCACAGAGCTTTCTAAATCTACTGAATCCATCTTTATCCAACTGTCAGCATTTAAAACAGGCACCACAATTGAGACTATGTGCCAGCAAGCACAATTCGCTGCACACACAATTGGCAACATGTTTGACGAAGCAATTGATAGCAATCTAGTTTCACGCCAAGACTTGTTTGATCGAAATTATCAAGAAATTGCCAATACCAATCCGCCAAAATACAGTACTGCCTTCGATAGCTTTACCGATCAGCACCTTCCTGATATTCAGGAGCCATTACTCAATAAGTTTAAAGACATGATTTACGCTGGTGCCGTCGATAACAATGGCTATTTCCCGACTCATAACGCGAAATTCTCTAAGCCCCTTACTGGAAATTACGATAAAGACGTCGTCAATAATAGAACAAAACGACTATTCAATGACCCTACAGGCATTCGCTGTGGCGCCCATACAGAAAAGTTCTTGCTGCAAACTTACAAGCGAGACACAGGCGAGATTATGCACGATGTTTCAGCCCCGATTTTTGTCAAAGGAAAACATTGGGGTGGCTTTAGAATTGGCTTTACCGCCAATAGCTAAAAATCTATGTTGCAAGATAATCTACAAGCACCTATATTTGTCGTACTATTCAAAGGGATTCGGATCTGTGGACAAAAAATCTAATATTTTCAGCAATTTTGTTAAATATACTGGTCAAATACGCCGCGTTATTAGCAATATTGTCAAACCAGAAGACGTCGACGATATTGTCCAAGATACTTTTGTGCGCGGCTATGAAGCTGAGCTAAAACAGGAAATAAAGTACGCCCGCAGCTACATGCTAACCACCGCCAAGAACCTTGCCTTAAATCACAAAGCCAAATCTGCTGAAAAACTCAATCAATCGATAGAGGATTTATCGCAATCGCCTGTCTCATTATTAACCGATAACTTTGAAGACAATTTTGAGAGCAAAGAGCGCTTTCTTCTTTTTGTAAAAGCGGCTCAACAACTCTCTGGACCAGTGCGGAAATGCTTTATCCTTAAAAAAGTATATGGGTTAACTCAGAAAGAAATAGCCAATTACTTACAAATTAGTGAAAGCACTGTCGAAAAACACGTCGCTAAAGGACTACTGTTAAGTGTACAATACATGGAATCTATAGAGCAGTCTTCAACACGCGATACCCAACAAACGGTAAAAGAGTTTAAAAGCCGATGAGTAACATTAGTCAGTTTGTAAAAAAGGACGATATCCAGGCCCAAGCGAGCCTTTGGATAAGCAAACTTGATCGCGGATTATCCGAAGAGGAAATGCGAGAACTCTCCGTTTGGATAAACGCACATGATAAAAACCACCGCCAGTTATTAAAAATGGCAGCGTTTTGGGACAATCTTAGTGTGCTAAACGAATTAAGCGCCCTGTTCCCACTAGACAGTATTCCGGCCCAACAACCAGTGCAAAAGAAGCGTTGGTCGATTGCCGCATCAATTGGTGCAGTGCTCGTCGCTGGAACATTAATGTTAACTCAGCAATCTTGGCTGCCTGCTGCGATGGGCATAGCGGGTTATCAATCAGAGAGCTATGCGACTCAAGTTGGCGAATTTAACACCTTTACCTTATCTGACGGCAGTACTGTCGTGCTCAATACCGCGAGCGCACTAACCGTTGAGTTTACCCCACAACACCGCAAACTCGTTTTAGACAGCGGCGAAGCAAATTTCGACGTTGCCAAAGATCCTGCTAGACCTTTCACGGTTCAAGTGGGTGAAAGTACTTTTACTGCACTGGGCACCATTTTTAATGTGCAAAAGAATTCCGAAAATACCATGGAGCTCGTTGTCACTGAAGGTCGTGTATTAGTCGCACAAGGTGATAACTCCATTGATGAAATAACTCATGCAATGTCAACTAATGTTGGTACGACTGGCAATGCCACCATTGTATCTTCCGGCCAAAAGGCGAAAATAGCGCCTAATGTGCGTGCACCAATTCTACAACTTCCGCAAGAAGCCATTCAGAAAGATCTTGCTTGGCAACAAGGCATGATAATTTTTGAAGGTGAATCACTCACCCAAGCACTCGATGAAGTTAGCCGCTACACGGCAACCGAATTTGAAATTGTTGATCCAGCGATTGCCGACATAAAGATTGCAGGCTTTTTTAAGGCAGGTGACATCGATGGCTTAGTTGATTCCCTTCATAGCAATTTCAACATTCAAGCAACTTACTCCACACCAAATACCGTTCAATTATCTGCTGCACAGCCTTAATGTAAGGCTGTTTCGGCGTAACCATATTATTTTATTACAGTTTTCCACTAATTATTCTAAGATTCAAGCTGGCATTGTCCGCTTTTATACGCCAAAATAAAATTTATTTCATTTGCCGTAGAGGATTTCTCATCCTGATCTGTTTACTAACTAAGCAACGGGCTAAGCATAAAGCTCGACGCTTGAAATCACGCAAAACAATGTTTTCAGTCTGGCTACTTGTATCAGGTAGCTTACTTGGAACAAACGTATTTGCTGCTGATGAATTGATTAGATTCGATATTAGCAAACAGCGCGCCGACAAGGCGTTAATCGCTTTTGGGAAAACCGCCGATAGAACCATTGTGTTTTCGTTTGACGTTGTGAGCAAACACGACGTTGATGGCTTAAAGGGTTATTACAGTGTCAATTCTGGCATTAAGGCCCTACTCAATGGTTCAGGACTGGTCGCTGTTGTTAACGACGCTAATCAAATCAGCATTAAAATAGATAATGATGATAGGAAGACAACAGCAATGAAGAAGACTACACTTGCGGCGATGATCCCCGCCCTGCTCGCCACGAACACCGCCGTTCAAGCTGCCGACGAGCAGCCTAAAGCCGAAAAGAAACCCGAAGCTATTACCGTCGTTGGTAGCCGCGTCGCCGGTCGCTCGGCAGATGACTTACCTGTACCAGTAGATATTCTGTCGAAAGAAGCGCTACAAAACACCGGGCAAATTGAAGTCGGACGTATGCTACAAGCTATCGCACCGTCGTTTAATTTCTCAACCTCGGCCATTAGTGACGGGACTGACGCGCTGCGTCCAGCAACACTACGTGGCTTAGGGCCAGACCAAACTTTGGTGTTAATCAACGGTAAGCGTCGTCATCAAGCAAGTCTTATTCACATTAACACGTCAGTTGGTCGTGGTACTGCTGGTACTGACATGAATGCTATTCCAGCTGCCGCTATTAAACGCATAGAGGTACTGCGCGATGGTGCGGCGGCACAATACGGCTCTGATGCTATCGCCGGTGTTATCAATATCGTGCTCAATGATGAAGAGGACGGCGGCAAAGTTGGCTTACAGTACGGCCAATATAGCGAAGGCGATGGTGAGAGCACCAACCTCGATGTTGCCAAAGGCTTTGCGCTTGGCGACAGCGGCTATTTAAATACCACCCTTAATATTCGCGATCGCGGCACCACTAACCGCGCAGGCCTCCACGGCTCTTGTCAGTTCTCTGGTTGTACCGATGGCGCGAACGGCGTTAAGATCGCTGGCGACCCACGCGAAGCAACAGCAACCCGTGAAACCTTCCGCATTGGTGACGCAGATTCTCGTCAATTCGCCCTAACTGTTAACACAGCCTATGAATTAGGTGCTGGTGAACTATACGGTTTTATCACTTATTCGAAACGCGATAACGAGTCTGCCGCGTTCTTCCGTCACAATGCCAACAATGGCGGTAATGCGCCATTACAAGACGGCGATGCAACTATCCCTGCTGGATTCCTGCCAAAGATTAATTCAGATATTAACGATATCTCATACAATTTTGGCTACAGCACAGAGTTTGATAACGATTCAAGCCTCGACATTTCTTATACCTATGGTCAAAACAAAATTGACTATGTTACTAGCGATACCATTAACTCGTCTTACGCCAATTCATTGCGTTACACAACAGATCTCAGCGCTGATGAGATTCGAGCAAGCGTGCCGCGTGAAGCTGCTGCTTACGGCCTTGAATTGGCTCTGCGCACCATTAACTTAGACTACACCGCAAGTTATGATGCGTTAGAGCTAGCGATTGGTGCAGAGCTTCGCACCGATTGGTACGCCGTAACCGCAGGGGAAGAATATTCCTATCGCGACTATGATACCGTTGAAGGTCAGAGCCTCTATACGACAGATCGCAGTGCTGGTACCCAAGGCTTTGGTGGTATAGGCCCTGTGTCAGAAGTTGACGAAACTCGTGATGTGACCTCTTTCTATGTAGATATGGAAACCGAACTATCTGATGATTTCATTATCAGCGGCGCTGTGCGTTACGATGATTATGAAGGATTTGGCGACAGCACTAACTTTAAAGTCGCAGCCAATTGGTCGGTGACTGATAGCTTCTCACTGCGCAGTGCAATGAGTAGTGGCTTTAGAGCGCCATCAATGCAACAGCTTTATTTTAACAATATCTCCACACAATTTATTAACGATCCAGCAAATCCAGATGGCGATCAAATTGCCGTACAAGTGGGTACGTTCCGCAATGACAGTAACCTCGCAAAATCTATCGGAATTCCAGAGCTTAAAGAAGAGGAGTCGACGAACTTTAGTTTAGGCGCCGTTGTCGCTGTTACCGACGATATTAATTTAACCATTGATTACTACACCATTGATATCGACGATCGCATCGTGATTAGTAACAAGTTAGGTTATGGCTTATCCAATACGCTCGATAGCGCATTAACTGCCGCAGGCGCTGGTGCAGGCCAATTCTTCTTAAATGGTGCAGATACCGAGACTAAGGGCTTAGATATTATCGCAACATGGAATACGGAAGTAGCCGATGGCGATTTAAATCTAACCTTTGCCGCAAACTTTACCGATACCGAGGTGGCTAAAGTATTTGCGCCAGCAAACAGTGCTTTGGGCGATGTTGATCCTAGTGATATCTTCTCTGAGCAAGACATTTCCATTATCGAAGAATGGCAGCCTAAAGATCGTATCAGTGTCACTGGTTTATATACCATTGAAGATTGGTCAATAAACCTTGCGTTTAATCGCTATGGTGAATACACGGTGACAGATGGTGGCCGCCAAACCTACGGCGCAGAAATCCTTACCGACTTACGTGTGAAATACCAAATCAACGATAATATGTCGGTTAATATCGGTGGTAATAACATCTTTGATGTTTACCCTGATAAAAATACCATTGGTAACTCGCGCACGGGCACCGTCGTCGATGCCAGTGGCAACCAAATCATAAGCAGCCCAGGTGTATTTACCTACTCTCGCCGCTCTGCGCCGTTTGGCTTTAACGGCGCGTACTACTACGCTGGTTTAGAATACTCGTTCTAATCTCCAACTCTTTAGCCTCAGCGCTGACCAACAAAAACGCCGCTCGATTTGAGCGGCGTTTTTTATATGGTCAGAATAAACAAATTCGGTGAAAACTACATACGCGTTCGTTTTTTCTGAGTTTGACGATGCTTTTTGTTCTTCGCTGGTTTACCGCGTTGCTCATCGGCTTTTTTAATAACGCGATGTTTACGCACAGCGCGGCGAATGCGGGCAGTTTTATTACGCTGCTCTTCACGAAGATTTAAAAACGATTCAGTTTCTGGCTCCAATCCTGCTAACTCTCGTAAATAGTTTATTTGCGGCAATTCAAGATCTTGCCACCCGCCACGAGGTAGCGATTTTTCAAGACCGATATTACCATAACGCAAGCGGATCAGACGGCTGATCTGAATTTCTTCGTGCTCCCACATTTGGCGCACGGTGCGATCACGACCTTTAGTTAGAATACAATGGAACCAGCGATTTAACCCTTCTCCCGGCTGAAGCTTCACTTTTTCAAAGTTAATTTTACCTTCGTCTTTCAATTCGATCCCCGCGCGAAGATGTTGGATGTTCTTATCCAGTACTTCACCGAAAATGCGCACTGCGTATTCACGTTCAATTTCTCGCTTAGAACGAGTAAGTCGATTGGCCAACTCACCATCGGTGGTAAATAGCATTAATCCTGAAGTATTCGTATCTAAGCGGCCAATGGCTACCCAACGGCTATTGCGCAGTTTTGGCAAACGATCAAAGACAGTATCACGCCCTTCAGGATCTTTACGGGTCGATAATTCACCTTCTTGTTTGTGATAGGCAATTACCCGACAAATTTGTTTTTCTGCTTCTTCAATGTTAACCACGATACCATCAAGACGGATCGCGTCACTCGCTTCGACACGAGCACCCAATGTCGCAACGTTACCGTTGACACTCACACGCCCTTCGCTGATCGCTTTCTCTAGTTCGCGACGCGATCCTTTACCTGCACGTGCTAGTACTTTTTGTAATTTTTCACTCATGTTAACCCTATTGTTGCTCGAGTTCGCTAAGCGCCATCTCAAGCTTACTTTCTGTAAGTTCTGGCAACTGTGCCAAGGACGTCAGTCCAAAATAATGTAAGAATTCTTTGGTCGTACCGTATATTGACGGCTTGCCTGCTATATCTTTTTGACCTACCACTTTAACCCATTCGCGCTCGATTAGCGTTTTCATAATGTTGCTGCTGACGGCAACGCCGCGAAGATGTTCAATTTCACCGCGAGTAATGGGCTGCTTGTAGGCAATTAATGCCAAGGTTTCTAATAACGCTCGAGAATACCGTGGTGATTTCTCCTGCCACAGTCGGCTCAGCGGCTCACTTAAACTGTCATCGGTGACAAAAGTAAAACCCTTGGCAGTTTCTCGTAATACGATTCCGCGCTCTTGATAATCCTTCGTCAGCTCTTCGAGTAGCGCCTTGATCTCTTTGCTTGATAATTTGAGGTGCGATAATACACTATCTTTGAGCATTTTAACCGTCATTGGTTTATCAAATGCAAATAATGCGGCTTCAATCAGTTGTTTAGTGCCTTTAGGTGACTTCGGCGCAACCATTTCTGGCTCGTTCAAGATTTCGTTCACCTCGCGTTGTGCTTCGTTGACCATATTTTTTATTCCAATACGTCGTCGGTGGCTAATAAGAAAACATTGAGAGAGTCGTCTTCACTCGCTAAGGCAATACCAATCATTTGCTCTTTACACAATTGTAGAATCGCTAAGAATGATACCACTGCGCCAGCTCGTCCCTCTTCAACTTTAAATAATTGCCAAAACATCAGACTGGTGTTTTCACTTAATTTATCCATGATCTCACTCATCCGTGCTCGCGTTGATAGTGATTCACGTTGAATATGGTGATGAACATTTGCCTGTACTTGTTTCATCACTTGTGTAAATGCGTGGCTGAGCTCTTTTAAAGTCACTTCACTGAGCGGTGAATCAGCAACCAAGTTATCCGCCTTCATTGCATGAGCTGTATAGTAATCTCTATCTAACCTTGGCAGCGCTTCAATATCTAAGGCGGCGCGTTTGTAGCTTTCGTATTCTTGCAACCTTTTGACAAGTTCAGCACGAGGGTCCGCTTCTTCGTCTTCAACGGTTTCTTGCACCGGCAGTAACATTTTCGATTTGATTTGCGCAAGAATCGCCGCCATCAATAGATATTCAGCAGCTAAGTCTAAATTTAGCTCCTTCATTAAATCAACATATTCCATGTACTGCTCGGTGATCCTGCTGATAGGCAGATCTAAGATGTCGAACTTGTGTTTGCGAATCAAATAAAGCAGTAAATCCAATGGCCCTTCAAACGCCGATAAAAACACCTGCAGCGCATCTGGCGGAATAAAAAGATCAGTCGGCTGTTTTTCTACTGGCTCACCAGCCACCAAGGCGATTGGTTTTTGCGGGACTGATTCGTCGTTATCTTGCATCAAACTAAGCTATCTCGTCGCTAAACAAACGGGGATGGATCGCCAGCACCTTCGCGCACTAACACAAAGGGACCATCCGACATATCAACAACCGTGGTTGGCTGCTCACCAAGGTGACCACCATCGATAATGAGATCGACATGCTTTTCAAGTTTCATACGGATATCTTCTGGATCAGACTCAGTGACCACTTCACCCGGTAATATTAACGAGGTTGATAAGATAGGTTCGCCTAATAATTCCAGCAACGCGTGGGCAATATTATTATCAGGAACCCGCAAACCTATGGTTTTACGCTTAGGATTTTGAACCCGCTTTGGGACGTCGCGAGTCGCTCGAAAGATAAAGGTGTAAGGCCCAGGTGTCGCGTGTTTTAGCGCGCGAAAACACTGATTATCATATTTGGCGTATTGAGAAATTTGCGATAGATCACTACACATTAAGGTAAAATTATGCGCCTTATCGATTTCCCGAACTCGACATACTTTCTCTAACGCAGATTTGTTATCAAGCTGACAGCCAATAGCATAACCCGAATCTGTTGGATAAATAACAACACCGCCGTTTTCGATAATCTCCACTGCTTGTTTAATTAAACGCTGTTGTGGGTTATCGGGATGAACGTAAAAATACTGACTCATGGTAATCCTTATATTGATAATGCTTAAACGGCTTGCGCGTATTCAGGCCATAACGACCAAACAGGTGTTACGCCTTTTGCAAAGTACAGATTGCGCCCAAGTTCAATCCAACTCGATGGAAAATGAAAATCACTGCCAGCAGAGCCAAGTAAATCATATTCTTGTGCAAGAGAAGCAAGGTGCTGACGATGTGGCGGCGCAAGTTGGCAGCCTGCGGCTTCAAGTGCATCGCCACCAGCAGCTTTAAACGCGATGGTCAGTTTGCGCAGCCATTTTCCTGACAGCTTATAGCCCATTGGATGCGCTAATACCGCTTGCCCGCCAGCTTGATGAATGACATCGATTGCTGACTTCATATCGGGCCACGGACTCGGGACATAGCCAACTTTGCCACGCGCTAGATATTTTTTAAATGCCGCAGCATTATCTTTAACCATACCTTGTTCAATCATGTAACGCGCGATATGACCGCGGCCAATTTGACCTTCACCAGCAATGGCTTTAGCCCCTTGATAAACGTTGTCGATTAGCTGGGTCTTTTCAACACGACGGGCGATTTCCATGGCTCGCGCTTCACGGATCTGCGATTGATTTTCTAAATAGGCCACCATCGCTGGGTGCTCAACATCAAAGTTAAGGCCGACAATATGAATGTCTTTATTTTCCCAACAGGTTGATATTTCAACACCGCTAATTAATTTAAGATCATATTGGTTATCAGTTATTTCTTTTTGAACTAACGCAATACCATCGGTGGTGTCGTGATCTGTTAACGCCAACACGTCAACCCCGCGTTCAACCGCGCGCGCGGTAAGTTCTTTAGGGGTTAGCTTGCCGTCTGAAACCGTGGTATGGCAGTGCAAATCAAATATCATTGACCAAAAAACCTTACAAATTAATAAAACAATCAAAATAGGTGCTTGACATCATCCAACAATTGTTAAATTCTATAGCCACATTTGGGCTGACTAAGTAACATTTGATTAAATTTCAGTCTAAAACACAATTTATAATCAACAATTTATATTGAGAATAAAAACTAGTGTCTATTATGCAACAAAAATCTCTGACTATCCTTACAAATCTTTGGTGGTGGCGCGTGAATTCTTCGCGGGCTTAACAGTGGTTGTATAAAAATAAAACAGACAACATTGAAAAACCCGCTTAACGAGCGGGTTTTTTGTTTTTCATTCAACGTAAAAATTCGCTAGCGAAGCAATAACGAATAAGTAACGCAAATTACAAACAGTGAATTAACCATGATCAAAAGTACCTTAACAAAAAGCAGTTGCCAGTATAGCCAGTACCCAACTGAACTGTTCGCGCAACTCACGCACAGGCGGCATAATGTTATGCTACTTGAATCGAGCGAAATCGATTCAAAAGACGACATGCAAAGTCTATTGCTACTGAGCAGTGCGATGAAAATCGTCTGTCAGCACCGCGATGTAACACTAACAGCGCTTAACAGTAACGGCGGCGCATTAGTTGAACCTTTAGTAGAGCATTTCGCTGAGTTAGTTAGTGTTAGCGATGAAATGTCACTGACATTGAGCTACCCACTACCTAGTCAAGAGCTTGATCAAGACAGCAAATTACAGGCGCTATCGCCTTTTAGCGCACTACGCGAATTAAATGCATTGCTTAGTCAAGGACAGAATGAAGATGACGCTCATCGTTATATCGCTGGTACCTTTGCTTATGACATGATTGCTGCGGTAGAAAACTTGCCCGAGGTAACAAGCGGCGCCAATAATTGTCCTGACTTTGTATTTTATGTCATTGAAGATGCGCTACTACTTGATCATCAGCGCCAAACGGCAACACTGGTTAATCAATCATTTGATAACGAAATAGCAAACAATCACCAATCGTTATTAACAGCCATCCAAGATTTTATGCCAACTGCCATCACTGGCAGTGCAATCGCGCAAGAGGTCGCCGTTAATATTAACGATGAGGATTTTATTGACATCGTTAAGACGCTTAAACAAGAAATCGTCCAAGGTAATATCTTCCAAGTAGTACCGTCACGCGAATTTTCTCTGCCGTGTCCCAATCCACTTGCAGCCTACGTTGAGCTAAAACGCACCAATCCATCGCCGTATATGTTTTATATAAAAGATAATGATTTTGTGCTCTTTGGTGCGTCTCCTGAAAGTGCCCTTAAATATGAGCAAGCTAGTAATCAAGTAGAAGTGTACCCAATCGCCGGTACGCGCCGCCGCGGCTTTAATAGTGACGGCAGCATTAACGCCGATTTAGACGGCCGATTAGAGCTGGATTTGCGTCTTGATAAAAAAGAGCTTGCCGAGCATATTATGCTGGTCGATTTGGCGCGTAATGACGTTGCCCGTATTAGCGAAGCAGGTACCCGAAAAGTCGCGGAATTATTAAAAGTCGACCGTTACTCCCACGTGATGCACTTAGTTTCTCGCGTGGTAGGTCAGCTGCGAAGTGATCTTGACGCCCTGCACGCTTACCAAGCCTGTATGAATATGGGAACCTTAGTGGGCGCGCCTAAAATTGAAGCGTCACGCCTTATCCGCGATGTTGAGCAACAGCGACGCGGCAGCTATGGCGGCGCTGTTGGCTACATTAACAGTGCTGGTGATATGGACAGCTGTATTGTCATCCGCTCTGCCTTTGTCAGAGACTATACCGCGATTGTCCAAGCAGGCGCTGGTGTAGTATTCGATTCAGACCCACAGGCCGAGGCTGACGAAACCCGCGCCAAAGCGCAAGCCGTACTCTCAGCAATTTCTGCACAAGGAGGTCTGTAATGACTCAGCTAGCGCAATTGTCTAAATGCCACGTGTATTTACTCGATAACTTTGACTCTTTTACCTATAACCTCGTCGATCAGTTTCGCGTCATGGGGGTTAAGGTCACCATTTATCGCAACGACCTAGCAGCGGATTTTATCATTGAACAAATGAAAAACAGTGAACTAAAGCCTGTGTTGGTATTATCACCCGGTCCGGGTTCACCAAGTGATGCAGGTTGTTTAGTCGAGCTTATTGACAAATGTCGCGGCAAATTTCCAATGCTTGGCATTTGTTTAGGTCATCAAGCGATTGTCCAATCCTTCGGTGGCACCATAGGTCTGGCACCAGGAACCGTGCACGGTAAATCATCAGACATTACACACACTAATCAAGGTCCATTTAAAGGTCTTATTAATCCAATGCCTGTCGCGCGTTATCACTCGCTGATGGCGACCCAAATGCCAAGCGGATTAAAGGTATTGGCTAATATCGACGATATTGTGATGTCGGTGATGGATGAGACTGAAAGTATCATTGGCTTTCAATTTCACCCCGAATCAATTTTAACCTTAGGCGGCGAAGCATTATTGGTGCAATCGCTTACTCATTTAATGCAAGCAAAGGTTTCTCATGCAAACGCATGAAAGCAAACTTGAGATAAAGAAGGAACTGTAATGATCCACAATATTTTAGAACAGCTCTACCGCCAACAAGATTTATCCGTAGAGCAATCACAGACACTATTTAGCGAAATTGTGAGCGGCAATGTCGAGCCAATCATGCTAAGTGCATTACTAAGCGCATTAAAGATCAAGGGTGAAACTAGCGACGAATTTGCTGGCGCCGTCTTAGCATTAAAACAAGCCGCACTACCCTTCCCGCGCCCTGATTATTCATTTATCGATAGTTGTGGCACTGGTGGTGATGGCTCAAATACCATCAATATTTCCACCGCAAGCGCTTTTGTTGCGGCTGCTTGTGGCATCAAAGTAGCCAAACATGGTAATCGCAGCGTATCGAGTAAATCAGGGTCTGCCGATCTTCTTGAAGCCCTTGGCATCAAGTTAGATATGTCACCTGAGCAATCGCGCCATTGTTTAGATAACTACAATCTGTGCTTTTTGTTTGCAGTGCAATATCACCAAGGGGTTCGCTTTGCAGCCCCTGTCCGCCAAGCACTGAAAACCCGCACCATTTTTAACGTATTAGGGCCAATGATTAACCCAGCTGCGCCAAATAGGCAGTTAATGGGCGTCTATGATAAGGCGCTAATAGAACCAATTGCTCATACCCTTAAACAAACAGGTGTTGAGCGTGCGCTAGTCGTAAATGGCAGTGGTCTCGATGAAATGGCCATTCACGGCCCAACCGATGTTGCCGAATTAAAAGACGGTGAAGTGAAGGTCTATCAAATTACGCCGCAAGACATGGGTATTGAAGCTTTTCCACTTGATGCATTAACTGGTGGTGATGCAAAGGAAAACGCTGCTCTGATCACTGACTTACTCCAAGGAAAAGGCCAAACAGCCCATGAGTACGCGGTTGCGGTTAATGTCGCAGCAACCCTTTATTTAACAGGTCAGTGCCAAGATATTAAAACTGGCGTTGAAGTAGCACTTAATAGTATTCGAAGCGGCGCACCATACAAGGTCGTTGAGCAACTCGCCGCAGCAAGCAAGGAATTTAACGCATGACAGTAACACAACAAATGATCGACGGTCTGCGTGTGACAGGCACCGTACTAGATAAAATTGTTGCCGATAAACCTGCGCAAATTAATCAATTACAACAGCGTTATGACGCTAATGAGATCACCCAAGATCTTATGCCATCAAGCCGCAGTCTATTTGAAGCACTAAACGGAGAAAACGCTGGCTACATTTTAGAATGTAAAAAAGCTTCACCGTCCAAAGGGCTGATTCGTGAAAACTTCGATTTAGTCCAGATTTGCGGCGCTTACCAGCACTACGCTGCAGGGATCTCGGTATTAACCGATGAAGCCTATTTTCAAGGTAAATTTGAATACGTTAAACAAGTGCGTGAGCTACTTGAGCAACCTATTCTCTGTAAAGACTTTTTTATCGACCCTTATCAAATTCACTTAGCGCGCTACATGGGGGCTGATGCCATCTTACTAATGCTTTCAGTGTTAGACGATGACAAATATATCGAGTTAGCGGAAGTCGCCAACCAATATTCAATGGATATTCTCACCGAAGTAAGTAACCAGGAAGAGCTTGAACGCGCATTAGCGCTAGATGCCAAGATTATTGGTATTAACAATCGCGATTTACGTGATTTGTCGATAGATCTTAACACCACTAAGAAATTTGCCCCCAAAATCGGTGATGATCGCATCGTTATCAGCGAATCGGGTATTAGCACCCACCAACAGATAACCGATTTAGCGCCTTTTGCTAACGGATTCTTAGTAGGCAGTTCACTGATGGCGCATGATGATATTGACTTGGCTTGTCGCCGTCTTATTTTTGGTGAGAACAAAATTTGTGGCCTTACCGACAATGCAACGGCGCATGGCGTTGCCGCTGCTGGCGCGGTCTATGGTGGCCTGATCTTCGCGCCTAAATCGCCGCGTTATGTAACGCCAGAGCAAGCAATCGACGTTAAAGCAGGCGTTAACCTTAAGTTTGTTGGCGTGTTTGTTAATGAAGAGCTTAGTGATTTAATCGAGATTGCAACCAAGGTAGCGCTCGATGTTGTTCAGCTTCATGGTAATGAAGATAGTGATTACGTCGCAGCGCTAAAACAAGGTCTCCCAAACACTCAAGTGTGGCAAGCGCAGCGTAGTGATCAACTCAATGATATCAACGCCAGTGATGCAGACCGCTTATTAATAGACAGTGCGGTGGTAAATGATCACAGCGTACAGTTTGGCGGCACAGGCGAAAGCTTTGATTGGGAGCTGGTGCCAAACGAGCTAAAAGCACAGTCAATGCTCGCTGGTGGCCTAGGCCCAGATAACATAAAACTAGCTGCGCATAGTGGCTTCTTAGGACTTGATATTAATTCGGGCGTTGAAACGAGCCCTGGGGTTAAAGATCTTGTGAAGATCAAACAAGTCATGCAACAAATTAGACAATATTAGGATTTTAAACAATGAGTAATACCTCTCCCTACTTTGGTGATTTCGGTGGCATGTTCGTGCCAGAAATCCTAGTACCTGCCCTTGAGCAGTTAGAGAAAGCCTTTGTCGACAGCCAGTCAGACGAAGATTTTCAAAAAGAATTTACCGATCTGTTAAAAAACTACGCAGGTCGCCCTACAGCACTAACGCTGACCACGCGTTTTAGTCCAAATCCGAATGTGAAAATCTACTTAAAGCGCGAAGATTTGCTCCATGGCGGTGCTCACAAGACCAATCAAGTATTAGGTCAAGCCCTACTCGCTAAACGCATGGGTAAAAACGACATCATCGCCGAAACAGGTGCTGGCCAGCACGGCGTGGCAACAGCGCTAGCCTGTGCGCTACTTGGTTTAAAAGCGCGAATTTATATGGGTGCTAAAGATTGTGAACGTCAGCAACCCAACGTGTTTCGCATGAAATTAATGGGGGCAGAAGTAATTCCGGTAACGGCGGGTAGCGGCACGCTTAAAGATGCGGTAAACGAAGCACTGCGTGACTGGTCGGCAAGTTATGAAAAATCTCATTACCTACTAGGCACCGCGGCAGGGCCTCATCCATTCCCAACCTTAGTGCGTGAGTTCCAAAAAATGATTGGTGAGGAAGCTAAAAAGCAAATCGTCGACGTTGAAGGCCAATTACCTGATGCTGTTATCGCTTGTGTTGGCGGTGGCTCAAATGCAATTGGCATGTTCGCTGATTTCATCGACGAAAAAGACGTTGCGCTAATTGGCGTTGAACCAGCTGGTAAAGGCTTAGATAGTGGCATGCACGGCGCAACTATCGGTAAAGGTCGCAAAGGTATTATTCACGGCACTTACACCTATTTAATGCAAGATTCGGATGGTCAAATTGAAGAGTCTTACTCGGTATCAGCTGGTCTAGATTACCCAGGCGTTGGCCCACAGCACGCTCATTTAGCAGCAACAGGACGAGCACAATACGAATCAGTCACTGATGATGAAGCGCTTGAAGCATTTCAGCGTCTTGCTCGCTGTGAAGGAATTATTCCAGCACTAGAATCGTCACATGCCCTAGCCTATGCCTATAAAATGGCAGAGCAAGCAACAACGCCGATGACATTATTGGTAAATTTATCAGGCCGTGGCGATAAAGATCTCGCC
The DNA here is from genome assembly GCA_049607155.1 of Psychrobium sp. Lineage (GTDB taxonomy): Bacteria > Pseudomonadota > Gammaproteobacteria > Enterobacterales > Psychrobiaceae > Psychrobium. Next base: position 20,121 of record JBMYWG010000041.1, read on the forward strand.
CATGTTACCCAAGTTTTACAAGAGCGAGGAGCTGCTCATGACTAATAGATATCAAGAGCTATTTAGCCAGCTCAAAACAAAAAACGAAGGCGCTTTTGTTCCTTTTGTCGCCATTGGCGACCCAAACCCTGAGCAATCGTTAGCGGTTATCGATACCTTAGTTAACGCTGGTGCCGACGCGCTAGAGCTTGGTATTCCATTTTCAGATCCAAGTGCCGATGGCCCGACGATTCAAGCGGCGAGCGACAGAGCTTTAGATGCTGGTACAACACCTGATGTGTGTTTTGATATTATCGCTAAAATCCGTGCTAAACATCCACAAACGCCAATCGGTCTTTTGCTTTACGCCAACCTTGTAGCGAGTAATGGCATAGAGACGTTCTTTGAAAAATGTGCCAAAGCCGGTGTCGATTCCGTGTTAATCGCCGATGTACCGCTACGTGAAAGCGCGCCGTTTAAATCAGCTGCCACTGCCGCAGGTATTGCGTCAATTTACATTGCGCCGCCAAATGGCAGCGAACAAACATTGAAGGCGGTCGCCGAGCATAGTGAAGGTTACACCTACCTATTATCTCGCGCTGGTGTGACGGGTACAGAGTCAAAGGTACAAATGCCAGTCAATCACTTGATTGATACCCTTAAAGAAAACAATGCACCGCCGCTATTACTGGGTTTTGGCATCTCGACACCTGATGATGCTAAAAATGGCTTAGCAAGTGGTGCCGACGGTATTATTAGCGGCTCAGCCATAGTGAAAATTATTGAGAAAAACCTCGATAACAACTCACAAATGCTAGGCGAGCTAGGTGAGTTTATTGGCGCGATGAAAGCTGCCACAAGATAACCCTGGCAAAGTCCCCTTTCTAAAATAGCCAGCAAACGCTGGCTATTTTTTTATCGACAATCCCCAGCCCTAGTGACAAGCTGACATCAGTTTGATTACAATACCCAGCAATACATATAAATAAGAATCAACATTTTATGAAGCACCTTCTCGAATACCTGCCACTTGCCGCCTTTTTTATTAGCTACTATTTATTCGACGTTTATATCGCTACTGCTGTGCTCATTGGTGCTACGGTATTGCAACTCATCGCCTTACAAGTCATTTTCAAAAAAATAGAACGTCAAAACTGGATTGTATTTGGCGTAGTGAGCGTGTTTGGTGCACTCACTCTTTATTTCCACGATGACAATTTCATCAAATTGAAACCATCAATTATTTATGGCGTATTCGCCTTAGTACTTTTAGGTTATCAATTAGTAGGCCAATCCATCCCGCAGAAACTGATGGGGAGTGAAATAGACGCACCATCGCATGTTTGGCGCAACCTGTCATTTGGCTGGGCAGCGACCTGTGTTATTGCTGGCGTTTTGAATTTCTGGATTGCCTTTAATCTAAGTTTAGATACTTGGGTTAACTTTAAAGTCTTTGGCCTAACCGCCCTTACCTTCATCATGTTCATTTGCTCTGGGGTGTATATCTACAAATACATGCCTAGCGATGATGCACAGCAATAAATTAGGAACAAGTTTTATGTGGTATATGATTCATGCAACCGATGTTGTAAACAGTTTAGATAAGCGTTTAACAGCCCGCCCAGATCATCTTGCTCGCTTGAACGAACTACAAGCCCAAGGCCGCTTGTTACTGGCGGGGCCAACGCCTGCTATCGATAGCGAAGACCCAGGACAAGCAGGCTTTAGTGGCTCATTAGTGGTAGCTGAATTTGAAAGCTTAGAGGCAGCAAAGCAATGGGCGGACGTTGATCCATACGTTACAGCTGGCGTCTATGAAAGCGTCATCGTAAAACCCTTCAAAAAAGTTCTGCCTGCGTAAAGAAAACTGTTAATGAAAGACAATAGTGCCAGTATCAAACTCACGATAGATCGCCTGCAACCAGGAGTTTATATTAAACTACCAGTGCGATGGAACGCGCACCCTTTCATGTTTAACCAATTTAAAATTACGTCGCAAAATCAAATTGCGTTGTTAAAGCAAGCAAACATTAAGCACGTTTACGCGATTCCTAGTAAAAGCGACGCTCATCCTTTACCCGTAAAAGAAGATAGTGCGCCAGCTAACGTCGAAGCGGAGCAAGACACTACGCTACTCAAAAACAAACTGAGCGATAAAGAGCAGCAAATCCTCGCGATGCAGCAGCATCGCCGGGCCATCAAAGAGTGTGAACAAGCTTATCAAAATGCCTTGAGTAAAGTGCGCTCTTTAACTTCCAAGGTGCAATCTCGCCCCCTAGTTGCGATGGATGAAGCGCAAGGTGTAATGGCAACCATGACTAAGGCACTGCTCGGTAAAGACGACTTGGTGCTTCATTTGGTTGGTGATGACCGCGACGATATGGACAGCCACCAGCACGCAGTATCGGTGTCGGTATTAGCGATGATGATCGGTAAAAAGATTGGTTTGAGAGAAAGTGAAATTAGTGACCTAGGTACCGCCGGATTACTGCATGATATCGGCAAGTTGAAAATCCCAAGTCAGTTTTACACCAGCAAGGACGTAACACCTGCCAAGCGAAAATTTGTCATCGAAAAGCATCCGGAATACTCCATTGAATTTATTAATAACGTGCCATCAATTAATAACAACGTTAAACGTCTAATCAGCGAACACCATGAGTACGCAGACGGTAGCGGCTATCCCAAGGGGCTAACAAAAGACAAATTACATCCCCATTCTCTGATTATCTCAATGGTTAATTTGTACGAGAACTTGTGTTATCCCTACGATGAGAGCAAGGCACGCACTCCAGCACAAAGCCTGAGCTATTTGTTTGCCAGTAAGAAATCACAGTTTGACGAAAAGCAGCTAAGTGCCTTCGTTAAATCGCTTGGTATCTATCCGCCTGGCACCTTAGTTAAACTAAATAATGGCCAAATTGGCATAGTCATCACCGTAAATACCGCAAAGCTGCTGGCGCCTTGTGTCATGATATTTGATGAAAAAATTCCGCGCGATGAGGCGGCAATTATAGATTTAGACCAAGAACAAGTAACAATAGAATCAGCGCTATCGCCTCGAAGTGTTGAGCCGCATATTAAAAATTATCTCAACCCACGCTCACAGTTGTCTTTTTTCATCGAATAATAAAATTAGCGGTTGCTCAATTTTTTCGGTGGGATAGAATCATTGTACAGTGTGGTTTTAGCGCACAATAATAATTTAGAAAAGAAGTATTTATGAAAGTTATTTCCTTTAACATTAACGGCCTTCGCGCAAGGCTTCATCAACTAGAAGCCTTAGTAAATAAGCATCAACCAGATGTGATTGGACTACAAGAAATTAAAGTCGATAATCCACAATTTCCCCTCGAAGCGGTTGAAGCTCTTGGCTACAAGGTTTTCTATCACGGTCAAAAAGGTCATTACGGTGTTGCCTTAATGACTAAACTAGACGTTGAAGATGTTCAGTACGGGTGGGAAACCGACGATGAAGACGCACAGCGTCGTATGATTATGGCGACTGTCACTACCGCTGCTGGTAACAAAGTTCGCGTGTTAAACGGCTACTTCCCACAAGGTGAAAATCGCGAGCACGAAACTAAATTCCCCGCCAAAGAAAAGTTCTATCAAGATCTGCAAGACTATTTAGAAAAGAATCACACCAATGATGAAAATGTCATTGTAATGGGTGATATTAACATCTCACCAACAGATTTAGATATTGGCATCGGTCCAGATAATGCCAAACGTTGGTTACGCACAGGTAAATGTAGTTTCTTACCAGAAGAGCGTGAATGGTTAGCGCGATTACAAGGCTGGGGACTAGAAGATACTTTCCGACTGTTGCATCCGGAAACTAATGATAAATACAGCTGGTTTGATTATCGTTCACGCGGCTTTGACGATAATCGCGGCCTGCGCATTGATGTAATATTAGCGACTGAAAACCTCAGTCAGTACTGTGTTGAATCGGACGTCGACTACGAATTGCGAGGGATCGAAAAACCTTCTGATCACGCGCCTATTTGGTCATCGTTTGAATTTTAAATTTAACCATACCGCACTGTCTCAATAGCCAGTGCGTCATATGAGATTTTATTATGATAACAATAAGACAGGCAGTCCTTGGCGATCTTTACCATGTAAACGCCATTTATAATCACTTTGTAGAGCACTCTGCTATCACTTTTGATGTTGAGCCTTGGTCAATTGCCCAACGTTTACAGTGGTATCAAACAGCTATTTTAAAACAGCGACATATTTTGCTAGTCGCTGTTCAGGACGATAAAGTTATCGGTTTTGCCTACAACGGTACGTTTAAAGCCAAACAAGCCTATGCTAGCTCAACAGAGGTTACCGTTTACAAAGCAGCAGATTGTGAGGAAAAAGGCGTCGGACGTGCACTCTATCGCCATCTACTCAATGCCTTAAAATCTCATGATTACAATCGAGCTTACGCTTGGATTACGCTGCCAAATGACGCATCGATTGCGCTTCATCATACTATGGGATTCGAAACGGTTGGAACCATGGGCCAAGTTGGTAAGAAGTTCGATGAGTTTCATGATGTCGCTTTGTTAGAAAAAGTCTTAACCAATGAGACAGAACAAGAGCCAGCCTAGTTAGGTTATTAAATTTTACATGATCAACCTTTGCCTTATCGCGGTTTGTTGCTTAGTGTTAACGAGCATAAAACCGTTACCAACGCTAAGAGAGCTCAAAGGCAAAGCTATCGCGTTTCATTTATTTTGCGCAGCAACTCTCACCCTCATTTTACTCGCCTCGCTCACTGGTGGCTTATCGCCGCAAATGCCAATGCACTTTATAGGATTAGCGGCGGTATCTCTAGTAATAGGCATTAGACTTTCAATGTGTGCAATAACGATGGTTATAGCCGCTTTAGTGTTAATCGGCGAATTAGCCTTAAGTGACATTGGTGGCTATTGGCTAGCCGGCTACATCATTCCACTCTGTGTCTTTGCTAAATGGGTAAAACTCACCAAACATAGCAACCTTTGGCGCTTTTCATTCGTCACTGCGGGGCTTGGCAGCACTATTATCTTCTGTGTTAAAACACTTTGTTTATCACTCTATTATGTTTTTGTTTTGAATGTCGCTGTCGAAGAAGTGTTAAACCAGTATATAATTCTCAGCCCATTGTTTTGGCTACCAGAATTGCTGTTTAATGCGACAGTTCTGATTACGTTGTTACAACACCGCCCGCAGTGGGTTTTACTTTATCGTTAAGCCAATTAGAAGTTTTCTATGATTTATCAATGCCCGCTTTGCCAATCCGCACTGCACCTATCAAACAACGACAAACAACTCATTTGTAACAAAAACCACAGTTTTGATCGGGCTAAACAAGGCTATTTCAATTTGCTGCCAGTTCAAAACAAAAAATCAAAACAGCCTGGCGATAGTAAAGAGATGATTGCAGCACGTGAGGCCTTTCTTGCAGGCAACTACTATCAGCAGTTAGCGTCCGCCTTAGAAAGTCTTGTAAATTCTTTGGTAACAGAAAAGGCATGCATTCTCGATATTGGCTGCGGTGAAGGGTATTACTCAAGGGTGATTAGCGAAAACAATGGTTGGCAACACTTCGGCTTTGATATTTCAAAGCCAGCCGTCATGAAGGCCGCAAAAAAAGACACCGCAGGTGAATATGCGGTTGCCAGCTCTGAGGCCATGCCATTTAGCAATGAATGCCTTGATGTCGCCTTTAAAGTCTATGCACCAGTTAACGATGCTGAATTGCTTCGCGTGTTAAAAAATGGCGGACATTTTATTAATGTCACACCAGCACCGCGTCACTTATGGCAACTACGAGAGTTTATTTATCAGGAAGTACGTCCACACCAAACGCAAGACACCCGATTTACGGGCTTAGAGCGCGTAAACAGTGAGCACCTGACTTATAAAATAACGCCGACCGCTGATGATTGTATTCGACTATTGGATATGACCCCTTTTGCTTGGAAAGCAACGCCGGAAATTCGGGAGAAAATAAAAGCGGCTTGCCCTTTTGACATCGAGCTGGATTTTCTAATCACACTATTTAACAAGCCATAGCGAACTAATTTGCTTACTACGGCAATTCGAATGCCTTATTGAGTTTGCTATAGGCTTGATTAAGCAATAGTGCCATGTCTTTGTATGATGCTTTGCGAGAAATAGGAGCGACATTAATTCCCGCGTTAATCATTTGACTGCGAATATCACTGCACCAACTAATTAAGCCAAGCGGCAACGGCTGCTTGGCGCGATGCCCTAGCCAAATTAAACTTTGATAAGGAATACTCAACACCAACAACGACATTGCGAGTGCGCGAGGCATAACTTCATGACCGAAATAGAGATATTGAGCAACAAAACTTAAACACGCGATGCCCGCAGCACTTTTTTGCAACAGCTTAGATAACTTAATAATCTTAGGATCAGGAAAAATCACCGAAAGTGCACGCTGCTGAGGCCATAATGCCTGATACTCTCTGCCCTGTTCGATTAAAAGTTTAATTTCGGTCATAAAACTCTCAAATTAATGATAATTATTCAAAAAACTGCCACACAAAAATACGACTTAAGTATATAATCATAAGCTTAATTTAATGCCGATTATCGCGCCGATATCTTTAGGTATTTAATTATTGTAGTGGCTCGCCTCTCACTTTACTAGCCCTACAATCATTAGAGCCTATAGAGCGGTAATCATCATCTTTGTCCGATATGTTAGGAAACCCCAATGCACAATTCGCTGGTCTTTGTTTTAAATTGTGGCAGCTCATCACTGAAATTTTCATTAATCGACGCCAAGTCTCACGATGAAATCTTAAGTGGTCTTGCCGACGCCCTAGGTTCTAGTAGCCCTATTATTAAATATAAATACCAAGGTGATAAAAAAACGATTGCGCTAAATGCGAATGCAATGCATCAAAGTGCTGTTGATACTATTGTAAACCTACTTAGCGATTTATCATTAAACGACGCAGTCATTGCGGTTGGACACCGCGTAGTTCACGGTGGAGAGCTATTCACCCAGTCGGTAGTTATTGACGATAAAGTCACAGAGCAACTAGAAGCTATTTCAAAGCTTGCGCCACTGCACAACCCAGCTAACCTCATCGGGATCAATGCGGCACAACAGGCATTTCCAGATCTAACCCAAGTTGCAGTGTTCGATACTGCATTTCATCAAAGCATGCCTGCCAAAGCCTTTACTTACGCACTGCCCCACGCACTGTACAAAGAGCACGGCATTCGTCGCTACGGTTTTCACGGCACCAGCCATTACTTCATCACTCAACAAGCTGCGAAGATGCTTGATAAAGATGTGTCAGACACCAATATTATCAGCGCCCACTTGGGTAACGGTGCGAGTGTCACAGCCATTAAGAATGGCCAAAGTGTTGATACCAGTATGGGCTTAACACCACTTGAAGGACTAGTAATGGGGACCCGCTGTGGCGACGTTGACCCTGCGATCGCGCAATATATGATTGACCAACTTGGCTACAGCAATGACGAAGTTAATAACGTCTTTAACAAACAAAGCGGTTTGTTAGGACTTTCAGAATTAACCAATGATTGTCGTGTAATTGAAGAGCAAGCACAACAAGGCCATGCCGGTGCTAAACTGGCACTTGATGTATTTTGTTACCGCCTCGCCAAATACATTGCTTCATACACAGTGCCACTTGGCCGCCTAGACGCCATTGTATTTACTGGCGGTATCGGTGAAAACTCTGATCTTATCCGCGCCAACGTGATCGAGCAGCTCGAAATCTTCGGTTTAGCGCTCGATGAGCAAGCAAACCTAGACGCGCGTTTTGGTAACCAAGGCGTTATCACCAAAAACAGCGGTGCCAAAGCAATGGTTATCCCAACTAACGAAGAATTAGTGATTGCCCTCGATGCCATCGCTTTAACTCAGGAGTAGATCATGGCTAGAACAATAATGTTAGTGCCTGTTGGTTTTGGTGTTGGTTTAACCTCTGTCAGCATGGGACTAGTACATGCCATCGAACGTCATGGCATTAAAGTAAACTTTTTCAAACCTGTCGCCCAGCCCGTAACAGGGGACGTTGGCCCAGAGCGTTCAAGTACCATTATCGGCCGCAATCCGAATATTGAGCCACCAAAGCCGCTATCGCCTAACTACGTTGGCAAGCTGATGAGTAGTGGTAAGTCGGATATTCTGTTGGAAGAAATCGTTGAACAAGCAAACCTTGCCCAAAGCGATAATGATATTTTAATTATCGAAGGTTTGGTGCCAACCCGTAAGCAACAATATACTTCACGCCTCAATAACTTAATCGCCAAAGCACTCGATGCCGAAGTGGTTTTTGTAACCTCACCAGGTAGCGACAGTGCTATCCAACAAAAAGAACGTATTGAGCTTGCTTGTCAGCCATTTGGTGGCACTGGCGCCGAGCGGATCTTAGGCTGTATCGTTAACAAAATTAACGCACCTATCGATGACAACGGCGTATTGCGTCAAGATCTCGAAAATGGTGGTAATACTTCTAACCAACAACAAATGGAAGTATTCCAACTATTTGGTCGTAGCCCAATTCGCGTTTTAGGTTATATTCCGTGGAATGAACAGATTATCGCGCCGCGTGTAATCGACATTGCCAATCATTTGAAAGCGCGAATCATCAACGAAGGTGAAATTCACAGCCGTCGTCTGCGCAGTATTACCTTCTGTGCCCGCAGTATTCCAAACATGGTTGAAAACTTTAGCGCCAATAAATTACTGGTAGCATCAGGCGATCGCTCAGATGTGATTGTTTCTGCCTGTTTAGCAGCCATGAATGGCGTAAAAATTGGCGCGCTACTCCTTACCAATGGCTACGAGCCAGAACAACCTGTAATGGATCTTTGTCAGCAAGCGATGGTAACAGGTTTACCAATCTTATTAGTTGATACTAATACGTGGCAAACCTCTATTGATCTGCAAAGTTTCAACGACGAAGTGCCTGATGATGACGTTGAGCGCATCAACAAGGTTGACGAGTTTGTGGCCAGCCATATCGACAAACACTGGATTGGCTCGCTAACGCATGCATCGAGTCGCCAACGCCGCTTGTCACCAGCAGCCTTTAGATATCAGTTGACTGAAATGGCGCGCCGCGCCAACAAAACCGTCGTATTGCCAGAAGGTGAAGAGCCTAGAACCATTAAAGCTGCCGCGATTTGTGCTCAGCGCAACATCGCTAACTGTGTTCTGCTTGGTAATAAAGAGAACATAGAATTAATTGCCACCCAACAAGGGGTCGATTTAGGCGCAGGCGTTACTATTGTCGATCCACAAGAAGTTCGTCAGCGCTATATTGAACCGATGGTGAAATTGCGCGAACACAAGGGGCTCACTGAAGTCGTTGCGCAAGAACAACTCGAAGACAACGTCGTATTGGGTTCAATGATGCTGGCACAAGATGAAGTCGACGGACTTGTATCTGGCGCTATCCACACCACTGCCAATACGATTCGTCCACCGTTACAGTTAGTGAAAACCGCCCCTGATGCAAGTTTAGTATCCTCTGTGTTCTTTATGTTATTGCCAGACCAAGTACTGGTTTATGGTGACTGTGCGATCAATCCAGATCCAAATGCCGAACAGCTAGCAGAAATCGCTATTCAATCAGCAGATTCTGCAATTGCCTTTGGTATTTCTCCAAAAGTCGCTATGATTAGTTACTCAACGGGTACATCAGGCAGTGGCTCTGACGTTGAAAAAGTGCGTGAAGCAACCAAAATCGCACAGGAGCGTCGCCCTGATCTCATTATTGATGGCCCATTACAATATGATGCTGCGATTATGAAAAACGTTGCTGCATCAAAAGCACCAAATAGCCCAGTAGCCGGACAAGCCAATGTATTTATCTTCCCAGATCTAAATACGGGTAACACGACCTATAAAGCTGTGCAACGAAGTGCCGATTTAATAAGTATTGGCCCAATGCTCCAAGGTATGCGCAAACCGGTCAATGATTTATCACGAGGTGCATTAGTTGACGATATTGTTTACACTATCGCCTTAACCGCAATTCAAGGAAAACAAGCTCAAAATCATGAAAACTAAACTTTTATTGCCAATTGGCGCTAAAATCAAAGCAACACTTATTGCATTAATGGCATTAACTCTCGCAGCCTGTGGCGATGAAGAGTCGAAAAAGATGCCTGAAGATGTCGCCCAAGAATTCGTAGAAGCTATCTATAACTCGAAAGATATTAATGCGATTAAAAAGAATTCTGTAAAACGCGTTGCAGGCTTAGTCGATCATTACCGCAGTATTAAAATGATCCAGCGTAATCTCATGGAGCTTTCTTTAGATTCTGCAACGGTGCAAGTAACCGATGTTGGCGGTGATTTCTTCCGTAAATCTAAAAAAGACACGCGGGTTGAACTTCACATTCGCGGAAAGTATCAAGGTGGCGTTGTTGCCGATGACCGCTTTTTAACCATGACGTGGGAAAATAACCGCTGGAAAGTTAAAAAGATTTCAAAATCGTAGTACAATTGTAACAGAATGTACAAAAACCGGACGCTCGTCCGGTTTTTTTTGCGTTTGAGTTTTTAACTTCTAAACTTAAAACGTATGCAGTCGATACAGCATATGAAGGGACTCACCTAGAAAGAATGATTTCATCATTCGGTTCTAGCATCATATTCGCGAATTCGAGCGTTATCGCCTTTAAACAAAGAGCCTTTTTATGAACATTAAAGTAAAACTACTCCTCAGTACCGCCCTGCTCGTAGTCAGCATGTTACTCATGCTTGGATTACAAATGTACAGTCTCAAAACGATGCACAATTTACTCGAAGGAATCGAAGCAGCCGACGCAATCGATAAGGGCGTTTTACAGTTGCGACGTAACGAAAAGGACTTTCTTGCGCGCAAAGACGAAAAGTACATTGGCAAGTTCCAAAAAAATGTATCCGTAATTAAAGCGCATAGCGCCGATCTTAAGCGTACCTTCAAAGACTTTGATCTTTCAGTAAGTAACATCACCCAATTTGACGATATTCTAAGTCAATATCAACGTACCTTTGAGCGACTAAATCAACAGCAAAAAGAGATCGGGTACAAAACTGAGCTTGGTTTGCAAGGCAGCCTGATGATTGCCTATAAAGCGATTCGTGAAGAAGTTGGTCAGAACGACCACAAAGCATTAGCTGAGTTATATCAGCTACGTGCTATCGAAAAACAGTTTATGTTGCAACCAGCTGACAGTGCCCTCAATGAAATGGCGGATGCCATTGCCAATTCCTCCCAGTTATCGGCAATAGCCTCTAATCTTCTAGCTGATTACGACCGCGCATTTAATGCAATATACGAATCGAAGAAAGAATTTGGATTCGGACCTAAGCTTGGGATCTTAGGTAATATGCGCGCAACAGTACACAAAACTGAGACCCTACTCAAAGAAATTGTTGCCAGTAACCGTGCAAAAATTCAAGAAGTCGAAGATTCAATTACATACCTTCAGTTTTCGCTGTTCTGTATAGTATTAATCGTTGCAATCATTATTTCTTTAGCAACGTCTCGCAGCATTTTACAACCTATCGAAAAACTGCGTGACTTAATGATTACGATCGGTGAAACAAAAAATCTTTCACTGCGAGCAGATGATACTAGTGCAGATGAAATTGGCGAAATGTCGAAACACTTCAACCAAATGGTGTCGCAGTTTAGAAGCCTGATCACAGAAGTAAATACATCAGTGGTTGCACTAAACGATGCAACGAATCAGCTAGCAAACAACGTAGCAGTCACCACCCAAGGTGTGCAAAGCCAAATGGCGGAAACCGATATGGTGGCTACGGCAATCACTGAAATGGTGGCAACCGTTGATGAGATTTCGAATAATACATCTGATACGGCAAATAAAGCAGAAATGACTAACCAAAATGCCATTATGGGTCAACAAGGGGTAGATAAAACGATTGAGCAAATTAATCAACTGTCATCTAACCTTCTCGACTCTGAGCAAGTTATCACGGCATTAGAAACAGACAGTCAAAGCATTGGCCAAGTACTAGAAGTCATACGTGGAATTGCAGAGCAAACCAACTTACTAGCGCTAAACGCTGCTATCGAAGCGGCACGTGCAGGTGAACAAGGTCGAGGATTCGCAGTAGTCGCAGACGAAGTTCGTAGCCTTGCGAGTAAAACACAAGACTCAACCAAGGAAATCGAATCTATTATTTCTCAGTTCCAAGGGCGCACATCAGAAATTGTTGATCTAATGGCAACCTGTCGTAACCAAGGTGAGATCAGTGCTGAGCAAGCATCAAGCACAGGAAAAATGCTACAAGAAATAACTGATGACGTTTCTGTGATTCTAGGCATGACACAATCAGTAGCGGCTGCGATAGAACAGCAAAGCGCGGTAGCAAGTGAAGTGAACAAACACGTTGTTACTATCCGTGATGTGACTGATGAGACATCAGAATTGTCAGATCAAAACTCGCAAATGAGCCAAGAAGTAGCTGCGCAATCAGATACACTGAGCCAAGCCGTTTCGCAATTTAAGATCTAACAGCAATTAACAATTAAAAAGCCGACAGAATGTCGGCTTTTTTTATGGCTCTGCGCAAGCTAAGCTACATGGTTCCAAGTACGCTTTGCTTAAACTTACCTTCCACCAAATAAGGTAAGGCTCGATTAGCATCGAAGAGACTCTATTAACGAATTATATGGTCTACTAGCATTCATAGAAAAACTTAGTACTTCCCTGTCCATTTAGCCATCCTCATTTGCATGTAACCATCCTTACAAACAAAAAGAGCTAATGCCCATCAACGATGGACATCAGCTCTTTTAAAGATTTATATGACAGCTAAGTGCTATTCTTTGGCTTCTAACTGCTCTACACGAGCCTTTAGCTTTTGACCAGCTCTAAAGGTAACGACACGGCGTGCAGAAATTGGAATGTCTTCACCAGTTTTAGGGTTGCGACCAGGACGTTCCGCTTTATCACGCAAATCAAAGTTTCCAAAACCGGATAACTTGATTTGTTCGCCACTTTCTAAACAGCCACGTAGCTCTTCAAAAAATAACTCAACCATCTCCTTGGCTTCTTTTTTACTAAAATCCAGATTTTCAAATAGATGTTCTGCCATATCGGCTTTAGTTAAGGCCATATTCTAGTCTCTTAAAGTTGCACCAAATGAATCATTAGCTGCTTTGACTGCTTTTTCGACAACCAATGCAATGTCTTTATCTTCTAAAGTTCGTGTTGCGTCTTGTAAAATTAACGCAATTGCCAAACTTTTGTACCCGTCTTCGACACCTTGACCGCGGTATACATCAAACAAGTTTATGCCAACTAACTGATTTTCGCCAACATTTTGTATGCTTTTTATAACATCTTTTGCGTTAACGTCTTCTTTAACCACTAGTGCGATATCACGGCGGTTCGCTGGAAACTTAGACTGGGCAACGGCTTCAGGTAATTTTCTTTGTAAAAGAGCAGCTTGTTTAATTTCAAATACAATGGTACGACCATTGAGGCCAAGTGCCTTTTCATGCTGTGGATGAATAGCACCGATGAAGCCAACTGACTCATCATTAACGAAAATTTCCGCAGATTGACCTGGGTGAAGCGCGTCTAAATTCGCTTTTTTGAACTCAAATTGCTCAACGTCAGCAGTCACTTCCATTAGCGCTTCTAAATCACCTTTAAGATCGAAGAAATCAACGGCGCGAGATTCTAAATCCCAATGCTCGTCGCTAATGCCACCAGCAATAACACCTGCAATCATAGGATCTTGTGAAATACCGTGCTCGCAGTTCGCGTCTGGGTAGAAACGAAGACCCGTTTCAAATAGACGAACGCGAGATTGCTGACGCTTCTGGTTATTAGAAACTGCCGCTAATAGCCCTGTCCATAAGCTCACTCGCATTACAGACATATCCGCTGAGATTGGGTGTGGTAACACCTTAGGCTCAAGCTCAGGAAATAATACGGCTTGCTTCTTAGGATCAACAAAGCTGTAAGTAATGGCTTCATTAAAACCGCGTGCAACCATCGCGTTGCGTAAATCGTTAACGCTTAGCTCTTTCTCTTTGTGCTCGCTCATTGTTAATAGCGCCGCTGGTGCAACATTTGGAATGTTGTTGTAACCGTATACGCGGGCAACTTCTTCAATAAGATCAGACTCAATATTGATGTCGAAACGGTAGCTTGGTGATTGACATGTCCAGCCATCAGCGTGTGCTGTCGTTTCGATACCTAAGCGCGTTAGAATTTCAGTCACTTGCTCATCGATAATTGAAATACCGATGATGCGCTCTAGACGGCTGCGACGTAGTTCAATTTGATTTGATGTTGGTAAGTGCTCTTCGCTAACCGCTTCTACGATAGGACCAGCTTGGCCGCCAACAATAGCTAAAAGCAGCTCAGTAGCACGCTCCATTGCGTCAAACTGCAACTTAGGATCAACACCGCGCTCGTAACGGTGAGATGCATCAGTGTGCAAACCGTATTTACGAGCTTGACCAGCAATCGCTAATTTACCGAAGAACGCACTTTCTAAGAAAATGTCTTGTGTTTCATCGTTAACGCCGCTAGTTTCACCGCCGAAAATACCAGCCATCGCTAATGCTTTGCTGTTGTCCGCGATAACTAATGTATCGTCGTTTAATGTCACTTCATTACCGTCAAGTAGCGTAAGCTTCTCTTGCGCTGTTGGCATACGAACGTCGATAGCGCCATCGATTTTTGATAAATCGAACGCGTGCATTGGATGACCAAGCTCTAGTAATACGTAGTTAGTCACGTCTACCACGGCATCGATGCTGCGAATACCACTACGGCGTAATTTTTCTTGCATCCAAAGTGGTGTAGCAGCTTTTACATCAACGTTCTTGATCACACGACCTAGGTAGCGTGGACACGCTTGTGGCGCGCTTAATGTGATCTCAAGTTTATCGGCGATGGTTACATCAGCAGCTGTAATTTCAACTGGCGTTACATCCATGTTGTTTAATACAGCAACTTCACGTGCTAAACCTTTAATACCTAAACAGTCAGCGCGATTCGCCGTTAAATCAACATCGATAGACACATCATTAAGCTTTAAGTACTCACGTAAATCAGTGCCGATTGGCGCATCTAATGGTAATTCTAAGATACCATCGCTGTCATCAGCCATGCCTAGCTCGCTAAATGAGCACAGCATGCCAAATGATGGCTGACCGCGTAATTTCGCTTTTTTGATTTTGAAATCACCTGGTAGTACAGCGCCAACTTTAGCAACCGCTACTTTTAAACCTAGGCGACAGTTTTTCGCACCACAAACAATATCAACTAGCTCATCTTCGCCAACGTTGATTTTAGTTACTTGTAGTTTGTCAGCATCTGGATGTTGACCACACTCTACTACCTCACCAACAACAACGTTGGTAAACTCGGCAGCTACTGGCTCAACATCATCAACTTCTAAGCCAGCCATTGTTAGCTGGGCTGATAATTCTTCGCTACTTACGTTTGGGTTAACCCACTCACGTAACCATGATTCACTAAATTTCATGTGATTAACCCTTATTTGAACTGTTTTAGGAAGCGCGCGTCGTTTTCGAAGAACGAACGTAAATCGTCAACACCGTATCTAAGCATGGTTAAACGCTCCACACCCATACCAAAGGCAAAGCCAGTGTACTCTTCTGGGTCGATACCTGCGCTGCGTAATACTTCTGGGTGAACCATGCCGCAACCTAATACTTCTAACCAACCGTTTTTACCCATAACATCTACTTCAGCCGATGGCTCAGTAAATGGGAAGTAAGACGGACGGAAACGAATCTCTAAATCTTCCTCGAAGAAGTTCTTAAGGAAGTCGTGCAAAATCCCCTTCAACTGAGTAAAGCTCACGTTCTTGTCAACCATTAGGCCTTCCACTTGGTGGAACATTGGCGTGTGGGTTTGATCGTAATCATTACGGTATACACGGCCTGGAGAGATAATACGCAATGGTGGTTTTTCTACTTCCATAGTACGGATCTGCACACATGACGTTTGTGTGCGAAGTACTGTTTTAGGATCGAAGTAGAACGTATCGTGGTCAGCACGCGCTGGGTGATGGTCTGGAATATTTAACGCATCGAAGTTATGAAAATCATCTTCTACTTCAGGGCCCGCTTTTACGCTAAAGCCTAACTCGCCGAAAAAGCTTTCAATACGCTCGATAGTGCGGTTAACTGGATGCACAGTACCAGCGGCAAGGCGACGTCCCGGTAAGCTAACATCGATAGATTCGCTAGCAAGCTTTTCGTTTAGCGCAGCAGTGCGAAGCACATTGCCCTTTTCAACGATAGCGCCTTGGATCTGTTGTTTACCTTGGTTAATTAGTTGCCCGGCTTTTGGACGCTCTTCGTTAGATAGCTGACCTAACGATTTAAGCAAGTCAGTCATCTTACCCTTCTTACCTAAGTAAGTTACGCGTACTTGATCTAAGGTATTTAGATCCGTCGCTTGAGCAATCTCTTCTAGTGCTTGCTTAACAATTGGTTCAAGTTGCTGCATTAAGCTTTCCCATACTAATGGTTAATACTGGTCGATAAGATAATAAAATTATCCACCAGCAATTGAATTTGACAAAGGTTGGCAATTCTACGCCATGCGTCAGG
>JBMYWG010000042.1:0-34495 GCA_049607155.1 Psychrobium sp.
AATAACGATTTGTTCTTGATCACTCATATTTAACTCCGATGTTTTAACGACAACACGACACACTAATGCATCATGTTAAAAAATTGATACTGGCTACATTACCCTAAGTTACAGTTGACGCCAACGTAAACTTTAGTACAAGGGAGAATTAATTATAAAGACGGAGTGTAAAGCTGGTGTGACAGTTATATTTAACAAATGAAGTATTTAACAGCTAGCAACGAAGTTACGTCACTAGCCATTAAAACTCGGGATTAATCAGAGAGTGTTAGCTTAAGATCATCTAGCTGCTGCGCTAGAGTGGCAATCGAAGTTAAGGTGCTATCGGTTTGATAGACACCATAGGCAATATCGAAATGATAACCAAAATTCTCTACGCCACTGAGACTTATAAAGCTAACTGCATCCTGCATATCGTTAAATAATAGATTAATATCGCTATCAAGCGGCGCACCACAACTAACAACAAAATTGGCACTTTCATCAATGAATATTTCCAATTCAGAATATTGGAGCGCCTTAAGCTGATGAGCGACTTTAGCAATTAGTCTATCGCCGTGATCAAAACTATAAGATTGGATAACCGTATTTAACTCTTTAATCCTTAAATATCCCAACAAAATTTGCTGGTTTGGGTAGTTATCCGCCAAATATCGATTGACGAGTTTTTGCTGACCAGCAGCTCGGCTTAACAACCTTGTTAGGGCATCTAAGTTTCTACTTTCAATTATCTGAACTTTTCGGCGATTTTTTACATAGTGAGTTGCAAAACCTATCAAAATCAACACTATTGCCGCGCAAATAATACCTATCGCTGTGTTTAGCTGACTTAAGTTCTCTTTTTCAGATCTATTTTGGACAATCAATTGCTGCAGCCGTTCATCGAGATCCGTATCTGAACTGGCTAGTTGCGCATTAAGATAAATCAGTTGATTTTCATTGACGGCCGTATCATAACGACTCTGACAATCAATAAAGCTATTGTATGAGCTAACGGCGCTTGAGATATCTCCGTTTTTCTCATGTATCGCGCTTGTCAGTCGATACACAGTAGCTAGATTTGATTCACTGCGGCTGGCCTTTATATCAGGCAAAATAGACGCTAATAAGTCCTGCGCTTCGACTATCAAATCTTGATCGATAAAAGATTCAGCCAACAATAATTTGTTGTGGTGAACGTTAAATTGACCATCTAACTCGCCGTATTCCTTAAGAACAAATTCGAGTATTTGTTGCTGAGTTGCATACTCGCCTCTTTGCGCATACATAAATGACCTTGAAACATGAAACATGCTAAGCGAAACTGGCTCATTGCTTTGAGTACATATGTCAATGGCTTCGTCGACGATTTGGGCAACTTTGTTGTACAACTCTTGCTTCGCTAAAAAGTAGATTTGTGTGTGATTCAAAGAGCACTTTAACGATATGTCAGATGAGTGTTCGACTAATTTCTTCGCTTGATTCAACCACTTTTCAGCGTTGCGATAAGTGCCTGCATCGATATTTAAATCAGTCGCTGCAAGTAATATTTTTAACCGTAAATCAATCGAAAGAGATTCATCATTTAATTTCAATGCGTAATTTAGATGTTGAAATGACAGTACAAAATCTTCTACAGCTTGGCCATAACGAATGACCAAATAATGAAATCTTAATAAATCCGCTTGCTCTAAAATACTTGGCTTTACGCTATTGATTAACAAAGCGGCTTTATCCATTTGTCCAGTTATCAATAAAGCTCTTAGCTTGACCGTTGTTAGACGTGATAATTGAGACGGTGTAAGCGAAGCACTGATTTGACTATATTTTTCGATCACATTCGTCGAATTTGCGATGTCGACATATAAATTGACATCAGCATGATGAAGTTCTTCAATTATAGGATCAGATTGCGCTGCTTTGACTACCGCACTCAAACAATTTAAAAGTGCAAGAAAAAGGCTCACAACAAGTGCTTTTTTAAGCATGAGACCTCCTACTTTTTAACACCAGCCAACAGCCAATTAATAGTGACAATAGAGTCAGAACTAAAACGAACAATATTAAGCAAAGAGTCTCTACGGTAGTTTTAGATTCCGTTAGTACTAACTGTTGCTTTTTTATTTGCGCATTCAAGCGAGCATGTTCTGCCTCAACTCTGTATTCGAGGTAACTGGCATTAGTATATCGTCGCTCTTTTTCAATGAAAGCTAGTGCTTTTGTATATGCTTTTAAGTTTTGTAACTCGCCAGATAAATCGCCTAGCTGCGCTTTAACGGAGGCGGTTAATCGGAAATATCGCGATCGAAGCTGTTGATTTTCAATATCAAAAAACAGTGGCTTTAAGCGGTTGAGAGTTATAACAAGTCTATTGTCATTACTAAAATAATAGCGTTCAGCTAGCGATAATTGCGCACTAAAAAACTCATCGTTAACCCCTTGTAATTTGAACAATTCACTCGCATTTTCGAGTAGAAAAATAGAATTATCCAGTTCGTCATCTACTTTATCTTTTAAAGCGACAGTATCAAGGTAGGCTTTTGCAACATAAATCGATTGCTTAAGATTAAAACAATGCGTCATTAATTGACTCACAATAAAACCGGCTCTGCTTTTTCGCTGCTGTTTGAGAATCATAGCTGCTTCAAGTAACTTCAATCGACAAACTCTGTTGCCTAAAGAAGTCTCACCAGACAATAAATGAATCTTGTTAGTTAGTCGCTCAAATTCATTGGTCAGTAGATAGATTTCACCTTCAAGGATCGAGAACCAAAACCCATCAACCTCATTCACGCCCTTAAACTCGTCATCTTGCAAGCGTCTCAAAAAACGTTCTGCGCTAACTGGATTTCCCTGTTTTACAGCTAAATTTGCCCGACTGTATAAGTAAAATTGCAATTGTGGCTGAGTTAATTCCGGTTCTTTTAAAGAATTGAGTCGCTCCATTGCCTGCTTTAAATCACCTTGAAATATATCTAAAGCGGCGAATTTCAATAAATGAGAATTCGAGTCTTGTTGAGGGTTATTCTCGCTAATTTTTTGTCGCGCATCTCTTGGGAACTGTTGGCCATAATCCCAGTCATGCAGGATTGATTTAACTGGTTCTTCGGCATGAGAAACTGAAAAGGCAGTTAGCATTAAAAAAATAAGTATTAGTAAAACTCTCAAGAGATAACTCTTCCAATGACAAAATTAAAAAACCACCAATAATGGTGGTTTCTCGTAGATTATAATCGCTAACCCTGCCGATACTAGCGAAATTTGTCACATTAAACGATTTACTTTTCCCAAGGTGTTCGGCGATGGAGGTGCGATAAATCAAATGGCGTAATTTGATACACGTAATAATTAAGCCAGTTTGAAATCAATAAATTAGCATGACTTCGCCAGCAACCTTTTGGCTCTTGGCTAGCATCATCGTTAGGAAAATAGTTGGTTGGAATCGATGGCGATAATTCCGCGTCATTATCCCGCTTGTACTCGTCACCAAGTGTCGAGACATTGTATTCAGGATGTCCTAAGACAAATAATCGGCGTCTGTCTTTACTCACCACCAAATAAGCGCCTGCTTCGTCCGAAGCCGCGAGAATATCGAGATCGGGATGCTGACGCAACTCATCAACATTCATTTGCGCCAAGCGAGAATGCGGCACCCAAAATTCATCATCGAAACCACGCAGCAGTGGATCGTGAAGCTGACTGCGTTGATGTAAAAACACCCCCGCGATTTTTTTATCGCGAATGTAACGCTCTAAATCATACAAATGATAAAAAGCCGCATGCGCCGCCCAACATAAGAAAAGCGTTGCGGTGACGTGCTGCTGTGACCAATCGAATACCGTTTTGATCTTTTCCCAATAAATCACATCGTCAAAATCAACATCACCCAATGGCGCGCCGGTAATAATCAAACCATCGAAGTTTTTATCTTTGACTTCATCAAAATCGCGATAAAAATCATTCATGTGATCTTGTGGTGTGTGCTTTGAGATATTGCTGTGAATACGTAGAAATTCGACATCCACCTGCAATGGCGTATTAGCTAACAAGCGCAACAGCTGAGTTTCAGTCTCTATTTTATTGGGCATTAAATTAAGTAATAACACCTTCATTGGACGAATTTGCTGACTCAAGGCGCGTGACTCGCTCATGACGAAAATATTTTCTTGTCGCAACTCGTTTTTGGCAGGCAGTTTATCGGGAATATTAATTGGCACAGCGCACTCGCTAATCTGTTTTACTACAAGTGTAGACAATTTAACCCAAAGGCATCTAGACGTCTAGATGTTTATTATTTAATTTAGATAACCTGAGCTAGGGTTAAGAGATGTTACTTGGCTTAGCAACACAAGTAGACTATCGAAGTTTGCTTTCTGAATAGCCATTTTCTTCGAAAACAAGGCAAACCTGCTCGTCAATAGCTAGCCTATTGCAAGTAGATTTAACGCAGTTAGCGATGAAAAGAGCCTTCAGAAAGGCATTTATTATCCCTAACTCAGGTTACATTCACATCTCGTTACTAGAAAAGCCCCCATTACTGTTGACTGTAATATTTAGGCTGATACATTGATTCGCTGAAAAATCCCGAAAAATGGGACATCCCCACTTTCAATACACTCATTTTATAAGAACAAAAACAACCGGATTGCTAACATGAAAAAAACTGCAATTGTTACGGCATCGCTTGCTACCCTAGCACTGACAGCTTGCCAGACGACAAATAACGCCGTTGTCAAACCCGACAGCGATTATCTATGGCTAGAAGAAGTTCAAGGTGAAAAGCCACTGGCTTGGGTTGATGCGCAAAACAACAAAGCCTTTGCTAGCTTGAAATCAAATCCTGTTTATCAACAGAGTTATGATGAAAACCTCAAGCTACTTAACTCAAACGACCGTATCGCCTACGCCACACAACGCGGCGATTACCTGTACAACTTCTGGACGGACAAAAACAACCAGCGCGGCCTATACCGCCGTACAACGCTAGAAGAATACAAAAAAGAAAATCCAACGTGGGAAACGATTTTAGACATCGACGAGCTGGCTAAAAAAGACGGCCAAAGCTGGGTTTACAAAGGCATGAACTGTCTTTACCCAGACTACAACCGATGTTTAGTGAGTTTATCACCAGGCGGTACCGATGCCGTTGTTGTCCGTGAATTCGACATCAGCAAAAAAGCCTTCGTTAAAGATGGTTTCACCCTGCCAGAAGCCAAAAACTCAATTAGCTGGCGCGACGAAAACTCAGTATTTGTCGGCACCGATTTCGGTAAAGGCAGCTTAACAGATTCGGGTTACCCGGGTGTTGTTAAGATTTGGAATCGCGGCACGCCACTATCGAGCGCTAAACAAGTGTTCCACGCCGATCCATCTTCAGTAGCGGCTTCTGGCTTTGTAATGCGCGATGGTAAGCAAAGCATTAACGTCATTTACGATGCAACCTCATTTTACAGCAGCGATGTTTATGTATTGCAAGACGGTAAGAAAGTTAAACTGCCAATTCCTAAAGACGCCAGCTTAAGTGCATTCCTAAATGGCGATCTATTTATCCAGCTAAAATCGGCATGGAAAGTAAATGGCAAAGAATTAGCGCAAGGCAGCATCGTATTTGCACCGATTAGCGATATTTTAAAAGATAACGCCAGCTACCAAACGCTGATCACCCCAACACCAAGCCTCGCTATTACTTCAGTTCAAGCGACTAAGAGTGCGTTACTAGTGAGCGTGTTAGACAACGTAAAATCAAAAGTTTTACGCTTTACCAACACCAGCGGCCAATGGCAAAGCAAAGCCGTCAATATCGATGATAAAGGCAGCATCAGCGTTTTCAATACCAGTGAAAGCAGCGATGACTTCTTCCTAACCTACACCAGCTTCCTTAAGCCTGCGACCCTTTACAAAGTCGATGGCGAATCAGGCAAGCTAACTCAGTTAAAAGCGCAAAAATCGCAATTTAACAGCGATGATATGGTAACGCATCAATACTGGGCAACGTCTAAAGATGGTACTAAGGTTCCATATTTTGCCATCATGAAAAAAGACACAGTCCTCGATGGTAAAAATCCAACATTGCTATACGGCTACGGCGGTTTCGAAGTATCGCTAAAACCATCATACAGTGCACTACGCGGTAAAAACTGGTTAGAAAAAGGTGGCGTATACGTTTTATCAAACATTCGCGGCGGCGGTGAATTTGGTCCTAAGTGGCACCAAGCAGCACTCAAGAAAAACCGTCACAAGGCGTATGAAGATTTCGAAGCTATCGCGATGGATCTTATCGATCGCAAAATCACTTCACCTGCGCATCTAGGTATTCAAGGTGGCAGTAACGGTGGTCTACTAATGGGCGCAGCATTTACGCGTCGTCCAGACTTATACAACGCTGTTGTGTGTCAAGTACCACTACTGGATATGAAGCGCTACACCAAGTTACTAGCGGGCGCGAGCTGGGCAGCTGAATACGGCGATCCAGACAAGCCGGAAATGTGGGAATACATTAAAACTTACTCACCATTCCACAACTTAGATGCGAAAACAGACTACCCGAAAGTTTTCTTCACAACATCTACCAAAGACGACCGCGTTCACCCTGGTCACGCGCGTAAAATGGTAGCCAAGATGCAAGATCTCGGACACGATGTTTACTACTACGAAAATACCGAAGGCGGTCACGCTGGTGCAGCAGACAACAAACAGCGCGCCGACATGTACGCCCTAGTCTACAGCTACTTATGGCAACAACTTAAGTAGTCATTCGCTAACGCAAACAAAAGCCGATTTAAGCAATTAAATCGGCTTTTTTGTTATTTGCTAAAAAAGTTTGTCACACATTTCACCGTTCACGTGACTTAGTTAATGAACATACTAATTAACGGGAATCATCATGAAAAAAACACTTTGCTCACTAGCACTAATTACTGCAAGTTTTCTATCACACAACCAAGCAGCAGCCACTACTAATCAATGCCTTAATGCCAAGGTGTCTGGTCAAGGACAAGCAGTTCTTCTACTGCCGGGATTTGTCAGCGATGAAACAGTATGGGATGAAATCAGCGCTAATCTCGCCAACGATTATCAAGTGCATCAACTATCTATTGCCGGATTTGGTAAAAATCCAGCGTGTAAACACGCAAGCGACATCGCTAGCACCATCAAAGGAGAACTGGCAAATTACCTTAATTCAAATAAGCTAGCAGAGCCGATTTTAGTCGGTCACAGCATGGGCGGATTACTGGCATTTGACGCGTCACTCAATCCAAACATCAAATTAAAAGCCGCAATATCTGTCGATGGCCTACCGTTTATTGGCCCTATTTTTACCCGTAGCAATCAAACCACCGCGCAAGATTTAGCGCCACAAGCAACAGCGATAAAAGCGATGTATCAAAATGCAACACCCGAGCAAATGGTGGCATTCACCCAACAAGGCATCGCCCTGCAAACCAACAATAAGGCACGTTATAAAGATATATTAGCCATGGCAAAGCAATCAGATCCGCACACTGCAGGCAGCGCCCTAAGCTGGGTAATGACGACCGATCTACGACCTAAACTAGCCAATGCAACAAACCCTGTGCTATTAATTGGTGCCTCTGGTGCATTTAAAACTGAGCAACAGCACCAGGCGGCACAGGCAATGTATCAAGCACAATTAACAGACGCGCCAAAGGTTTCGTTAATTATGAATAAACAAGGACATCACTTTTTAATGTGGGATCAAAAAGACTGGTTACTGACAACAATTAAGCACTTTATTAAACAGCAGCCTAATAGCTAGCTGCTAACACAACAACGTGTTGCGGGCGATATAGCCCGCCGCACAATCTACTAAAGGGTTTAATAATGACAGTTTCAAGCAAATTATTAATCGACCAAGATACATTACGTCTCGCGCAATCAGGCGACAAACAGGCTTTTGCAACACTTGTTAATTACCTCAACAACACAGTGCATGCGATTGCTTTAGCCATGACTAAAGATTTAGGTCACAGTCGCGATGTTAGTCAGTTGGTGTTTATCAAAATTTGGCAACAACTCAATGAGCTTAAAAATACCGACAGCCTGCTGCCATGGGCACGCCAAATCACACGCTACACGGCACTAAACTTTATTCGCGACAACAAAGTGCGCAGTGAAATTGCAAGCGAAGATGACACCATAGAATCATTGCTAGATGAAGTCATTAATCAAACTGACAGCAGTGAGCATCAGTTAATTCAACAGCAGCAAAATCAGGTGATTAACCACCTAATATCGCAATTGCCGGATGAAAGCCGTGAAATCGTCGTCCTCTATTATCGCGAAGAACACGACGCCAATGCCGTCGCCACATTACTGGGCCTAACCCCAGCAACCGTTCGTAAACGCTTACAGCGCATTCGCGAATTGCTCAAACAAGATATTTTGCATAAATACGGCAAGGTGCTGTTTGCCACCACGCCAGTTGCACTTGAATTATCGACATTATTAGCAACGGTAAGTGCATCACCTGTTGCAGCAGCCACTATTGGCAGCTCGGCGGCAGCGACTCAGTCCCACTGGCTGTCAAAGCTATTTTATCTGCTTGGCGGTGCAGTTATCGGCGCTTTCTTTGGTGTACTCGCCAACAACTTCGCTATTAATCGCACTATTAAACACATCGATAACCACGCTGATATCGAGAAACTACAAAAACTCAAACGCCAAGGAAATCTGTGGATTGTCATCAGTGCGATAGGATTAACCGCGAGTTATCAGTGGACACAAGGCTGGTTATTGCCCGTAATCGCCTATACGTTGTTTTTAGTTGGTTTGACTGTGGTAGTGTCGAGTACCAATCGCATAAGTCGCGACAATCTCACTCGACAAGCGCCTAATGACACCAGAGCGGCAAAACTACTAAAGCGCAGTCAATGGGCTTGTAAATTGGGCTATATAGTGGGATTTGGTGGCGGTAGTTTAGGACTATTCGTCGGACTCTATCAAAGCGGCCGCTTTAGCCAATTTTTTTAGCCGCTTTCTTTAACCACTCTCTATAAACAATTGATATAAAACAGTGATTAAACTGCATGAAAGAGACAAAGCCGATTTAAGTAATTAAATCGGCTCTTTTATTACATGGAAAAAATTAAACAAATAATCTATGAAGCCTTCGCTAAATGCTTGCTCAGATAACTACTTATCATCACTGCGATAATTTCTAAGGTTAAATAAAGCCACATCACCCAATTAGGACTACCATCGACAATCAAGCCAATCAATCTTCCAAGCGCCATCATTAGCATCAGCAAACGAATAAACTTCAACCCCAATAGATGTAAATGGGCGTTTTGAGCAAACCACCATAGTAAAACGCCAACGGCAAGTGACATACCGCCATAAGTCGCTCTTAAATCAATCACGCCTGCTTGCGTATCTAAAGCCGCACCGGTAATCCAATGCAGCATTGTATTAGGCCAACCAACAAAGACGACACCATAAGCAACAAAAAACAGCGCAAACACAACTATAAAAATTCTATTCACGTTCATCATACGCAGTCCTAATTATCTGATTTCTATTTATGCGGCTTATATTTATGCAGCAAAGCCAACGGAATATGGCAATAATCATTGGGGAAACGCGTTAACCTATCTTGGTGCTCATCATCGCTTGCCACATAGTTAGCTAACGGCAATACTTCAACCACAACCTTTTTAGCATCGTCTCTGCTAGTAATAAATGATCTGGCGGCTTCGAGCATCCATTGATGCTTGCTATAGACGCCAGTGCGATATTTCTCACCGACATCCTCCCCCTGCTTATTAACACTATAGGGATCGATAATTTCGAAAAAATAGCCCATCAACTGCTCGACACTAACCTGTGCAGGGTCAAACTCTACTTTCACGCACTCTGCATAACCGTCATAAGCAGTGCGAGTATTATCACTGGTGCCATTGGCGCGTCCGGCCTGAGTTTGCGCCACGCCGGGTAAATGACGAAAAAATTCCTGCACGCCCCACAAGCAGCCACCAGCAAAATAAATAGTGTGACTTGAGATATCGGTTGTTGTTTGCGTTGTATTCGTCATAACTTGTCGTACCAATTGAGAATAGTTATCAAGTGCGATGATTGATTATTTGTTATAGAATCTGCCGCAAAATCAATCTCAGCCTAGAAAAACTTAACGACCGCGAGTGTATTAAAATGAATCGAGTTGCACAAGTCAGTGCCCTTACGTTGCTTGTTAGCGCATCATCTATTGCTGTAGCCAATGACACAAATGACAGCAGTAAAAAAATTGAAAAAATTACCATCGAAGGCCGCACTACTGCCAACGATCAACCGGTTGGCACCTTCAACATGCCAGTGTCAAATTTAGAATTCGACCCACGTATCGATCTTCAATCGCGTAACATGGCTGAAGCACAGGCGGATGTCACTATTCGCGGCGGTATTTTCGAAAATACTGGTTTTAGAATTGGTAGCGCCACGTTAATGGATCCACAAACTGGTCACTACTTTGCAGAAATTCCTGTCGCCCCCGAAATGCTAACAACAGCTGATGTATTAACGGGTGCAGATAACGCCCTGTTAGGCCTTAACAGCTCTGTTGGCACCGTCTCGTTTGGTTGGCGCCAAATCAAAGACGGCGGCAGCGTCAGTGCTGGCATTGGTAACAATGGTTTAAACCTGCAACGTATTCACGCTGCTGGCACATCAGATTTATCTAACGATGGTTGGACACTTGGCTTTGAAGGTGAATTCTCGCGATCGACAAGCGATGGCAGTATCGACAATGGCGATCACGACTATCAACGCGCCTCTGGCCGTCTGCAACTGGTGAGCAAAAATTCGCAAACCGATTTATTTTATGGCGATCAAGAAAAGTTCTTCGGCTGGCCAAATATGTATACCCCGTTTAACGTCAACGAAACCGAAGATTTAGATACTCAGCTATTGATGCTTAATCACCGTCAAAGCTACGGCAGTGACAACAATTTCGAAATTACGGCTTATCATCGCCAGCACAAAGATCACTACGTTTTTTCACGCGAGAATCCGTCAGCGTTTGAAGCCTTCCACGACACCGACGTAAAATCGATTGCCCTAGCTGGTTACCACCGTTTTAATGACACCATTGCATTGAACTACGCCAGTCAATTTGCCGAAGACAAAATCAACTCAACGACCCTAGAGCGCAACTTCACCTCGCGCAGTTACACCAAACTCAGTGTGCTCCCTGAATATCACATGCCATTGGCTCACGACGAGCAACTAAAAATTCGTTTAGGCCTCAGCTTTGACGATACCAATCGCGACGATTCACAAACATCAGTCATTGGTGACATCACGTGGAGCAAGCCAAATAGCGATAACGGCCGAGATAGTTTCTATCTCTCTTATTCGCAAGCAAGCCAAGTCTCTGGCTACACTGCTATCGGCGGTAGCGAAACTGGCGGCCTATTTAGAAGTAATCACAACCTAAAACGCGAAACCAGCGACAACCTCGAATTAGGTATGTCACTCGATCGCCAAGGCTGGAACTTAGACGCTGCCATATTCCATCGTTGGGATAACGACTTAGCTGATTGGACTTATAGCTTCGACTCAACATCAGCCCGCTCAGCAAATCCAGTTGATATCAAAACCCTTGGTTTAGAACTGATTGCCGTTAAACGCTTTGACAATGCCGATATTGTGGCGAGTTATACGCATCTGAAAAAATCGGAAGATTATGGCAACGCCAGCGTTGATGCCAGCTTCTATGCGCTTAACTACCCAACACATCGCATTACACTAGGCGCTATTTGGCGTCCACTTGACGATGTCGAACTTCGCATCGACAACGAATGGCGCACTCAAGAGAAAAACGCTCTCCGCAACGGCGATGATAACGCGTTGTTTACGCATCTCACCGCCATCTATAAACCAAGTCAATTGGATGGCTTAGAGCTAAGCTTATCAGCCGATAACCTGTGGCGAGAGGAATTTGAAGAAATTCCCGGTACGCCAGGTCGCGGCGACCAATATTCATTTACTGCCACTTACCGCTGGTAAAACCGCTTATTTGCCCCGGAATGTTCTGGGGCAATACTCCCTGGAAACATCTATTTACAACTAAAGCGCGCCAAAGCATAGAAACTAGGAATATTGACCTTGTCTACTAGTAACATTTGTTACATTATAACGGGCCATGGTCTATCACTGACGGTATCAACACTGCCAGCGATACAAAATGAAAACACCTAGGAACTAAAACTATGTTGAACAAAAATTTGCTAAGGGCACTTCCTTTGGCCTCAGCGCTTATTGCTGGCAACGCCTTCGCCGACGAAGGTATGTGGCAACCGCATCAATTAAAAGAAATTAGCGGTAAGTTAAAAAAAGCTGGACTAAAACTCGATCCAACAAAAATGGAAAACCTCGATCAATTTCCAATGAACGCCATTATCAGTCTTGGTGGCTGTACTGCGTCTTTCCTATCTGATCAAGGCTTAGCCATTACCAACCATCACTGTGCATACGGTTCAATTCAGTACAACTCAACTGAAAAGGACAACCTGCTGAAAAAAGGGTTTGTTGCAAAAAACAAATCACAAGAACTTCAAGCAGCACCGGGCTCACGCATTTACGTAACTGAATCACTAACGAATGTTACCGACAAAATTACCGGTTCAATTGGCTCATCAGTAAAGGGCCAAGCCTACTTCAAAGCGATTGAAAAGAATCAAAAAGAACTCGTGTCAGCCTGTGAAACGTCACAAGACTACCGCTGTGAAGTGTACAGCTTCCACGGCGGCCTAGAGTACTTCCTGATCAAACAACTCTCCATCCGCGACGTGCGTCTAGTTTATGCACCACCATCAAGCATTGGTAAGTTTGGCGGCGACACCGATAACTGGATGTGGCCACGTCACACTGGCGACTGGGCATTCTACCGCGCTTATGTTGGCAAAGATGGCAAGCCAGCCGATTACTCAAAAGACAACGTACCATTCAAGCCACAAGCCTTCCTAAAAGTGAATGCTGATGGCGTACGTAACAGCGACTACGTCATGGTTCTTGGCTACCCAGGCCGCACCAACCGTTACCGCACTGTTGATGAAGTAGAAAATCAATTTACTTGGGTTTACCCAACATCTAAGCAATACCGCGAAGACTACATCAACATCATCAAAGACGTTGCGCCAGCAGGCAGCGATGCGCGTATCAAATACGAAAGCACCCTAGCAAGCCTAGCGAACTACGCTAAAAACTTCGGCTCAATGATCGAAAGTTACAACAAAGGCGACATGCTAGCGCGTAAGCAAGCTGAACTAAAAGATCTGCAAAAATGGATCAACAGCTCGAAACAACGCAAGCGTAAATACGGCAAAGCGTTAACTGAGTTGAATGAGCTAATTGCCCAAACGCAAAAAGGCCAAGAGCGCGATTTAATCATGGGTTACTTCGGTAGCACCAACATGATGAGCGTTGCTAAGCGTCTATACCGTCTAGCTAACGAAAAAGCTAAGCCAGACACAGAGCGTAAACAAGGTTATCAAGAGCGCGACATGAACCGCTTTACTCAAGGTATGAAGCGCGTTAACCGTCGTTACGACGCAGAGGTTGATAAAGCAGTACTTGAGCACTTCATCGGCTTGTACGCGCAGCTCCCTAAGAAAGAGCGCAACGCGACTTTTGATAAGTTCTTCGGCATTGGCAAAAACTTCGACGCCAAGAAATTAGCCGCTAAATTGGACATGATGCACAAAAACACCAAGCTTGATGAAGAAGCGACGCGTTTAGCATGGATGAACAAATCAGTTAGCGACTTTAAAAACAGCAAGGATCCATACATCCAATTTGCTGTGTCTCAATACGACAACGATCGCAAGCTAGAGAAAAAAGCCGAAGCACTATTCGGTAAGCTAGCCCAAGCACGCCCTGCCTTCATGGACGCAATGATTGCTTACAAAAAGAGCAAAGGCGAGCCTGTGTACGCCGATGCTAACAGCTCACTGCGTATCACTTACGGCAACGTAATGGGTTACTCACCACAAGACGGCTTAACGGCAACACCGTTTACGACGCTTGAAGGTTTACTAGCTAAATACAAAGCTGGCGATCACGAATTCGATTTATTCGAAAACATCCGCACAGCTATCGCCAACAAGGACTACGGCAAATACTACCGCAAAGACTTAGGCTCAGTACCAGTAAACTACCTGTCTAACCTAGACATTACTGGCGGTAACTCAGGTTCACCTACCCTAAACGGCAAAGGCGAATTTGTTGGTCTAGTATTTGACGGCGTTTACGAATCAATCATTGGCGATTGGGATTACGACACCAAATACAAACGCGCAATCCACACCAGTGTGCCATTCATGCTATGGACAATGGAAAACATCGACGGCGCGCAAAACATTGTTGATGAAATGACAATCGTTAAGTAAGCACTTAACAGCAAAAACTAAAAAGACTGGAGAACTAAAATTCTCCAGCCTTTTTTATGCGTTAAAGTAAGTTACGACTCCAAACAATCACTGCAGATACAACTAAGCTCCACTTGTTTAGTTGCTAACTTAAAACCGTTATTAGCTACGATTTGCGCAATCGAATCAACATGCGGCATTTGCTCACTCACCTCATCGACACGACCACACTTCTGGCAAATTAAAAAATGAGGAAACTGATGTTGATGCTGACAACCAAAATGACGGCAAATCACAAACTTATTCACCGTGTCTAAACGATGAACCAAATCGATGCTAACTAAGAATTCTAAAGAGCGATAAATGGTCATTGGCAAGGGAATCTTGCCATAAATTTCACTCAATTCATTTTTAATATCGTACGCCGACAGAGCCTTGTTTTCGCTTAGCAATACCGACAGCACCTTCTTTCGATTAGGAGTCAAAGTCGAGTGATTAGCAAGACACACCTGCTCAGCAAAGGCGAGTTGTAATGCTAATGAATTTTTCGCAACATCTACATTATCCGTTTTCGCCGTCATTTCGCTCGCCGATAGTCCATTCATAATCTTACTGTCACACTCTTTTAAAACACGCTTATTAAAAGCTTACCACAATACGTTATAACATAACAATTGGTGACATATGTTTGTAGACGAGGAGGTATTCAATTTAAAACGTAATAAGTGTACGGGCATGAAAAAAGCGCAGTGGGCTGCGCTTTAATGTGGAGTAACTCTGCTAGATTCGAACACAATAAGAAATGACGTGATAGAAAGGTATAGCTTCTAAATCAATAAGATTGTTTCTTGCTCAAGCAATAACAACCACCTCAACACAGAGTGATTATTGGCCTAGAACAAAACTGATTTTTTATCACATTTTATGGGTGTCAACTTTTCGTTTTTACCAATTCGGAATGCCCCGAATTGGTAATAGTTGATTTGTTAATATTCTTACTTATCCAGTCATTAAAATAAGATACTCGGGTTAACACCGCTGTTGATCCGTATTTACCAAACGTATAATTTTCCAAATCACCGTCAATTTCTCTCCAAGAAGCTAATCCAATCAAAACCGGAATTGAATTTTGATAAATGACTACAGCACCACCACTATCTCCAGACCCAATTGTACCTTCTAGAGGAAGTGCAAGTTTTCCTTGCTCAAAAGTAAATCGAAGCCAATGCCCTTTAGCTTCACTGATCACATTGTTGTATGTAAGTAATTGATAGTCGTCTTGAGTAAAAGCCCAGTCTGAAAAAAACTTAGTAACTTGATACCACAAATAAGTGGTTATTTCAGGCCCTTGAGAATCCTTTATTTCACCTGTAATACCTGTTCCTATTGCACCACGACCAAACCCTGTCATTTCCATACCGATTTCGTCATTCCCTTTATATATAGATATTGGTTGGACGTGGGTAACGGCTTTACTTAGACGGATTAATGCAATGTCTTTAGAGTTATTTAATTGCTCAATAAGGGGCTTAGGATCTCCTTTACTCCAATCACCTTGCGCCTGTTTGTAATCATTATGAATTATAATTTCTGAAACTTTATTCTCTACACCATGTATCATTATTGGCTTACCATTATAGTCATACATAGAAGTATAAATGACATGTGCTGGTGCCAATAACCAGTGCTTATCGATTAAAACTGCGCCACCTTGAAATGGCATATCAATATAAAATGGAGGAATAGTATCAGTCTTATACAAGTTGGGGTCTACATCATGCCTTATCACAATCGCATTTAAATGAAAGGTGATGAATAATAGCAAAAGAGCAGATAGATATTTCATAGTTAGTTCTCTTTAAATTTTGTTCTTGTTGTATCCAAAGACAGTGATAATCTACCATCCTCTTTAAATCTATTTCACGATGTTGAAAATAACCTTTGGTAGCTAACGCCTTTAGCAACGGAAACTTACGGAGCCGAAGGCGCAGTAAGTTTTCCGATTGCCTAAACTTGTTATAAGTTGCTTGATATTTACCACGTTTTTGGACCACGATACCAAGTAGATTTATCTGGACGTGCTCTCCAAGAGCTTATATACCCTTCAATTATTTCTAACTTACAAACATATCCAAAAACTTCAGGCTGATCATTATCATCTAGGTCGTCATCGTACACAAAAAACACTTTACCTTCCTCTGCACCCAGACGAGAAAGCTCATCACGATGAAGTGAGTAAATGCAATCATCATTTGCTTCGCCGCTTAGACCGACAGCATTATAGTCCCCCCATAAAACTGGGATGTTTTTCGATGGTGGATTACCTTCAGTATTCATAATGACTTATAACGCCGCAATAACCGGCGCAGCTTTGCTGCGTCCGGCGCCGTAGGCGCGAAGTTGATTGCCTTGTTAGGCATTTGGTGGCACCGAATAAACAGCAAATATTCGACACGGCCCGGGTTCGCAACCATCAAAAGCTTTGTTTTCTAAATGAGCTTTGGCTTCCTCAAGACTCGCCAGGAGACAATGCTCATTGACTTTAAGTTCTTGCGCCATGTGGTTACATGAAAGATAAGAGCATTCTGGCGCATTTTCATTGTATAGAGACACTACATCAAAACCCTCAAGCACCTTTTCCTTTGGCACTTTCACATTGGTTTCGAATGACTTCTCTGCCTCAAACTCTTCCCACTCCGGTTCGTCCTCATAGCATTGGTATTCATACACCTCGTAATAGAACATTTTTGTTCCGGACATATCAATGCCGTGCTCTTCTACCAGATAGTTGATTACTCCCGGTGAGTCAAACAGCCAATAACCATTGTGCTTCCAGAATTCAAAGTAATCGGCAAAATCCTTTGAAGTGCAATTGCTGACAGAGTACAGGTCTTTTACCTGATCGGTCCTGAGCCATTCAGGTTTCAGTTCAACTCTTTTTGCCATGTACCCTACTGGAATCATATGTACTGCCTAACAGTGTATTTATCGTGCATGCACAATAAATACAGCACTTCATTTTTCAATTGGCTGATGAATATAACAATAAGGTGCTGATAAATCTATGCTTTAAAAATATACGTTCTTTTGTTGACAGTTTTTCTTATCGGAGAAAGCGTGCATTGCGGCATACATTGCAGGCGCGTGCAATGTATGCCGCAGACCAAAAGTCGTTACATCAATAAAATCAATTAGCTATCAGTTTTAATCTGTAGAAAGCATGCATCACTATGCTCACTTTCCACGTGAACAAACCTGATTTTCACATCGATTTATTATAACTGTATACATAAACATATTATTAAGACCTAAACCAACATCACTATCTCATAAAGCTAATGATCACAAAACTCCACAAAAAAGGCCGGAAATCATTCCAGCTTTTTTTCATAAAGCTAAATCGTTGACATCCAAAAATTAGAATGAACGTTCAGCCACTTTTTTGCAATTCGTTTTGCACCAAAATTTCAATCAATTAACAATTTGATTTCGATTAAATCGGTAATAAATCGCTTTAGAAGTATTTTTACTATCAGACATCAACAAAAGCACAAAGCTAGCCCTAAGCTGCGCTTTCACTGCCTTTCTCAGCTAGCTTGGATGGTTTACCTGTCAGCCAACGCCCTTATACCAACAGTGATTATGCTCGTTAGCACATTGTCTCAACCGCTCTCGAGAACCTGCGAAGTTACCGTACTGACGTCTAAAGTGATTAGTGATTTCTATCCAGTCATCACTAGCAATTCCCAAACTATCAAGTAATTTAGGTTGATGCTCTTCCACAAAACCGCGCTTATTAGGCACGATTTGCCTTGCGCTCCAATCCGCCAATTCAAAATAATCATATAGTGTAAATGGAATAGCAAGCGATTGTTGTGAACTGCCGAATGGCAATAGTTTAGAGGGCTGTTTTGGTGATACTTTATTGTCTTTGGGAGTCTCTTTTCGCTCTTGCTCGTAACTACGGATTCGGGCTTGAATTGAGGTAAAATCACTCTCTTTTAAGTTTTTAGCCATACCAGCCCGAACAGGATTTAAATCAACATACATCATGCAGGATAACAAGGCTTGTTCATCCAACAATGCCTGAGAATAGTAACGACCTTCCCAATAGCGCCCTTTGCAGTTATCTTCCTTATTTGCCGCTCTAGCTATCGACTCATTGAGATGGCGCATAAACCAGCTAATGTCATAAAGCCTCAGCCGCCACATTGCCACAACTTCAGCGACTTTGGCTAAACTCGCTTTATCATCTATCTCGCCATTGCGATACCTATCAACGATTGGGTGACCTTTATGCAGTTGATACCAACGTTCAATCACCTCATCATCATGCCAACTTAACGCACGCTCACGGTCTACACGCAATACTAAATGGTAATGGTTACTCATAATCGCATAGGCAGCACTATCGATAGCGAAAACCTCCGCTAACGCATGGAGCTTATCCAACACCCATTGGCGCCTGTGGTTATAGTTCTTACCAGAATATTTATCTTCGCCACACAGAAATGCGCGACGAACACAACGAGAAATGACGTGATAGAAAGGTGTGGCGTCTAAATCAATTAGACTGTTTCTTGCCCTAGCCATAACAACCTCCTCACTAAAGAGAGATTATTAGCCTAGAACAAATTCGATTCTTTGCCACATTTTATGGGTGTTGCCACATTTTATGGGTGTCAACTTTTAGTTTCAATGGGTGTCAACTTTTAGTTTCATCAACTTTTAGTTCTACTTTTAGTTCTCTTTTCCGCACACTCAACTAATTCTGATTCACTGAATTTCATGCCACGATTTATGGGTATCTATTTTTTGTTATCAATTTTTTTTATTTGTAATTTATTTTGATTTTATATCAATATATAAACACCCATCCTTTATTTAATTGCTAACTTACTAATTTCCCAGCTAGACACCTTATTGTCAGTTGCTTTGATTAACTTTTCCCAGTCCGCAATAAGATGACGGCCAAAACTAACACTTACCAATAACTCAGGAAGAGACGAAACATTGAAACTTACTTTACATCTGGGAGATAGTGCATATGGCGAACATTCAAATAAATACTGTATTTCGCCGGCGCTATCTCTCTTAACAAAAATCTCTTTAGTTGCATACTTTTCTCCACCTGATTTTTGCTCAATAACAGGAAAGCGTATTTGGAAATGCTGATCCATACCAAACTCACCTATCAAGTCTTCTATTTGCCGGGAATGAGTAATATGAGGACTATCATTTATTATTCTTTCATATCTTCTATTATTCATCTCTCTAGCACTTTTATTCGGTTCAATAAAAACACGCATGTAACCACCACACCATCCGTTGCATTTGGGTAAATCTAAGTTATCTGGATGAAATCTTCCGTTTATCTTTGGGTAGAAGACCGTAGCTGAAACTGAATAAGTCTTGATTGCCTGTTCAGACCAATTCGAAGGATGAATATATTCATTGGGAAGTGCCAATATGTACACAAAGTCATTTTTTTCATACTTGGGGTACATTAAATAATTTTTTGTATTCGGAACCGGAGTTATCTCTGGTAATATTTCTAGCCCTTTTGGTCCTAACCTTTCATGCTCTAGGCTATATGGATTCTTAATCCAATTTAGAAAAACTTCCGTACACACTGCAAATAAGACAAAAAATATTCCAAATATAATCTTAATTTTCTTGTTCATCCTGTTCTCAAACACCCAAGTGCTCACATTTTATGGACATCAATTTGTCATTTATCTGATAACTCAATTAGCTGGAGAATAGAAATAAACCTGTTTCCGTGTCTGCTTTAGATATGTCTTGGTAGAATGACACAATAGCATCCTTTAACCCTTCAGCAGCCAAAATTTCCTCTCTACTGATACGATAAAGATTATCTTCATAAACATTTTTAAATGGAGATTTTTCCGCATCTTGTATACTAAAACATAACGTCCCTTCATTTAGATTAATATGCGCAGATAAAAAACAAGGTGAATCAGTAATTCCTTGGCATCCATTCATGAAAACTGCTAACCAAATATGTTTTTCTTCGTTGTGATTGAGTAAAGCAACGGCAAATTCTGTAGAGTTATCGTTTTCCGTTTCGAAGAGCCCCTCTATAAATTTATTACTATGTTCTTCACCACAATCACATGGGAACCAAAACTCTTCTCTTTTAGTAATTGAGGCACAAACTTTCCTAGGCGCAGAGCAGTATATTATTCCGCATGCTCAATAACACCGGTTCACTAATTAAAAACAATCAACCAAACTAGTAATAAAAACACTATTTGTCAAATAGTTAAAGAACTGTTGTCAGCAAATTTTCTCATTGAATCTCGGTTCAGGCGCACATAACTATCTCATAAAGCTAGTCATCACACCCGCACAAACAAAAGGCCGGAAATCATTCCAGCCTTTTCATAATTACGAACTTACTTGTAAACAACTAAGAAACAAATACGCGCTCGTTTAGTTGTGCTAGTTGCTCTAACCAACCATCGACAATCACTTTTTGATGCGGCGCTGGCGATACGCCTGCTGGTAGTTCGCCAGCAAGTAGTGATTCAATCGCGATAGCTACCGTTAGCGATACTAAACGCGCCATGGCTGAGCCGCGTTCGTTACCGATTTCATCGATGCCGTAGGCTTGCTTAAATAATGTGTTTTCACCGCTAGGATCTTTAACTTCTAGCTCAACTGATAACACTACGCGATCGGCTTCGCCTTCGTCGTATTGGTATTTGTCCCAAAGCTCATCGCTGATTGCAGCCAGCTTCGCCATGCCCTCTTCGCCCGTTAACGTATCAACTTGGGTAAAGAGTTCATCCCACGCTTGCGCCCAGCCGTTTAGGCGTAGCGTGCCGCGCACAAATTGCTGAACATTCCAGCCATCATCCATGCCATATTGACCAACAAATGGCACAGAGTCGCGGTTTGGATAAGCTTGGAACGTTTCATTGGTGCCATCGGCCAAAGTCACTTGATAGTCTTGCAGAGCTAACCATGGCTTTTCGGTAGTGGCTTGTTCGCCATTTTCAATCCACTGAGCTGGTGATTTTAATGCTTTTAATACGCCTAGCGGCGACCAAGAGAATTTGTATTTAAAGTCGTTAGCAACACTTGGGAAACCGCCACAGTATGAGCGGAAGAAATGCTGGTTGTCTTTGTTAAAATGCGCTGATGATTGGTAGTCTTCAACCAAGGCATGGGCTAGCAAATGATCAAGACCAGGATCTAAACCGACTTCATTAACAAAACACAAATCAGCGGCTTTAGCTTTAGCATCTAACGCCTGCATCTCAGGTGAAATATAGCTGCTTGATACAAAATGTGCATTGCGGGCTAAACACAGCTCAGCCACTTGCAAATGCATTGTCGCTGGCAGCATAGAAACAACGACGTCCCCAGCAGACACCGCTTGCGTTAGCGCGTCCCAATCAAGTTGTTTCACTGCTACATCGCAGCCCATCGCATCAACGGCTTCTTGAGCCTTTGCCAAGGTTCTGTTCCACAAAATTAATGGCTGCGGCGATAAAGCGATTTTTTTAATACCAGGTAGTGACGACAAACCCGCGCCTAACCAATGAATTGTTTTCATAATCTTCTCTTATTTTTTATTTGTCTTTTTTGCTTATGAAAGCTGCTTAAGCTTTTCGTTAAATACGTTGTTTGCGCGCTGCCACACCCCTTGATTCATATCGTTTAATTGCAACAAATGAGGTAGTAATTGTTCACAGAAATCTTCACTCGATTCCACAGGTAACAGCGACGGTAGATGATCGATGGCGACTAAATCTAGCGGACTTTCGCCATCAATTAAACGTAATAATGGCTTGTCGAATGTAGTACAGCGATCGTAAATCGGCAATGGGTTGTAATCGCCGTAAGGATCACAACTGACATCGCAAATCACCGACATTTGGCGATTTGCCTGCGCCAACATATCGCTCGTTACAAACGGAGGTAGTGCACTTTGCACAAATACACAATTCACCACAACATCGAACGACAGAATATCTTCAAATGGGCCGCCCGCTTTCGTTTCTTCAATATCCCATTCGGTGACATCAACACCAACGCGCTTGGCAAACTCAACAGCACCTTTACCGCTGCGTCCTTTTGCGCCAATCACTAACATTTTAGGTGCTGTTTTACTCGCTAACGCCGCCTTTACTTCATCCAGCATTGCCTGCTGGCTGGTGTAAGACGTTAGCGTTCCTAATGCTTCAACATTACTGGCATCTTGCGCCGCATAAGCTTTTAGCGCCACGCCAGCACCCGCAAAGCCAGCCCAGAAACCAAAGGCTGCGACACGGCGACCGTTTTCATCGACGAGGTATTCTAAATCAAACAACTGCCCTTTGCCTTCAACAAAACGATTTAATACGTTTTGCCAACCGCTTTGCTCTTTATAGACATGAGCGAAATGAATATGACGGTGTGACAGCGGCGAAGATAACTCTTCTAACTCTTTTAAACCGAGGATAATAATGTCGTTATCTTCTAACGACTTCCACTGATGCGCAGGCGCGATATCACAACCTACTTCGCTAAACTTATCCGCGCTAATAGCGCTTTGCTCAGACTCTTCAACCGTGACTTTAAAGCCAGCGTCAATCAAGATTTTCGCAATATTGGGTGTTAGCGCGATGCGCTCTTCCATAGGTTTAGTTTCAGCCCTTAACCAGATGTGAGTTTGCATAAAATGTCCTGTCGATAACAAATTTAATTAGTCCAATCGACTAATTTATTAACTAAATTCGTAGATACCCGTAATCAATGAAGATGTAGGTTTTATAAGCGACCTAAAAACACAATCTGCCGCGTTGCGCTCAATCGCAATAGCAAGCTATTACTCATTCACGCGCCTTGCACCTTAATTTTTATATACGCTATAAATTCCAGCATATCCAACAATTACGGGTATAGTATACAAAGCAAAATCAACTGTATATAGTATACAAAATTAATTTCAATCATAAGGTCGTCTCATGTCGCAAGACATTATTACTAATCCAATTTCTACCCAGCAAATTGTTGAACTTGTTTTAAAACACTACGGATTAGACGTCACAGCCAAACAATTACCCGGCTATATCGATTTTAATTTCCTCCTAACCAGCAGCGATGGCATGCGATTTATTCTTAAGATTGCAAATGCCGATGAGCCAATGGCCGAGCTGGCGATGCAGAATGCATTAATGAATCATTTACAGCACTCTCCATCTGAAAGAGCGCCTAATAAAGAAACAACAAGCAACTGTGACAGTTTCGAAACGCCGCTGCCGATTAAAACTCGTCAACAGCAAGATATCGTTACCCTACGCGATGAAAACGGCCAGCCTCGCTTTATGCGCTTACTGAGTTTTGTTGATGGGGTATTTTTTGCCGACCACTCACAAATTGGCGAGCGCCAATATAAGCAACTCGGCGCGATGATCGCTCAGCTTTCAAAACAAACGGCGAGCTTTACTCATCCAAGTGCCAATCGCTACTTAGATTGGGATCTCAAACAAGCGCCGCACGTTATCGATAGCAAAATTGATTACCTTAAAGACGATACCCAGCGTGCTCAGATTGAAACTATTCGCGACATGCTAGCGCAGCAGCTAACGCCATTTGACGAAAAACTGCCGCAAGCCGTTATCCACAACGACATTAACGATTATAATTTGCTGCTCGATAGCGCTGAGAAATCAGCGAATATTAGCGGTCTAATTGATTTTGGCGATATGGTGCACAGCTACCGTGTTAACGAACTTGCCATTGCGATTACTTATGCGATGCTCGACACCGAAGATCCGCTAAGCGTCATTAAAACCATTACTCAAAGTTATCACGAGCACAATCCATTGCTGCCAGTGGAATTGTGGGTGCTATTTCCACTTATTTGCGCGCGACTCGCCACCAGCGTATGTAACAGCGCGAAAGCGATTTTAGAAGAGCCAGACAACGACTACTTGCTCATTTCAGCTAAACCAGCATGGCGCGCTATCGATAAGCTACTAAGCTTTGACGCGAAAAACATCGGTTTCGAGCTACAGCGTTTGTGTAATATCACGCCAATGGCTTCTAATCGTCACGATGACATTATCGCAAAGCGTAAAGAAAATCTCTTTCAAACGCTGAGTATTTCATATCAGCAGCCGCTGATTATTGAACGCGGTCAAGGCCAATATTTACTCGATGAAAACGATATTGCCTATCTCGATATGGTGAACAACGTGTGTCACGTCGGTCATTGTCACCCCAAAGTGGTTGCGGCAGGCCAAGCGCAAATGGCGACGCTTAACACGAATACCCGTTATTTGCATCAAAACCTAGTGGACTACTCACAAGCACTGCTAGAGACCATGCCCGATGAACTATCGGTAGTGATGTTTGTAAACTCAGGCAGCGAAGCCAACGAACTGGCGATGCGTTTAATGCAATGCGCTACAGGTTCACAAGAATTGTTAGTGGTGGATGGCGCTTATCACGGCCACACCAACAAAGCGATTGAGATTAGCCCGTATAAATTCAATGGCCCCGGCGGTGAAGGCGCGGCAGATAATATTCACATAGTGCCAATGCCGGATCCTTATCGCGGTGAAATCAAAGGCATGAGTAAAGAATCGGGCCATCAATATGCGCAATATGCGGTCGATAAAATTAACCAACTGAGTAACAGCGGTAAACCGCTTGGCGGCTTTATTTGTGAATCGCTGCAAGGTGTTGGCGGCAACTTAATTATGCCAAATGGCTACTTAAAAACTGTTTACCAAGCTGTACGCGCCGCTGGCGGCATCTGTATTGCCGATGAAGTACAAGTAGGTTTTGGTCGCGTTGGCAGTCACTGGTGGGCTTTTGAAACTCAAGATGTGGTGCCAGACATCGTCACCCTTGGTAAACCTATCGGTAACGGCCATCCGTTAGCGGCAGTTGTCACCACCAAAGCCATCGCCGATGCCTTTGTCACTGGCATGGAATATTTCAATACCTTTGGCGGTAATCCTGTGTCTTGCGCCATCGGCCACGCGGTACTAGACACAATCAAGTCAGAAAATCTACGAGAAAATGCCCTAGAGACGGGTAATTATTTCATGGCGCAGCTGCGAGAGCTTGTTAAAACTCAACCATTAATCGGTGATGTTCGTGGCCTTGGTTTATTTATTGGCGCTGAATTAGTACTCGATGAGCAACTAACACCCGCCACAGAGCAAGCCAAAGCGTTATGTGAAATATTAAAGCGTCAGCATATTTTACTAAGCCTCGATGGTCCGCATAACAATGTGCTGAAAATCAAGCCGCCGATTGTATTTAATCGCGCCAATGTCGATTACTTCGTTAGCCAATTAGACTGCGCCCTTAGCAGCTTAAGTGCACAGGAGTAATCTATGACAATAAGCACTGCACCAGCGAAAGATGCGAGCCTATTAGACGCCCTCATCCCAGTAATTTCCTTGGTGCTAATGCTTAGCGCCTCCGTTTATTTGTTTGGCTCTGATAGTTCATCTGGAGCCAATCAAATCGCCCTAATTCTCGCTGCCTGTATTGCACTCGCAATTAGCGTAAAAAACGGTCATCAGTGGCAAGCTCTAGAACAAGGCATCACCCAATCTATCGCGAGCGCATCGGGCGCCTTCCTTATTTTATTTGCCGTTGGCGCATTAATTGGTACGTGGTTACTTAGTGGCACAGTGCCCAGCATGATTTATTACGGCATGAAACTCCTTAGTCCACAATATTTCTATGTCGCTAGCTGTGTACTCTGTGCAGTTGTCGCCTTGAGTATCGGCAGTTCATGGACAGTGGCAGGCACCTTGGGCATCGCACTCATTGGCATTGCAGGCGTGCTTAATTTAAGTGTCGAAATTACTGCTGGCGCCATTATTAGTGGCGCTTACTTTGGCGATAAAATGTCGCCATTATCGGACACCACCAATCTCGCGCCAGCAGTGGCAGGCACCGACATTTTTAAGCACATCAAACACATGCTGTGGACCACCACGCCAAGCATCTTGATTGCGCTGGTTATTTTTTATGTCATAGGCATCAACGCCGAAATATCTGGCGGTAGTTTAGGCGTTGAGACTACCCTGCAGTTGTTAGAGCAAAACTACAATGTCGGCGTACACTTATTATTTCCGCTGTTAGTCGTGCTAGTGCTGGCCTATCGCAAAATACCCGCCTTCCCCACCATTATTCTCGGCACCATTGCAGGCGCTATTTGCGCTCTTATTTTTCAATATGACGCCATTATCAAAGCCGTGAGTGACACAACACTTTTACCCGCTGTTGCGGCAATTAAAGGTTTATGGATTGCAATGTTCGATGGCTACGTCGCCAATACTGGCGATAAAGATCTCGATGCCCTACTAAGTCGCGGCGGCATGAGCAGCATTCTTACCACCATCTGGCTTATCATGTGTGCCATGGCTTTTGGCGGTATTATGGAAGTGGGCGGCATGTTAAAACGCTTACTACAATCGATTCTATCGTTAGTTAATGGCACCACCAGCTTAGTGCTAACCACGCTAGCAACTTGTATTGGCACTAACATCATCACTTCAGATCAATACATTGCGATTGTACTGCCGGGTCGGATGTTGAAATTAGAATATGAAAAGTATCAGCTCGATACAGTGAATTTAAGCCGTGCGATTGAAGACTCCGCCACTATCACCAGTCCACTAGTTCCATGGAATACCTGTGGCGCTTACATGGCTGGCGCGTTAGGCGTAGCAACTTTTGCGTATCTTCCCTACGCATTTTTTAATTTAATCTGCCCAATTGTTAGCGCAATTTACGCCATCAAGCAGTTTAAGATGATGCCGCTAGCCCCACAGGATGTAGTTACGGTTGGTAAAACGCATTAATATCGAAAAACAGCGAGTGCTGAGTGACTTTGCCCGACAACCCATCGGTATTTTCTAACACGAACTCATCGAAAAATTTACCATCACGTTCGATGAGCCGTTGTTGCGCAATCCGATCATGAGGATAGACGTCATCAATATACTGATATTCATGCTCCATCGAATAAGCAATCAGCGGATTTTCAATTGAATGACCAATAATGTTGTTAAGCCAGTCATCTGCGTCTAGCGACGGCTCTATTACACTAGGTTTTGCAGGAATATTATCGTCACTCATTACTCTCTCCGTTTGAAAATAGGCTTCTTGCTCCTACTAATAGCATTGGCGCAGACATAAAAAAAGCAGCCGAAGCTGCTTAATTCTAATCTGACAAAATTCACCTAGGCAAAATAAGCCTTCTTACGCTCGTTGTAATCTTCTACGACAGCGTTGATTACTGCTGCATCAAATTCCCGAAGACCACTTAATGCCATTAGTTTTTCACCACGACCCACAACCTCATCGCC
The DNA here is from genome assembly GCA_049607155.1 of Psychrobium sp. GTDB lineage: Bacteria > Pseudomonadota > Gammaproteobacteria > Enterobacterales > Psychrobiaceae > Psychrobium. Next base: position 27,713 of record JBMYWG010000042.1, read on the forward strand.
ATCTTTAAAGACAAATTGTAAAATAGCGCGGCCGCGTTTGCCGTTGACTTGTAACTCAGTGTTAGTTACTTCAAGCGTTGGATTAGCAATGTCTAAACGATCTAAATCAATCGACATATTCTCGTAAATCACCAATGGGCGCGCTGGATTAATCATCGCGTTTTCTTTTTCCATTAACGGTACTAGAACATGTGGAAAAGTGTGACCAGAGAACTCTACGTAACGCTGAGCAAGTAATGACGCCAGCTCTTGGTTATCGCTTTTTTCACCGTCACGGTTAATCGATAAATATTCTTTCTCATTGCCATCAAGTACTTTGATGTCGGCTGCTTCGTTACATGAAAAATCAAGCTCAATGCCATCGCTTACCATGCCAGAAAACGTAAATTGCATTTTCTTACTTACGCCTAGTTTTGCTAGCGCAATTGAGAATAATAAGTCACCAGGAACGCAGAACTTTTTAGTTTCTACATCATGCAGTGGATTGAAGTCACCCGCGATGTCTTTAGCGAAGCTGCTTGCTTGTTCACGCGTAAAAGAAAAAGACGCCCCTGCGCCTTGATTGAAATACTGATCGATATTCATAACGATGTTACGGCCTATAAATTAAAAATTACCTAGCCCCGCATTACGCGCTTAAATATCTAATACCAATCTGTGGGAATAAATTTAAGGCAAAAAAAGAGGCACTAAGCCAAGGGAGCTGTGCATTTATCGATGTAGCCATCGATAAATTCAAACAGTGTCACCTTGAAAAGTGCCGCTATTTTAACGTATTAGTTAGGGTGTTTTATACACGACGCCAACTGGTAACACCAGCGCTGTCTTCAAGTACAATACCCATTGCTGTTAGCTCATCACGCGCCGCATCGGCAGCTGCCCAATCTTTGCTAGCACGAGCTTCGTTACGCTTAGTGATAAGCGCTTCGATAACCGCTGTTTCATCGTCTTCACCGCCGCCCTGTAAGAAGGCAACAGGATCTGATTGCAGCACACCTAACACGCTACCAAGCTCAATTAAGATAGCCGCTAGCTCGCTTGCTTTATCGCTGTCAGCATCTTTAACGCGGTTGATTTCTTTCGCTAACTCAAACAACACTGGCAGTGCTTCTGGCGTATTGAAATCATCGTCCATCGCCACTTTAAAGCGGTTAACGTAATCGTTATCCATATCAACATTCGCCGCTGGTGTTACACCGCGAAGTGCTGTGTATAAACGCTCTAATGCGCTGCGGCCTTGATGTAGATTGTCTTCACTGTAGTTCAGCTGACTACGGTAATGGCCGTTTAGCAAGAAGAAACGGATAGTTTCAGCGTCAAAGACTTTAAGCACATCTTCGATAGTAAAGAAGTTGCCTAACGACTTAGACATTTTCTCTTTGTTGACCTGTACCATGCCAGAGTGCATCCACGTATTCACGTAGTTAGTGCCGTGGGCACAGCATGATTGCGCTACTTCGTTCTCGTGATGTGGGAAAGTTAAATCACTGCCGCCGCCGTGAATATCGAAGGTTTCACCAAGGTGTTTCGCGTTCATCGCCGAACACTCGATGTGCCAACCCGGACGACCTTCGCCCCATGGCGATTCCCAACTTGGCTCTTCTGGCTTAGCTTTCTTCCACAATACGAAATCCATTGGATTGCGCTTGTCTTGAACCACATCTACACGGGCACCAAGTTGCAATGCATCTAAGTCTTGACCGCTCAACTTGCCGTAATCATCAAAGCTCGGTACAGAGAACAGTACGTCGCCATTTTCAGCAACATAAGCGTGCTCTTTGGCAATTAGCTTTTCGATAATTTCGATGATTTCATCAATGTGGGTCGATACCTTTGGCTCAACATCAGGTTCAACCATGTTTAGCGACTTAAAGTTGCCGTGCATAATCTCGATAAAACGTTCAGTGAGTTCGATAAACGTCTCGCCGTTTTCGTTAGCACGGGCAATAATTTTGTCGTCAACATCGGTAATGTTACGCACGTATTTTACTTCGTAACCGCTAAAGCGCAGGTAACGCACAATAGTATCGAAAAACACGTAAGTACGGCCATGACCGATGTGACAGTAGTCATAAGTGGTCACTCCACACACATACATGCCAACTTTACCGGGAACAATCGGTTTAAAGACTTCTTTTTGGCGCGTAAGCGTGTTGTAAATAGATAACATTGGGAGTGTATTCCTTGAGACTAACAATTAAAGACGGTGAGTTTATCAGTTGCGCCAAAACAGCTCAATACATTGGCGCACTGGCGCTTAAAGATTAACGAAAAACCATCACTAACTCGCAATTTAGTTCTAATTTTAAGCCTTTGCTTTGCCATTAGTGCTAAACAAGGTAAAATCGCCGCAATTCAAACACACTAATACAGGTTAATTTCATGATCTTAATGACCACAAACTTCGGTGATATCAAAATCGAAACATTCGCAGAACAAGCACCAAAAACTGTAGCAAACTTCGAAAAATACGTTAAAGAAGGTTTCTACGACGGTACTATCTTCCACCGCGTAATCGATGGTTTCATGGTTCAAGGCGGCGGCATGGAAAGCGGCATGTTAGAAAAAGACACAGTAACTTGTGTTGAAAACGAAGCAAACAACGGTCTTAAAAATGAAATTGGGACGCTAGCAATGGCACGTACTCAAGATCCACATTCAGCAAGCTCGCAGTTTTTCATCAATGTTAGCAACAACAGCTTCCTAGATTTCACTAGCGAGTCTGTACAAGGCTGGGGTTACTGTGTATTCGCTAAAGTTGTTGAAGGTATGGACGTTGTTGACAAGATCAAGAAAGTTGAAACGGGTAACCGCGGTTACCACCAAGACGTACCATTAGATGAAGTAGTTATCGAGAAAGTATCTTTCATCGACTAATTCGTCATTAGGGTTAAGCTTTCGCTTAGCCCTTTTTGTTTGCACTGCCATTTTTCACAATTACTAAGCAAGGTTCTTCCGTTCAATGAGCAAAACGCTATTTATTGCTGATTTACACCTCCATCGCGATCGCACCGACATTACCGATCTCTTTTGTCACTTCTTGCGTAACGACGCCGTTGGTTGTGATGCGCTTTACATCTTAGGTGACTTATTCGAAGTGTGGTTTGGCGATGATAATCCGTGCCCGATGATCAAACACGTGAGCGAGCGCCTTAAAGAGCTTAACGATACTGGCGTGCCAATTTACTACATTCACGGCAACCGCGACTTCACCATCGGCAAACGTTTTTGCAAACAAAGCGGCATGATCTTATTGCCAGAGCACAAAGTCATTGATTTATACGGCACACCAACGCTGATTATGCACGGCGATAGCCTATGTACTCGTGATGTTGCTTATCAAAAGTTTAGAAAGCGTAGTCGTAACCCTATTGTTAAGTTCTTACTGCTATCACTGCCTTTTGCGATGCGAAAGAAAATTGCGGGCGATATTCGCAGCAAATCAAAATCATCTAACAAGCAATTAACGCTTGAGATTATGGATGTTACACAAAGCGAAGTAGAAAAAGACATGACAGACAACCGCGTGCAACTGCTGATTCACGGTCACACTCATCGTCCAGATCGTCATCATTTTGAGCTTAACGGCAAGCCAGCCGAGCGTATCGTGCTTGGTGATTGGTACGAACAAGGCTCGTCACTTGTTGTAACACCAGATGGCATGTCGCTCGAAAACCAAGCATTTATTTCACCCAAAGTTGAAGATTAAAATTTAATTTGGACTTTGGGGAACCCCTTGGCTATTATGCCCTCCAAGTTGAGTACTAACGACGTTATTTATTTGAGGAAACATGAGTTTAAAATCTGTATCACAAGCGCTGCTAATCGCATCACTAACATTGACCTTGCCAGCGTGTTCTTTTGTCGATTGGTTGGTATACAAACAAGACAAACCTCAAGGTAACTTCTTAGAGCAAAAAGACATCGACAAGCTCCGCGTGCAAATGACCAAAGAGCAAGTCGCCTTCATCATCGGTCGCCCAGTGGTTGACGATGTATACGGTGGCGACAAATGGCGCTACGTTTACCACTTTAAATCAGGCCGCAATGCAGCAATCACCTACCGAGAGCTGATTTTAAACTTTAAAGATAATAAGTTAGTTGATATGACAGGTGACTACACACCAAACGACGCGTTTAACACGCCAATCGCTGAATAAACTGTCTTAACTTACAAACACAAAAAGGCCGCGCTTAGATGATAAGCGCGGCCTTTTTAATGCAAGTAACTTTTTATAAATTGACGGTGACTTCGCCAGTATTCGAATTATAAAAAATTGTATAACTCGGTTCAGCAACATATTCATAAGTACAGGTATTAGCACTATATCTTGCTCGATAATCCTCAGAGTTATTGCTATTAACAGTCGCGCCTTGCGTATCCATTACTGAATTCCAAACATCGATACAATCATTGGTGCTATTCATCGTTAAGCTCGTACCTCGACTATCAGCCGGATAGCCAAAACTATTCACAGACAAATGGCGGTCTGTAGCAGTAGATGTTGAAACAACTTGATTAGCGTTTTCAATAAAGTTTTGCACAGCTTGTCCATTGCCTCGTAGCTGCCACGCTAAATGAACTTGATCGACACCAGCTTTAAATGCAGCTCCCACACCTTTTATCGTCGCTTGTTGTGCTTCATCCCGCACATCAACAAATTTAGGCGCAGCAACAACAGCTAAAATGCCTAATATAATAATAACGACAATCAATTCAATTAACGTAAAACCGCGTTGGCGCTGTACCATAATCAACTCACTGTAATGCTTGTAAAATCTATGTATAAATTATAGACCTTAGTTAATCCTTTTTTCTTACCTGATTGACACGCCCACCTGTCACCTTATCCGCACGCCCTTCTGCAACAGCTTTCTCGGCGCGGCGTAAACGGGCAGCTTTAGGATCGGCAATTAACGGACGATAAATCTCAATGCGATCGCCATCACGACAGGTGTCTGTCAGCTTTGCCGTGCGATTAAACACGCCGACTTTAGGTTTAGTAAAATCAAAATCTAAGAAATACTTATCGATACCTGATTTGGCAATAATCTCACTAATCGTTGATTCACTATCAACTGCCAACTCGATAATTTTTTGCTTTTGTGGCGTGGCAAACGCCACCAATACATTAATCTGCTCACTCATAAACACGCTTCGCTCGTTCGCTAAAGGCCGTTACCATATTGCCTGCTAACTCTTTAAAAATCTTACCAAAGGCTAATTCAGCAAGCTTATTATCAAATTCAAACTCTAAATCTAAGCTAACCTTACACGCATTGTCATCAAGGGCTAAAAACGACCAACCGCCTTGTAATAATTTAAACGGACCGTCCACCAGCTGCATATCCACGCGTTGATTCTCAAGCAATGTATTGCGCGTCGTAAAGGTTTTCTTAATGCCCGCCTTTGATACATCAACGCTCGCCACCATCACATTGCCATCAAACGATACAACACGCGCACCAACACAACCGGGTAAAAACTGCGGATAAGACGCAACATCATTAACTAAATCATACATTTGCTGCGCGCTAAACATCACCAGCGCACTACGGTTTACTTGAGGCATAACTCTTCCTTTACAAAATCGGCGCTATCATATCACAAGCGTCCTTAAATACTCATACCTAAGCGGATACAAATACTTAACTCGCGCAGTATAACTTGCGTGGCGCTGTGATCTTGGTAAACTTAGCCACAATTTCAGCGTCGCAACATTCTTTGATTCATGTAAACCTTCATTTCACGCGACCTCATCAGTTAAGAGTTAAGTCACATGGCAAAACACAAAGGCAAAAGTAAAACCAGTCCGGGTAACATTGCCAAAAATAAAAAAGCGCATTTCGAATACGCTATTTCAGAAAAAACAGAAGCAGGTCTTGAACTACAAGGCTGGGAAGTAAAATCAATGCGCACCGGCAAGGTCAACATGACCGAAGCGTATTGTATCGTGCAAAACAGCGAAATTTTACTGCTTGGCTGTCACATAACGCCGCTAAACACCGCATCGACTCACGTTCATTGTGATCCTGAACGCCCGCGTCGCCTGCTATTAAATCGCCGTGAAATCGACAAACTTAAAGGCTTGGTCGAGCGCCAAGGTTTCGCCATTGTCGCAATTAGCCTCTACTGGAAAGGCCCTTGGGCCAAGGTTGAAATTGGCCTAGGTAAAGGTAAGCAATCTCACGACAAACGTGAAGATGGCAAACAACGCGACTGGGAACGTGAAAAATCACGTGTCATGAAAGATTCACTGCGCTAAATAAATGACAAAGAATTGATTAATTGCTTGATATTCCATCAAGTAATTAAGTCACTGGTTGCTCAATGCTTTAACCAAGCGTAGAATAGCCATTATCGCTTTGGGGGCGATTTAGGATTCGACGGGATTCTCGAAACCCAAGGTGCATGCCGAGGGGCGGTTGGCCTCGTAAAAAGCCGCACTTAAATCTATTCGCAAACGACGAACAGTACTCTCTAGCCGCTTAGGCCGCTAGCTTTCCACCCACGTGTGCTTGTGCGCTGGGATTCGGAAAGTCACTCTACACAGGATCGCGTGGAAACTTCGTCTGTAGTTGAAGCGTTAAAACTAATCAGGCTCGCCAATATCAATCCTGTCTGTCGGAGTGATTGCGGTTAACCTAAAGACATGACTAAGCATGTAGTACCGAGGATGTAGGTTTTTCGGACGGGGGTTCAAATCCCCCCGCCTCCACCACATTCAGGTCTGTTACCGCAGACCTTAAAAAGGGGCTAATCAGTTTTCTGATTAGCCCCTT
>JBMYWG010000043.1:0-32218 GCA_049607155.1 Psychrobium sp.
ACACCTAATGTGTTTTATAGTTAAACGACTCAAAAATTAACAAGATACTTGTTGTGATGAACAGAATTTAGCTCTGAAAAAGAGCAATCAACTTTCCAGATTTGTTATTAACGCTAATGCGTTAAGAGCACCCAATTAGTTTGGTAACCATAGCAAGTTGGTCCCACCTGATCCCATTCCGAACTCAGTAGTGAAACGACTTAGCGCCGATGGTAGTGTGGGGCTTCCCCATGTGAGAGTAGGACATTGCCAGTCACCTATTTAGAGAAAAGCCCCTGCATTTAATGCAGGGGCTTTTTTCGTTTCTAAATACTGGAATATTTCATCGATTCATTTGAGAGCATCGCATAGGCGGGGGCTTCACTCTAAAGCGCTAGCGCGCAGATCCTATTCTCGACGCTCGTCCCGCTAGCTTCGCTAGGGGATTCATTCGCTACATCCATGTAGCTCACCCTTCGGGTCGTTCCTATACATCCTGTATCCACGACAGTAGTGCATCTCGGCAATTATTTCCATGATTGCTCTACCTCCTGAATCCATTCAGTCGCATGCACGTCGCGGCTTACGCTATGCAAAATGGCTTTCCTTCCATTTTGTCCCCAACTCGATAACTGTTCCTGCGTTATTCTACTACCGACATCCATGTCGGCATTGCTTTCGCCTTGTTGCGTCCAACGTTGTTGGATGGACTGCGGCTCAAGAGAGTAGGACATCACCAGTCATCTTGCATAGTTTCTTATATTATTTGTTATTGAAAATATTGTCGTAGCAGCACTATTGATAGCTGTGTATGATGGCGTTTTTAGTTACGACTTATCTGAACATGCTGTATTTCATCACCATTTTTATTAGTGCGCTTTTACTGTTTTTAGTCCAGCCTATGGTGGCGCGGGTGATTTTGCCGAACTTTGGTGGCGGTGCTGCAGTATGGTCTATGTGTATGTTGTTTTTTCAGGTGCTGCTGCTTGGTGGTTATTGTTATGCTCATTGGTTGACTAAGTTGTTTAAGCCAAAGGTTCAGCTAATTATCCACACTGTGTTACTTAGTGTTGCCTTGTTGTTTACGCCACTGGATGTGCAGAACGCTATGAGTGGGTCTTCTCCTCAGTTAGCTATTCTCGTAACACTGGCATTAAGTATCGGTGTGCCGTACTTTGTATTAGCGGCTAATGCTCCTTTGATTCAGCGTTGGTTTTCTTATGATAAACCGACGCTCTCTCCCTATAAATTGTATGCCTTATCTAATGTTGGTTCGTTATTGGGGTTGCTACTCTATCCTTTTGTTATTGAGCCTTTCGTTACGCTGGACAATCAGCTGCTTGGTTGGAGTGTTGGATATTGGTTATTTGTTGTATCAATGGTGAGTTTACTGTTGCTACTAGCACGTTCTCTCAGAGGTAAGTTGATTTTCAAAACGGGTGAAGACAGCCGTTGGACTCTTTCTAACTTTTCGCTTTGGACTACTTTGTCTGCATTTGGTGTTGTCACGCTATTAGCGGTTACTAGCGCGATGACACAGAATATCTCGTCTATTCCTTTTCTTTGGTTATTACCGCTTTGCTTTTATTTAGTTAGCTTTATTGTCGTTTTTGGGTACGAGTCTTTAGCTGTTAGACGCGTCTGGTTAATAGCGACACTTTGTGCGCTGCCGTTAAGTATTTTACTGTTCTTCTTCGCATCGATGTTTTCAATTGCTACACAGGTAGTGTTGTTTAGCCTTATTTTGATTTCTACTTGTATGCTGTGTCATGGTGAATTGGCGCGTAGTAAACCTGCTTCTGAACAACTAACTAGCTATTATCTAGCTATGTCATTAGGTGGTGTTATCGGTGGCTTACTGGTTAACTTTTTCGCGCCTGTATTATTCGATCAGTTTATTGAATTTCCGTTAGTTAACTTACTTGCTTTACTTGTTGTTGTGATGCTTTTGAATAAGGCAGGTGCCGCTAAGAAATATATTTATGGCACAACGGCATATTTGGCTATTTGTGCAATCGGTTTTGTTGCTATCAATAATTTGTATCAGCGTTTTGATGTCGCTGCGGATCGTAATTTTTATGGTCAGTTGGCGGTGAAAGACGTGCAAGTCGGCGAGTTTAATGAGCGTCGTTTGGTTGATGGTACGACATCGCATGGCACTCAATCTCTGGATAGTGGCTTTAGAAATGAGCCGCTAAGTTACTATCGCCGAGGAACGGGTATTAGTGCTGCGTTCGAAACGGTGCAAACTAAGCCAATAAGAGCTGTGATGATAGGTTTAGGTGCTGGTACGTTAGCGGCTTATGGGCACTCTGGCGATAAATTAGAGTTTTTAGAATTAAACCCACTCGTTCGAGATTACGCGACTGACTATTTTACCTATATAGCGGACTCGCAAGCTCATGTGAATATTGTGATTGGCGATGGTCGTCAGTTATTAGCTGATATAGACGATGAAAGTGCTGATCTGTTAGTGGTTGATGCTTTTTCGAGTGATGCCATTCCCGTTCATTTGCTAACAGCGGAAGCTATAGCATTGTATGCGTCGAAGTTAACTGACGATGGAATACTTGCCTTACATATTTCAAACTCTCATCTTGATTTAGTACCGTTAACCCATTCGTTAGCGCAACATGCAAGTCTTGCAAGTGCCTTTGTGCTAACGCCAGCGGCAGATGCAACACAAAATACAACGCAATGGGTATTAATGAGTAAGCATGCAGACACATTAAAATCGTCTTTCATCGAATCTGTACGCACACCTTGGCCTGATTCAGTACAAAACCCTGTGATTTGGACGGACGATTACAGTAACTTGCTTTCTGTTCTAAAATGAGAGTTCTAAAATAAGTGCCTTAAATATTTGACGAAGTGTGACAATTTGTCGCACTCGTCTTTAATTGATTTTCCATAAAATAGCGCCAAGTTTTTACGTTATTAAGGAAAGTCATGATCTCCCTTCGCCACAGTCTGTTAACAGCTGCTTTACTCGCTAGTTTTAATACTAGCGCAGATGACATCGAATCTATTACTGTGCTCGGTAAATCCGCCGTAGCAAATGCTAGTCACGGTGGTATCGATGTTAAGTTGTTGCCGATTAATGTTCATGTTGTTAACCGTGATGAGATTGAGCGCATTCGCTTTGTCGACCCTAACGAATTATTAGACCGTATTCCCGGTGAAACACAGGTTCGTAATTTACGTATTCCCAATGGTAGTAAAGGCTACACCATAGTATTGGTGGATGGCATGCCGATCGAAAATCCGTATGGCGGCGCTACCAGTCGTTTAACCCGCTTAAATACTGCTGATATTGAGCGTGTAGAAATCTATAAAGGACCGTCGTCGGCACTCTTTGGTAATAATGCTTTTGGTGGTGTGGTTAATCTAATTACTCGCGGCACGCCGACTGAGTTTCGCCATAAGATGCATGTTGAAAGTGGCGATCATGGACGCGTGCGTTACGGTATCGATAGCGAAGGATTACTAGGTGATGTTGGCTATGTATTTAATGCTAATAGTCGAAAAATAGACGGTTTGCGAGCTGAAGGTAAAGACGATAAGGATCAGCTGAGTAGTAAGTTCTCCTATGATTTTAATGACAATACTTCACTCATTGCTCGTGTTGAATATTTAGATGAAGACACAGTAACGCGTGGTGATTTAACGGCCGAGCAAATCGGCGATGAAAAAACACAAGCTGGATCGTTATCATCTTCAGAGCTGGTAAAACAATCTCTAGCGGCTTTTAAACTTACCCATGAATTTGACGCTGCGACATTGGAAGTATCATTAGCTAATCGTTTGCATAAGGCTATTGGTGTTTCTCGTTATCGCGGTCCGAAAGATACCCGCGATCGAGGCATCATGACCAAGGTAAACTATTTACAGCAGTTAGATAGCGGTAACTTCGTTATTGGTAGCGAGCATTACAATGGCAATGAAGATGTTAAAGCATTTGGTCGCAAAGACCTTGCGATGACAGGAGCCTATACTAGCCAGTTTAATGAATTTGAAGACTTAGCATTTTTCTATCAACAGCACTGGCAAATCGATAATCAATGGTCGCTTGATGTAGGCGCTCGATATGAGAAGGTTTCGCTTGCGGCTACGCAAGGTGGTGAACGTCAGCGAGTTGATTTTGATGATTTATCGCCAAAGCTCGGACTAAGTTATCAGCTAAATAGCGATAACAGATTGTGGTTAGGGTTGTCGCAGGGATTTTATGCGCCGCATCTCGACGATGTTTATAGTACTGATGCTGATAGCAGCAATCCTAATTTGTCACCTGAAAAATCAAGTAATATTGAGCTAGGCCTCCGCGGTCACATTGGTAATTTTAGCTATGATAGTTCGTTATACGTTAATCGCATTGCTGATTATCTGGTAGAGCAAGAGTTTGTGCGTGGTGATGGCTCTGAATATCAGCGCGTTACCAATGCTGGGCAGGTATCAATTCGCGGATTGGAAACTGTGCTGGAGTATCGTTTACATCAAGATTGGCGCGTGTCTTTAACTCATACCTATACAGATAATACTTATGACAAATTCGTCCAATCAATCGTTGGCGCAAGCGATGACTTATCTGGCAAAGTGTTGCGTCGTTCTCCTGCCCATCATTACAACGCGCGTATCGCTTGGAATCCATTAGAGGGATTAAATATTGAATTAGAGGGAGATTTCTATTCTAGTTACTTTGCTGATCACCAAAACTCTCCAGAATCTAAGTTTACGCGTGACGAGCGAATAAATTTACGTGTTAACTATCAATATAGTGAACATTGGAAGTTTTGGATTAACGGCCTGAATCTCACCGATACCTTGGAAGATCGTGCGACATATAGCCGCGGTAAAATGAAATTTAGAACTATCGATGGTCGCACGCTTTATGCTGGCCTGTCGTATGAGTTTTAAGGGGCTTTACTGATGTCGCCAAAGATAACTCAATGGTGTTGGCGTTGGCATGTGATAGCAGGGTTGCTATCACTGCCTTTTGTCATCTTACTCACCGTGACTGGCATTGCTTATATGTTCAAAGCGGAAGTAAATCACTACTTTTATCAACATATGACAGAAGTAACTCCTCAATTGTCTGAGCCGCTTAGTTATGAGCAACAGCTGGTGTCAGTGCAACGATTCAGTAATCTGCCTGTGGTAAGTGTGACTTTAGCCGCTAATGCCAATCAAGCTACCGCTTTTCGACTCAAGGGCAAAGGTCGAACTAAGCATCTGGTGTACATAGATCCCTATACGGGAGCGATGATGGGGGAGTTCAAGCAGGCGGATTCTCTGATGTATAAACTTCGCAAGTTACATGGCGAGTTATTGCTAGATAAGCCAGGCACATTAGTGGTGGAACTTATTGCTAGCTGGTTTATTGTTTTACTGATCACTGGGCTAATCATTTGGTGGCCGAGCACTAAGCAATTGGCGGGAGTCTTTAGTGTTCGATGTAAAGTGTCAAAACGAATCTTATGGCGCGATTTACATGCTGTGACCAGCTTTTGGATCGGCCTGATTTTGTTAGTCGTTATAGCAGGTGCCATGCCTTGGACAGATGTTTTCGGTTCGAATCTAAAACGCGTTCAAAAGATGACTGATAGCGGATACCCTATGGCTTGGCGCAGTGATAAAGGAGTTTCCTCACAAATCATCGTTAGTCCGTTGACCATAGATGAAATGGTTGTTAAAGCGCAATCTCAAAACTTAGCGGGCATCATTGAAATTAAATTACCGCAAAAAGATGAAAGTCCATTTAAGGTGTCAAATCGCAGCTTTTGGCTTAGCGACCAACAAGTGATGTATTTTGACCAATACTCAGGTGAAGTTTTAAAGCAGCTGACTTGGGATGATGTTGGGATCTTGATGGATATGAGGCAAGTCTTCATGCGCTTGCACCAAGGAGAGTATGGGCGTGCAAATTGGTGGGTTTTACTGATCGGTTGTATGTTGTTTTTAATGGCAAATATCGCATCGATTATCGCTTATATTAAACGTAAACCACGACAACGACTTAGTATTCCAGCTGTGCCCAAATCTTTTAAAATGGGATATGGACTATTGTTGTTAATTGCCTTACTAGCAGTTGTTTTTCCATTGTTTGGCTTGAGTGTAATATTGATTATTGGCGGGCAATACGTTTTTAATAAACAACAAAGCGCCTAATAAAAAGGCCGGCTCATAATGAATGAGTCGGCCTTTTAAATTGCATTGTGCTAATCGAACTTAGTCGATTAAGCCACGACTACGAAGTAGTGGTTCAATGCTGGCGTCTTTACCACGGAATTGACGGTAAAGTGTTAATGCGTCGTCGCTGCCACCAGAAGATAAGATGTGCTTTCTGAACGCATCAGCCGTTTTCTTATCGAAAATACCATTTTCTTGGAATGCTGCGAATGCATCGGCGCCGAATACATCTGACCAAATGTAGCTGTAGTAACCAGCTGAGTAGCCGCCAGAGAAGATGTGAGCAAAGTAAGTTGAACGATAACGTGGGTCGATTTCTTTAATTAGACCCCATTCTTTAAGTGCATCGGCCTCAAATTTCGCAGTGTCACGAATTTTGTCATCTTCCAGCGAGTGCCAGTTTAAATCTAATAAGGTTGCAGCCATGTATTCGGTAGTAGCGAAACCTTGGTTAAACTTGCTTGCCGCTTGGATTTTGTTAACAAGCTCTTGTGGAATGACTTCACCAGTTTTGTAGTGCTTAGCAAATTGCGCTAACACTTCTGGCTGTAACATCCAGTTTTCCATTACTTGCGATGGGAACTCTACGAAATCGCGTGGCGTTGCAGTACCCGTTTGTGAGCGGTATTTACCGTCAGACAATAAACCGTGTAGCGCGTGGCCAAACTCGTGGAATAAAGTGCTTGCTTGATCGAACGTTAATAGTGCTGGTGCGTCGCCAGTTGGGCGCGGGTAGTTCAATACGTTAACAATAATTGGTGTAGAGTCTTCGCCATTCATGTTGTATTGCTTGCGGTATGAGTTCATCCAAGCACCGCCACGTTTGCCAGGGCGTACGTAGTGATCAGCTAGGAATAAACCAACATAAGTACCGTCCGCTTCGTAGATTTCGAAAGTGCGAACATCGTCGTGGTACTTAGGTAAATCTGTGCGCTCTTTTACTGTGATGCCAAAGAGTTTTTGCGCAGTGTGGAATACACCTTGTAGCGTTGACTCTAATGCGAAGTAAGGACGTGTTTGTTCTTCGTCTAAATCGTAACGCGCCTTGCGAATTTTCTCAGCGTAGTATGGGTAGTCCCAAGCTTCAATCTTGAAGTTACCGCCTTCAGCGTCAACAAGCTTTTGCATATCAGCCACTTCAACTTTTGCTTTATCAAGTGCCGTTGGCCAGATCTTGTTAAGTAGTTCGTAAACAGCTGCAGGTGTTTTAGCTACGCGATCTTCTAACACGAAGTGAGCGTGAGATTTGTAGCCCATTAATTGTGCTTTTTGTACGCGTAATGAAGCAATCTTGGCTAAGATTTCTTTGTTGTCGTGCTCGTTATTGTTGTTAGCGCGATTGATGTAACCAAGGTATAGCTCTTTACGCAATTCGCGGTTGTCTGCAAACTTAGTTACTGGCGTAATTGATGGGCGGTGAGTGGTGAATACCCATTTGCCTTCGTGGCCACGCTCTTTTGCCGTAGCTGCTGCCGCGGCAATAACAGAGTCTGATAAGCCAGATAATTTGCTCTTGTCTGAAACTACAACTTCGAAACCATTAGTTTCAGCGAGTAGGTTGTCGCCAAACTGTAGTGTTAGCTTAGCAATTTCTGCGTTTAGCCCACGGATTTTTTCTTTTTGTTCGGCGTTTAATTTTGCACCGCTGCGCACGAAGCCAACATAAGTGTCTTCAAGTAATTTCTTTTGTGCCGTTGTTAGCTCTAGCGAGTCTTTCTTGTCGTAAACCGCTGCAACACGCTTAAATATCGTCAGAATGCGCTGAAAGTAGTGGTGAAACTTCTTTGGCGATGGCTTTTAAATCATCGTTAGTTTCTGCTGACGTGAGGTTGTAGAACACGCCAGATACTTTTGAGAGTAGATTGCCGCTAAATTCAAGCGCTTCGATAGTGTTTTCAAAAGTCGGTGCTGACTTTTGGTTTACGATCGCTGCAATTTCTTGTTTTTGCTGCTTAATTGCCGCTTTGAATGCTGGAAGGTAGTGCTCGCTTTTGATCACTGCAAAGTTAGGCATTTCATGTGGCGTGCCCCACTTTTTTGAGAATGGGTTGCTGTCAGCGAGTAATTGCTGTTGTTCTACCGCTGGTTTTTCTTGAGAAGTGGTTGGGGTTGTCGCCGAATCACAACCGACAAGTGCGATGGCTAGCGCAAGTGGCGCCAAAGTATATTTCTTCATAAAAAAGGGCCCTAAAAATATGATTATTTTTGTTTTCGCCGCCTATCCTACGGGGATTAGCGGCAGATGTAAAACATTCACAACACCGTCGCTAAGGGCTATAATTACGCTACTACATCAATTGTGAGATAAGGCCATGAAAAAGCAACAAGACGAGTTGTTTTCACATCACGAACACGCACTGGAAAAAGAGTATGAATCTTGTCCAAAGTGTGGCCTTTCTTTGCAAATAAGAAATTCTAAACACGGCCCTTTTTTGGGATGTTCCGGCTATCCAACTTGTGATTACAGCAGACCACTTGTTGAACATGAAACCATGGAACAACAAGTTATCGCCGGTTCTAGTTGTCCAGAATGTGGTAATGAGTTAGCCGTTAAAAATGGGCGCTACGGCATGTTTATCGGCTGTACTAACTATCCAGAATGTAAGCATATAGAGCATCAAGAAGACGAAGAAGAGACTTTAAATTGTCCTGAATGTGGTAAAGGGCATATCGCTCAACGCGTTTCTCGTTACGGCAAAACCTTTTATGCGTGTGACACCTACCCGAAGTGTAAATTCGCAGTGAATTATCATCCCATTGCTGGGGAATGTGAAAAATGCGGCTTTGGATTGTTGGTAGAGCGTAAGATGAGTGGCGAAAAGCGCTTAGTTTGTGCTAAAAAATCTTGTAGTCACAAACAAGCGCTTTAGTTTTATTGCATGAAGTTAGCTACATTGCTTAGCGATGTAGCTTTTGATATCTGCAAAGCTTTCGTTTGGTAGCAACTGCGCAATTGTCAGTAAGCGATGGTTGAGCTGAGCCTGATCTTTACCTGACACATTAATGTGTCCCATCTTACGACCCGCACGTTTCTCTTTACCATACCAATGCACATTTACACCATCCATACCCAAGATTACTTGTGGAAGTGTATCTTCACCCAAAATATTAATCATGGCTGTAGGACGCGCTAATTCAGTAGAACCAAGTGGTAAGCCAATTACCGAGCGGATGTGATTGGCAAATTGGCTACAATCAGAGCCTTGTTGTGTCCAGTGACCTGAATTGTGAACGCGTGGCGCGATTTCATTAACGAGTAGCTGATCGCCTACTTGGAAAAACTCAATCGCTAATACGCCAACGTAGTCCATTTCTTGGGTAAGGCGTGTAAATACTTCTGTGGCTTGCTGTTGCAATTGTGTCTCGTCTGCAAGTGCTGTTGAGACTGACAGCACACCGTCGGTGTGATGGTTTTCGGTAAGTGGGTACGTTTTTACTTCACCGCTTACACTGCGTGCACCAACTAGCGACACTTCCCGTGAAAATGGCACCATTTGTTCCGCGACAATTCCTTGTTTTGGATTACTGCTAATGAAACGCTCGATGTCTTGCCAAATTGCAGCAGCATCTTCTTTTGATTTTAGACGCCATTGTCCCTTGCCGTCATAGCCTTCAAGGGCGCTTTTCAAAATGAGTGGTAATGAAACCGCTTCAATTGCCTGTTGAAAATCTTGCTCTGAGCTAACGATGTGATGTTTAGCATTCGCAGCATCACAGGTGGTAAGTAGCGCTTTCTCTAAACGGCGATCTCCACCAATTTTAATTGCTTGTGCGCTAGGCTTGAGTTTGCCAGATGCTTCACATAACGCCAGTACATCGTGAGCAACATGTTCAAATTCGGCAGTAATGACATCGGCGCGCTCTATTCCTGCGGCTAAGTCACCTACGGGATGTTGCGGGGCAAGGGGATTAACCACTTGCTTAGAGCTAACGTCATAGGCCAATACTTCGATGTTTAGAGGCTTAATACTCAATGCCATCATACGCGCTAGTTGGCCGGCACCTAATACTAAAACGTTCATGAAATTGTCCTACTCAGCCGCTGGATCTGGGTTGTTTAAGATGTTTTCGGTTTGTGCTTTACGGAAGGCTTCAACGTTCGCCATGATAGCTTCATCGTGAGTACCGATAATTTGCGCTGCCATTAAACCAGCGTTGGCGGCACCAGCTTCGCCAATCGCTAATGTGCCTACCGCAATGCCTTTAGGCATTTGCACAATAGATAGTAGTGAATCTTTGCCGCTTAATACGCGAGACTGCACTGGCACACCAAGTACTGGAAGGCTGGTATAAGCCGCTGCCATACCTGGTAAATGCGCTGCGCCACCTGCGCCAGCAATAATTACTTTTAATCCACGCTCTTTGGCTGTTTCAGAGTATTCGGCAAGCAAATGCGGCGTGCGATGCGCAGATACCACTTTGGTTTCGTATGGAACACCAAGTGAATCAAGCATTTGTGCTGCATGTTGCATAGTTGGCCAATCTGATTTTGAACCCATGATAATACCGACAGTCATTATTTTTACGCCTTTATGAGGTGGATGATAGTGTGTGCTAGGTCACATTTTTCGGGGATTATACACAGGTTTTAATGAGATCGGAATCAAACTTGGCGCTAGTTGTAGACCAATTATCTTGATAAAATTGCGGCACTATTTTTTAGAGAGTTTTTAGCGAGATTTAACAGTGAATTATTGTGATGCGCCAAGTGCATTTTTAGCTGGTGGACTCATTGCTTATCCGACGGAAGCGGTGTTTGGCGTGGGATGTGATCCCGATAATAACCAAGCGCTTGAGCGATTATTGGCAATGAAGCAGCGAGATCCAAGCAAAGGACTGATTCTATTGGCTAGCAGTTTCGAGCAATTGACACCTTATATCGATAAAGATCGCCTGACTCCTGATATGATAACGGCGATGCTTGGCCGCTGGCCAAATGGCGTGACGCAAGTTGTACCTAAATCGAAGAATTTGGCGCCGTTATTATCGGGTAAATTCGATAGTATTGCGGTGCGAGTGACGGATCAGCCAGACGTTGTAGCCTTGTGTGAAGCGGTTGGTAGGCCCATCGTTTCTACAAGCGCCAATTTATCTGGGTTAGAACCTGCGACCACGTGGCAGGGACTTGACCCTCAGCTCGTCGAACAATTGGATTTCGTTGTCAAAGGTGAGACTCTTGGTTTTGACAAACCATCGACCATTGTCGATGCAATTAGCGGTCAGTGTTACCGTTAGATTATTTTTAAAAGGCATTTAATTATGACAACTCAGATTTCAGCGCAAGTTGTAAAAGACTATCTGTTAGCGCTTCAAGCGAGCATTTGTGAAGGGCTGGAAAGCCAAGAGCCAAGTGTGCGTTTTGAGCACGATGCTTGGGAGCGCGAAGAAGGCGGTGGCGGTGAAAGTCGAGTGTTGACCGGTGGTCAGGTGTTTGAGCAAGCTGGCGTTAATTTCTCGCATGTGATGGGAGATACGTTACCTCCTTCGGCAACCGCTGCTCGCCCAGAGCTGACCGGTCGTCGCTATGAAGCCATGGGCGTGTCGTTGGTTATTCATCCGAATAATCCTTATGTGCCGACGTCCCACGCTAACGTTCGTTTCTTTATCGCTTACAAAGAAGGTGAAGATCCTATTTGGTGGTTTGGTGGCGGATTCGATTTAACGCCGTATTACGGCAACGAAGAAGACTGTAAATTCTGGCACCAAACCGCTAAGGATTTATGTGAGCCTTTCGGCAATGATAAATACCCGAAATACAAAAAATGGTGTGATGAATATTTTTATTTAAAACATCGCGATGAAGCCCGTGGTATTGGCGGTTTGTTCTTCGACGATCTCAATGAAGACGGTTTCGAGCAAAGCTTTGCCTTTATGCAGGCGGTGGGCAATGGCTTTATCGAGGCTTATCTACCGATCGTTAAAGCGCGCAAAGACACCGAATACGGTGAGCGCCAACGTCAATTCCAGTTGTATCGCCGTGGTCGTTATGTTGAGTTCAATCTTGTCTATGACCGTGGCACGCACTTTGGTTTACAAAGTGGCGGCCGTACCGAATCCATTTTAATGTCGATGCCGCCATTGGTAAGATGGCAGTATTGTTATTCCCCTGAACAAGATTCTGAAGAAGCGAATCTATATTCACAATTTCTACCAGTACGAGAATGGGTATAATACCAACTTGATTAAGTTTGTGATCTTGTTGTGCGAAGGAAAAATAAATGAATACAAGGCGCTTGATTGAGTAATAGCTTGCTATTAGGATTGAAAGCAACGCAGAATTCTTTAATTTTAACCAGCACAAGTGAGCAATCACTTTATTAAGTTGGTATCAGGTAATATTATGAAAAACAAACTATTAATTGCTGGCGCAGTCTTTTTGTTAGCGGCTTGTGGCAAGATCAACAAAGAAAACTACGACGCATTAGCAGTAGGTATGGATTACACCGAAGTCGAGTCGTTATTAGGTAACCCAGCTGAATGTGATGAAACCCTAGGCATGAAGCAATGTACATGGGGCGACGACAGTAAAAATATCAATGTGAAGTTTGTAGCTGACAAAGTTACTATCTATTCACAAAAAGGCCTTTAGGCTACTAACAGATTAATTAGTCTGACCTCAGACTAATTAACAAAGACCACTTCGTAAGGGCAGTTAAGCTGTTTTATGATGTGGTCTTTTTTTATTGGTGTGTAAACCAAAGCCTCTCGCGGTCCCATTGGTGTATCGCGCATTGCCTCGCTTTGTATAAAGCGCACAGGTGGTAAATCCTCAAAATTGGCGGTGACGATGCTACCGTCAAATGCCCAAAAGCCTCGTTTAAAGACTAAGCGGTAATCGCCGTTGCGGTGGACATCGTATTCCAGTTCAAGTTTGTGGTCGGGGCTAAAGAATAAGGTTGCTTGTTGTTTGCCACAATTAAATGAGCGCACGTAGAGCGGCAGTGTTTCATTAAGGTTGATATCGGGATGACGTAAATAGAGGCCGATATTGCCTTGATTGTAAAAATGACGCTTTTGGCCAAATTGCATTTCTAGTGCCTGTGGTAATTCATTGGCCGCGACAAATTTCTTTAATTTCTCTATATCGGTCGGTTTGGGATGCGCAGGATGAAAGGAGATAACGGTGCTAGGAAAGTGATTTGGCATCACAATATCGGCTTCGCGAACATTAAACCCTTGTTGTGACAGGCTATCAACGAATTGCTGACGCTCTTGTTCTGAATAGCCTTGGGTGATCAGGTGTACTTTAGTGGCGCAGCCAAATACGCAAAAGCAACATAAAAGTGTATAAACGATAGCTTTCATTTTAATAACCGATAAAAATAACCCGAACTCAGGTTAAGTAAAAAACTATAGATTACATGCGTAATCTATAGTTTGCAAATTATCGTAGTTACTAAAGTTGGCTGTAAAAATACCTCAAGTGTTTCTCTCTATTTATCAGTGGCTAATATGTAATATCTTCTTGTCACTAATTATAAGGATAGTTGTTTTGTGGTTTTTTATTGCGTTATTGGCTGTTGTTAATTTGGTTTATTACGTCGAATTTGAACAGTTAAATCTTGCATTCTCAGTGATGCTTATTGGACTAATCATCGAGAAGTTTCGACGCTTAAAACGGCAATAAGATAGCGTTACTCTTCCACCAACCATTCAACTTTAAAACTAGCCTTGTCGTCTTGAGCTAGTTGCTCCATTAACCATGGCAAGGTGTCACGCATTTGCTGTTCTAGCTTCCACGGTGGATTGACAACAATCATGCCTGTGCCTGTCATGCCGTATTCTTGCGTGTCGGCTTTTACATTGAGTTCGATACGCAGAATTTTACGAATGCCCTGTGCTTTGAAATCATCACAAAATTTTTCCACTTGGCGTCGTGAGACGACGGGATACCACAGTGCGTATATCCCTGTAGCGAAGCGTTTATGGGCTTCGACGATGCCTTTGATGGCGTCTTGATGCTCGGTTTTTAATTCATAAGGTGGATCTATTAATACCAAGGCGCGGCGCTGTGCTGGTGGCATATTGGCTTTTAATCCTTTATAGCCATCAGTTTTTTGGATGCGCACTTTTCTATCGCCCGCGAATTCTTGTTCAAGCAATGCTAAATCAGCAGGGTGAAGTTCGGTGAGCTCCATTCGTTGGCTGTGACCAATTAGCGATTTAGCGACCAGCGGTGAGCCGGGGTATTGGGTTAGTTCACCTGTTTGGTTAAAGGACTTAATCATTTCGATATAGCTGCTCATAACCTCTGGGATATCGTCACGTTGCCAAATTCTGCCGATACCGTCTTTGTATTCGCCGGTTTTTTCACTCGTTTTATCACGCAGGTTATAACGACCAGCTGCTGAATGGGTGTCGCAATACATAAAAGGCTTCGGCTTTTGTTGTAGCGCTTCAATGATGAGAACTTGTACTAGGTGCTTGAGTACATCGGCGAAATTGCCGGCGTGAAAACTGTGGCGATAACTTAGCATGAAAAGGTCCAAAAATTATTTTGGCTAAGTATACCGCTTAGTTTTCATTTGTTTTAGGATGGGAAGCAATTAATTCAATAAATAAGAAGATTAAATGAATTCAGCTATTTTGCCTCTGGTTGAGCAAATCGACCGCGTCCTTTTGGGGAAGCAGCAACAAATAAAGTTATCATTATGCTGCTTAATGGCCGGTGGTCATTTGTTAATTGAAGACGTTCCCGGTGTTGGTAAAACCACCTTGGCAAATAGTTTGGCTCATTCATTAGGTCTGTCATATCAGCGGGTGCAATTTACCAGTGATATGTTACCTGCCGATTTGTTGGGTGTGTCGATCTTCAATCAAGACAGTCAGGAATTTACCTTTCACAAAGGTCCGGTGTTTAGCCAAGTGGTATTAGGGGATGAGATTAATCGCGCCAGTCCCAAAACACAAAGTGCGCTTTTAGAAGCCATGGCGGAAGGACAAGTCAGCATTGATGGCGAAACCTATACGTTGCCACAGCCATTTTTTGTGATTGCCACCCAAAATCCATTGGAGCACTCAGGTACCTTTGAATTGCCAGACTCGCAACTCGATCGCTTTTTAATGCGAGTGACCTTGGGCTATCCTAGTACTGATGCTGAAAAGGCGATGCTTAATCAAGTTGAGCAACCAACAATAGCTAGTGTAATTAGCTGCGAGCAACTCAATGATTTCAAGCAACAGGTGAATCAAGTTACAGCTGCCGATACGGTGTTGGATTATATTCTGCGATTAGTCAATGAGACGCGTAGCAACAGCCATTATGCACACCCATTGTCACCTCGTGCTTCGCGGGCGCTGTTGGCGGCGAGCAAGGCTTGGGCTTTCATCGAAGGGCGCGATTATGTATTGCCTGAAGATGTTCAGGCGGTTATTCCTGCAGTGTGTGAACATCGCTTGCGCGGGGCTTCTAGTCCTCAAGCGCAGAGTTTGAGTGAACAATTGCTTCACAGCGTTAATCCCTTGGGATAATACCTCGTGAAAAAGTTATTTCAGCAGCGATGGCTCAAATGGTTGAAAAGGCGGATGCCTGTGCAATCACAGGTAACCTTGCATCGTCGTAACATCTTTATTTTGCCGAGTAAGTTTGGTGTCGTATTCCTCGTGCTCAATATCTTATTGTTTATCTTGGGTGTTAATTATCAGAATAACTTGGTCATTATTTTAAGCAGTTTCTGTTTTTCGCTATTTGTTACCACTATGCTGTTTTGCTATCAAAATATGGCGGGACTGCAAATAAAGCCAGTGTTGCGACAAGAATATACTGCGGGTCAGCTGGTTAGTGTCGAATGCCATCTAAGCAGCGAGCAAGATAAACACGCTATAGATCTTTGTTATCAGCGCCAACCATTGCAATCGGTGTCATTAGTGGGGAGGCAAATCAACGTCGCCTTGACGCTGCACGAAAAAAAACGCGGCGTTCATCAATTGCCACGTTTGATAGTCGCCAGTCATTATCCGCTAGGAATTTTTCGCGCTTGGTCAAATTTAGAGTTTGAGCAACGCCTTATTGTGTTTCCCGAGTTATTACCTTATGCCGAGCAATTATCGGCTATTGAACAAAGCGATGGCGCTTACGATTCTAAACGCACTACTAGTGGTGACAGTTTTTCAGGGCTGGAACCATACCGTGAAGGTGAGTCGTTGAAACGTGTGGCGTGGAAACAACTGGCACAGGGTAAGGGCATGTTAACTAAGCAGTTTGAGCAGACCTTAGGCGAGCCGCAATGGTTAGATATTGCAGATATTGATGGCCAGAATATAGAACTTAAATTGAGTTATTTGGCGTATTTAGTTAATCACTTTTCCAGCTTAAGCCAACCGTTTGGCTTGTTACTAGGTGCACAAAAATTGGCTATTGGCCACGGCAATCAACACCGATTAGATGCGCTTACCATGCTTGCGACCTATGGCATTAACGGAGCTGACTATGAATAACTCATGGTTGGTAAATCGTCATATTATCGTGTGGATGATGGCCGCCTATTTTATTAGTTTGCTGATGTTATTTGAGCATACGCCGTGGTGGATTCTGCCGTTTAGTGGTGTCGCCATTGGCTGGCGCTGGCTTTATGTTATCGGCAAGGTCAGTGTGTTTAATCGCCTTGCTCATCATGGCTTAACGATCTCTGCGGTGGCAATGTTAATTGTCTCTAGCCTTGGCAGCGGCATGATGGAAAATATGGTCAATCTATTGCTGCTTGCTTATGGGTTGAAATTCATTGAGTTACGGCAAAGGCGAGATGTATTTGTATTGGTTTTGGTAGGCCTTATTACCGTTGCCGTGACCTTTATTTACAGCGAATCGTTGGCTACTACCCTAGTTGCTGCCGTGTTGGTGGTGTTGCAGTTGAGTATTTTGGTGGCAATGCACGCGCCGCAAATGAAATGGCATCAGCAAATGAAGATGGCGGGTAAAATTGCTGCGTTGTCGTTGCCAATGACTATCAGTTTGTTTTTGATTATGCCGCAGCTCGGGCCGCTGTGGTCGGTTACCATGGCTGGCGGTGCAACAACGGGATTATCTGACAATATGTCGCCGGGGGATATTGCTAGTTTGCGCGGTAGTTCTAAATTGGCGTTTAGCGTAACTTTCGACGGTGAGCCGGTGCCAGAGCGAGAGCGCTATTGGCGTGCTCTGGTGTTAGATCGTTTTGATGGCCGATCTTGGCAACAACGAGAGCGACGTTCACGCTGGCAGCCCTATGAAGACGAGGTAACTTGGCCTGATCTGAGCAGTGAGCCAAGCATTAGTTATCGAATTATTGCTAAGTCGAGCAATCAACACTGGTTGTTTGGTTTGAATGTCGCGACAAGTCGCGATAACGATGTTAAACAAATGGCGGACTTAACGTTGAAGTCGGCGACGCCTTTGGCTTCAACAACGGCTTATAATGTGGTGAGTTATCCACAACTCGCCAGCAAGCTAGCACTGCCTAAAGCCCAGCGGGCACGTAATCTCCAGTTACCAGATCAAAGTAATTTACAAACTAAAGCTTGGGTTGCACAGCAACGACCGCTATTTGCCTCTGATCTTAAGTTCGCAGAATCAGTATTGCGACACTTCAACCAGCAGCCATTTTATTACACCTTAGAGCCACCATTACTCGGAGAAAATAGCGTTGACGAATTCTTGTTTTCAACCCAGCGCGGTTTTTGCTCTCACTACAGTAGTGCCTTTACCTTGATGATGCGCTATGCGGGTATTCCTGCGCGTGTAGTAACGGGCTATCAAGGAGGAGAGTGGAATGAAGAAGTTAAATATCTCAATGTATATCAATATGATGCTCATGCTTGGAGTGAAATTTGGATTGAGGGCGCTGGTTGGACTCGCGTCGACCCAACGGCGAGTATAGCGCCTGAACGGGTGATTTCGAGTCTCGACAATGAAACAGCGCAACCATTTTTGGGCGGTAATACTTTCAGTTTAGTGCGTTACAAGAAAAATCCTTGGCTCAATAGTTTACGTTTAACGCTTGCCGATATTGAATTTTATTGGAGTCGTTGGGTTGTTGAATACAACAACGAAAAGCAAATGAAGCTGCTGCAAATGATATTGGGGAAATTGACGGGCTTGCGTATTGTCGCTTTCACGCTATTTCTGATGGCAGCGATAGGTTTGTTACTGTGGTGGCAAAGTGGCTTTCGCTGGCAGCGGCCAACGATGCAGGATAAGTTTGAAGCCGTGTATCAATCGCTGATTAAGCAGATGGCTCGACGGGGTGTGGTGCGAGAAAATCATCACACTGCCAGCGAATTTGAAGCTGTTATTTGTGCGCAATATCCTGAGTTATCAAAAGAAATTAAGGAGTTTACGGCTTTTTATAATCAGGTAAATTACCGAACTCAATCCGCTGCTAGCGCGAATGATGTGAAGCGCGCCAAGCAGCTATTGAATCGACTACTCAAGAAAATCTAAGATGGCATGGGCCACGTCGCGCGGTGCTTCCATCGGCAGTAAGTGATGCTGACCTTGAAATTCAATATAGGTATCATGAGGTTTGATTTTCTGCCATTTTTGCCATGACTTAGGCGTTAAGAATTCAGATTTCTCGGCGCGCAGTCCTAAAAATGGTTTGTCGAGCTTACGCAGCATTGGCCACGCATAAGGAGGGTGTTGATAGAACCACGCTTCCCAATGCTTGCTGTATTTCAATTGCCATTGTTCACCTACGGCTTTGGTTCCGCCAACAATATATTGCCATAACGCTGGATCGGGCAATGCGCGATAGGCTCGCTTACTGCGATGAAAATCAAAGGCTTGTTGTAGACTGTCCCAGGTATCTGGCCTGCCAAGAGTTTTGGTTATCATCTTAGTTTTACGGGTAAATTTATTAGGCAGCCAATTGGCGAGCTTAACAAGCGGCGTTGGTAAGAATATCGGGTCGATAAATACTATTTTTCCAAATAATTCAGGCGCTTGTTCAATTGCCATTAATAACACAATTGCGCCCATTGAATGACAGACGCAGTGGAATGGTTGGTTTTGCTGGTGGGCGCGCGCGAATTTGATGAGATCATCGGCTAGCACGGGCCATTGATTGTTTTGCCATGGATCACTGTCATCCCAACACGGACGACTAAGTGGCGCTAATACGTCATAACCTTGTAGTTGTTCTAACAAAGGCTTATAACAGGCGCTTGGGTAGCCGTTGGCGTGAATAAATAGGCAGGGCTTGTCACCTTGTGAAAACTGGATGAAGGGAATATTGGTGGTTGCACAAATTTGCTCTTCAACGGCGTTGTACTTGTCGCTAGTATCCATGTTCTGGCATCATACCTATTCAAAAATTAGTTGGAAAAACAATGAGTCACTGGTTAGGGAATTTACAACAAAGTACGCTCCAAGGCACTAACAATATCGAAATTCACTATTGCGCCATGGTGCAAGAAGGCGTGTCGCCTGCGATGATTATGGTGAACGGGCGTACTGAAAGTTATTTAAAATATCAGTCACTTATTAATGAATTTTATCAACTTGGCTACAGTGTTTATATGTTAGACCACCGTGGACAAGGTTTGTCGCAGCGGTTGCTGGATAACCATCACAAAGGCCATGTTGAAGACTTTTCCTATTACGTCGAAGATTTAGCAAAGTACATCGATGATGTCGTGTTGCCAAACAAGCATACTCATCACATCCTACTCGGACATTCGATGGGGGGAACAATCGCCACTCGTTACGTGCAGACAAAGGCACATCAAATTGAGCGCCTGATTTTAGCCAGCCCAATGCATGGTATTTTATTGCCTGCGCCGCAATTTGTGGTGGAACAGATTGCCAATGCGGCGTTAATGGCGGATAAGTTATTGCAGCGGGAGTCGAGTTATGTGCTTGGTGGCAAGCCCTATGACAACGCGGTATTTGAAGAGAATGAATTAACGCAAGACGAAGCGCGGTATTCTAATTTTCGTCAGATCTATGATGATAATCCGCAATTGCAATTAGGCTCGCCCACTTACCACTGGCTCCAGACTTCACTCATTGCCTGTAAAGCTTGTATCGCAGACGCGCCAAAGATCACTATTCCAACCTTGTTATTGCAAGCTGGTGCAGAAACCATCGTCGACAATGAGGCGCAAAATGAATTTGTCGCCAATATGAATCCTGAATTGATTGAAAAAATGGCAGTAGAGGGCGCGCGTCACGAATTGTTTTTCGAGCTAGAAGACTATCGCACCCCAGTTATTGCTAAGGTGCGACAATTCTTATCTTTTAATGATGACGCTTAGTCGCAGGGGGTACTTAACCTGAACTTGGGTTAAGATATGATATTAGATTATTAATATCTAAAGGTTATCTGTCTATTCTTTCTGATTAGTCATTTTCTTCGATAACAAGGCAAATCTGCGCGTCAATAGCTAGCCTATTGTAAGCAGATTTAACGTAGTTAGCGGTGTAAATGGCTTTCAGAAAGGCATTTGTTATCCCTAGTTCAGGTTAGATAAACTGCGATAGAATAGTTTGGTAGTGCGCTCTTCTGGTAGCCAGCTACTGTATTTGAGTTTGAGCGGTGTTAGTGGACGCATTGCGACAACTTGCTCCATCGTTTTACCATCGCTCATCGCTTCTACCATTAAATTACGAGCTTGTCTTAGTAGCTTGAGATACTTTTTTAAGTCTTGTTTATTAGTAACTTGG
This sequence comes from Psychrobium sp., assembly GCA_049607155.1. Taxonomy (GTDB): domain Bacteria; phylum Pseudomonadota; class Gammaproteobacteria; order Enterobacterales; family Psychrobiaceae; genus Psychrobium. The sequence goes on from JBMYWG010000043.1 coordinate 20,807, forward strand.
CCGTGTCCGGGGATAATAATGGTTTGGTTGTCTACCTGTTTCAATACATCGGCGACTGCATCGATTACGCCACTTAAACTACCGCCGCTATCGACATCGACAAAAGGCAATCCGCCGAGGTTAAAGTAAATATCACCAAGATGTACCGCATTCGCCTTAGTGAAAAAAATCACTGAATCGCCATCGGTATGGGCGTGAGGATAGTGCTTTAAGTTGGCCTTCTCATCGTTAAAGTGCAGTGTCATGTCGTGACCAAAGCTAAGTACGGGTAAGAATTTAGAGTTTTTACCGTGCTTGTGTTCAAGCCTTTTATACACGTTGTGATGAGCGATAATATGACTGCCATCATTGGCAAAGTTTTCGTTACCGCCGGTGTGGTCGCCGTGATGATGAGTGCTTACTACAAACTCGGCGCGATTGGTTTGAATGTTGCCCAAGGCTTTCTTGATCTCGTCTGACAAACGAGCAAATTGATCATCAATGATATATAAACCGTCCTTGCCATGGCTTACAGCGATATTACCGCCTTGACCATAAATAACGTGCAGTTGCTTAGCAACAGGAGTGACCGTTAATGGGCTTTTGTGTTCATCGGCAATTGCCAATGAGCTTCCCAATAACAAACTTGCACTAAATAATGTTGTTAATTTCATTATCGATACGCTTATTGGTTGGTTCTTTTTAGCCACTTTGACATACTAGCTGGAGAACGTAAATCAAATAAATGTAACCGTATGAATCTCAAGTTGTTAACCGCTAGCCTGTTTTTAATTGTCAGTCATCCATCGCTGGCTCAAGCAAACAATTTCACCGTTGAAAATAACGTGGTTTCTGGGGCAATGACGCCGTTAAGTAGTGACGACTTATGTGATGTCGCCTCAGGCACTATTAATTATCTCGATAAGGGCAAGGCTTATGACGGCCATGCTAATCACCCCGGAATTAGCCAACAATTCGGTGGTGATTTAGCGCGCATTAAAGCAACACTAGCTTTTATTTGTATAGTAAATCAGCAAGATAAAAAAGCTGGGCGACAATCTCGTTTACACGATATCAACTTCATCAATCGTCATTTTGAGATGGTTCGTTGGCTACCAGATCAGCAGCAGGTGGCTAAGTTTTCCCATCAAAAACCTTTGTTGCAGAATATTCCAGACGGTCATTTACTATTAACTAAATACTACATTAAGAAGGCCAAAGGCAGTGCTATTCAGTCTGAGTCGACACCGCATGCGTTATATCAAATTCCCCATGATGAGGCGTCATTAACGCTAGAACAGGCGGACGCTAAAAAAGATCACATCACCCGTTATCAATACACGAAACAGCAAGTCTTGTCTGGTGTATTAGACAAAAAGGCATTAGCAGAACCTATGGTGTGGCTGTCTCGAAGTGATTTAGAAGATACCTTAATGCAGGGCACCGTGATGATCGAAGATGCGGCGGGTAATCCACAGCACTTTTTTAATGTGGACCGTAATAATGGTATTGCTTATGATCGCAACCTCAAGAAAGAGCAGCAAGGTCGCTATTGGTATTTCAAGAAAACCCAAAGTGTATTGGGCTATGGTAAAGACGCCAGTTACAAGATTCCTATTAAGCCATTAGTGACAGTGGCGGGGGATTTAGCGCACTTGGGATTGGGCAAGCTTATTATGCTAAGCCACAATAATCAGCATCGTTTGGTGGTGCTGGCTGATACGGGGGGAGCGTTTGAAAAAAACCAGTATCAGCTGGATTATTTGGGAGGTTATTTCTATAACTGGGGTGATTACATTAATACTTATCGCCATTTCCCTGATTATTTTGAAGCGCGTATTTTGCTGTTAAAAGAAGAGGTTAGCCAGTGAAAACCGTTCAGCGGATAGCAGGGCATCGCGTCGATTGGCAACGTGGCGAAGTCGTTTTTGGCAAAGATATCAAATCGGTTGAGCCAAAGGCGATGGCGGTACTTAAGGTACTAGTCCAAGCCAATGGGGATGTGGTTACGCAGCAGAAAATACTCGATGCTGTGTGGGGAGACGTTGTTGTTGCACCGAATGCTTTGCAGCGGTGTATCGCTCAGTTGCGCAAGGTTTTTGCCGACGATGCTAAATCGCAATCGGTCATCAAAACTCATCCTAAACTCGGTTATAGCTTGGTGGCTAAGGTTAATAAGAACCCGGTGGCAAGTGTTGCTACGAATAGCCGGTTTAAAAGCTATTCGCTAATTGTTATCGCGATTTTGGCGCTGGCTTTTGGTTTATTGAAACCGCCGACTCAGCAATCACCTGACAATACGCCGAAAATAAAACAACTGAAGATGCTTACCAGTGCCGATGAAGCGCAATACGGCGGCGTAATTGTTGATGGTAAATTGATTTATATTCAAGGGGATAATCCTCGCCAATTAAGCATTGTCCGTCAAAACCTTAGTGATGGCAGCTCGCAAGTATTAGCACGAGAGTTATGGATTGAAGGTGGCTTGTCATTCGATCATTACAACAATGCTTTATTGTTTAGTCGCTTGCGTTTGAACGGTGCAATCAAGTGCAGTGAAGTTGCCAAGCTCACCCTTGATTCCTTAAGTGTTGAAACGCTGCTCCCTTGTAAGCGCGGCTTTATGACAGCGCCAAATGCGCTGAATGCGGAGCAAGTATTGACGATTTATCGTGATTATCAAGGCAAAACCTCATTACAACGGCATGATTTATCGCAAGGTACTATGCGTGATATTGCGCTTGAGCTAGGTAAATTGAATAGTTTGGCGATTGAACCACAAAGCGACAAGCTAGCCATTATTAGCGCCGATGAAACTCAGCCTTATCTCACGGTTGGACAACTTGAGGATAACGAGTTTAAGGTGTTACAACAATGGCCGCTTGGTAAGGATCTTTTTGCGTCAAATGTTCGGTGGCACACACCATCAAAGGTGATTATTGCCGCTGAGCAGCGCTTGAAGATGTTTGAAGTTGGAAACGAAGCTGCCACTATCGCTATTCCGAGCAGAGATAAGCTATTTGCTGCCATGAATTATGATGACCGAATACTTGTTGAGCTAGGGCGTGAAGATTGGGATGTTCATTCGGCACCGCTTTTAGACTCGCAAGAAGATGTTCAATCAATAGCGCGCTCGATTTATCGAGATTTTGATGCTCGCTTTCGGCCACAACACCAAGATATTAGTTTACTCTCAGATCGCAGTGGTAGCGTCCAATTATGGCTGCAATCAAAGCAGCAAACTCAGCAGTTGACCAGTAGTCAGTCTGATGTGTCGTCTTATGCATGGGCTCCACAGGGGAATTCATTGGTATTTGTTGCTGGTGACGAGCTTTGGAGCAAAGTCATGGGTGAGCAAGCTCAGCGCGTTAACTTAATGGCAAAACCACTAAGGGCTTATCAATGGTTTGATGATTCTTCGCCAACCGCGTTGTTAAGTGGATTCGTAGAAAATGAACAGTGGCTGATGGAAGTTAATTTAGCCACGGGAAGCACGCGAAAAATCATGAAAACTGATACGCAGTGGTCACAGCGCATCGGCGAACAGCATTATCTGACTATTACCGCTGATGGTTATTTACAGCACATAGATTTAAAAGGCACTTTATACATTGCCGAACCAATCGCATTGACCAAAGATATGAAGCTGCAATGGCGTTTTATCATTGGCACTGACAGTGGTATTTATTTTCAAGATAAGCAGCAAAACATTTGGCGCTTATCGTCTGATTTGTTAATTATTAAACGCGTTGGTCATTATGATGAAAACACCCTGTTAATGACGGATGTCGATGCTAAAACAGGGCGTTTTTTAAGTGATGCCTTTATGCGCAATATTCGAGATTTTGCGCTCTTAGACTAGCTGTTTTCACTGATAATATGCTGGATATATTCTATCGCTTCATCGTTGTTAGCGGCTTTAGCCAGCGCTAATGCCTCGTCGATGTAGTGCTGATATTGCGCTTGTTGTTTGTTATCAAAAAACACATTTGCCAACATAATTCGATAAAACACATTGTCTGGCTTTAGTTTGAGAATATGTTTCAAGGTTTGGACTTGTTTTTTAGGCTGCTTGTGTTGACCGTAGTAGTCGCTGAGATCGTGCAGGGTGTTAATTGGCGATAGTGAATAGCCATATTTTTTAGCAAGCTTCTGATAGTAATTATCCACTGCTGCAATTCCACCTTTGGCCAGTGATGATAAGTCTTTTGGGTTACGGTCACTAAAGACTAACTCTAAGGCCTTGGGAAAGAGCATCATTGGCGCGGTGTAATAATTAATATCGTTTTGTTTGTCTAAGACTAGCGACAGCTTGGTATTTACCTGTTCACTTAGATGCTTAAACTCGGAAAAGGCCGCGCTGTTTTGATGGAAGCTACCTAAGGACACATAAGCGGAGCGATATTTTAACTGGTCACTGGTCAGTTGGTTTTTAAGTCTCGCCATAAGATTGTTCTTATCCAAGACCCAGGCTGGATTGATGCTGATATAGGCGTTAAACAGTTGCGGTGCATCAGCCATGATATTTAGCGGTAAGTTAGCATTGGTGGAATAGCCTTCAAGAATGCGAAATGGCAAAATTGAATAGTGTTTCTTTATCAGCGGCAAAACTTCCTGCTCGAGAACATCAATGGTGATTTCCGTATTGTTGCCAGATGCTTGCACGTCCTTCATTGGCACTTCGTTTGGTGCGGGAATATAGGGCAATTGAATAACGATCATCTTCGGAATTGGACCAAAGCTGACGTGGCTCATCCAATCGATTTGTTCCAACATACTCTTTAATCGTCTGTCACCTGCTGTTGTATACAGCGGAATGTATTGCTGTTTGTCGTCGTAATCTTGCGGCAGGTGAACGTGCAATTCGACAGTTTGTTTGCTGAACTTGCTCGTTATTTTATGCTGTATGAGTTGATGTTCAGCGGTTGCATGGCTCGCGAGTAATAGGCTTAGGACAAGTGTGTTTGCGAGCTTGTTAACGATGGATAAAAACATGAGGGTTCCTTGTGGTTTTTGTTGTCGCAACATTACAATCAGAGAATTGGATAATTGATTGATTTTTCTATGAGTAAAAGCTGATGTTTTTATGATGAAAGGTCAAAATAGTTGAGCTGAAACAAAGCGATATTCTTCATTTCTAAGCTATGATACATTAGCCCTTTGACTAAACTAAACAACACTGCCTCGAACTTATGCAAACACGCTCCCTGATTCGAATTCTTGGTCTATTAATCACCATTTTCAGTACCACTTTGCTGGTTCCTGCGTTAATTGCAGCTTATTACGACGATGGTGGTGGTGTTGCTTTTGTCGAATCCTTTGTGGTCTGTGTCATCATCGGCTTGTTTTGTTGGTATCCGAACCGCGAGCATAAGCGCGAGCTCAAGGTACGTGACGGATTCGTGGTCGTTGTGATGTTTTGGCTTGCGCTAGGTAGCGTGGGTGCGGTTCCTTTCTTATTGTCAGATAAGCCCGACATGAGCTTAACCGACAGTGTCTTTGAATCCTTTTCTGCCCTGACTACGACGGGCGCAACAGTTATTACTGGCTTAGATAATTTACCAAAAGCGATTTTGTTTTATCGTCACCTACTGCAGTGGCTTGGCGGTATGGGGATAATCGTATTGGCGGTGGCTGTACTACCGATGCTAGGCGTTGGTGGTATGCAGCTGTACCGCGCCGAAACACCGGGACCCGTAAAAGATTCCAAGATGACACCGCGGATCGCCGAAACCGCTAAGGCGCTGTGGTATATCTATGTTGCCTTGACCACGCTTTGTAGCTTGGCGTATTGGGCGGCTGGCATGACGCCATTTGATGCTATTTGTCATAGCTTTTCCACCATTGCCATCGGTGGCTTCTCAACTCATGACGCCAGTATTGGCTATTTCGATTCATCACTTATCAATCTGATCTGTGTAATCTTTTTATTAATCTCAGCCGTTAACTTTAGCCTTCACTACGCTGCGATTATTCGCCCAAAACAAATGCTGCGCTCGTATTTTAAAGATCCAGAAATGCGTTTATTTTTGCTGTTTCAGTTAGCGCTGGTGGTCATCGTATTTACTGTGTTGTATCGCGAAAATATCTACAATTCAGTCGATGAGGCGTTCGACCATGCATTGTTCCAAGCGGTGTCTGTATCAACAACAGCTGGATTTGGCACAGAAAGTTTTAGTGGCTGGCCGTTATTCTTGCCGTTATTACTGATATTCGCGTCGTTCGTTGGTGGCTGTGCTGGTTCGACTGGTGGCGGTATGAAAGTTATTCGTGTGGTACTACTGTTTTTACAAGGGGCACGTGAATTAAAGCGCTTGGTGCATCCGCGGGCTGTTTATGCAATTCGCTTGGGTAGTAAGGCGTTGCCCGATCGCGTGGTTGATGCGGTATGGGGTTTCTTTGCCGCTTATGCATTGGTGTTTGTAATTTGTATGCTAGCGCTGTTATTTACTGGCCTCGACGACATTACCGCATTTAGTGCAACCGCAGCATCATTAAACAACCTCGGCCCTGGCCTGGGAGAGGTTGCTGCGCATTACGGTGATATCAACGATGCTGCGAAATGGATTTTGGTGATTGCTATGCTGTTTGGTCGCCTCGAAATCTTTACCTTACTTGTCTTATTTACGCCGGTATTCTGGAAAAACTAATGTCGATTATTGCTCTAATTTACTCAACTCACGATGGTCAAACACTAAAGATATGTCAGCGCATGGCGCAGCGTATGGCGCAAAGTGGTCAGGAAACTAAACTGATGTCGTTGGCTGAAGCAGATGCGATAAATTGCAGTGATTACAGTCAGGTAATTATCGGGGCTTCAATCCGTTACGGCCATCTAAACAAGGGGCTTTATCAGTTTATAAACAAGCATCAAGCGCAGCTTGAGCAAGTAAAAAACGGTTTTTTCTGCGTTAATTTAACCGCGAGAAAACCGGAGAAAAACACACCGCAAACCAATGCCTATATGAAGAAGTTTCTGAGTTTGTCGCCGTGGCAGCCACAGAATCTAGCGGTGTTTGCGGGGGCTTTACTTTATAGTCGTTACGGATTTTTCGACAAGTTTATGATCCGCTTAATCATGAAAATAACAGGTGGCGAAACCGATACCAGCAAGGATATTGAATATACCGATTGGCCAAAAGTGGATGAGTTCGCTGATTCGTTGTTGGAAAATCACGACTAGTTTATGAAGCTGCCACTGCGGATAAAGTCACCGGCACCTAACTATAAGCAGTTTTTTATGGTGGCGGGTGTCGCTTTACTCTTCTTGGCTATCTTGGGGCAGTTGTGGTGGCCATCATTGTCACTGCAATTTGGTTTGGTGTGTTTGGCGGCGGTTGCACTGTTTTTTATTGGCATTGCTAAACATTTTGAGCCGTCTGTTAGTTTAGAGCTAACTCAGCAACACCTGCGCTACTTTCATCGTTATGGCCAGTGGAAGCTTGATTGGGAAAATATCAGTCGTATCCACATTCCTCGTTTCTATTATCAACTGCAACAAAAAGAAATTCACTACATTGGCATAAAAGTCATTGATTTAGAAAAGCTAATCGATAATGTGTCGCCACGCTTAGCTAGCCGTATTATTCACGAACATCGGGATATTCTGGCTTTAGCTATTTCACAGGGAGATCTAACGACGAGCGAAGCGCAAATTGACTTGGCACCGTTTAAGATGCCATCTGGCTTTCAAGTTGTTGGGCCATTAGCGCCATTTTTCCATCAAATGGTTTTATTAGAAAAACACTATGGTGCCCATTTGTTTATTCCATTCAGCGGCTTTAACGAAGCCGCTGATGAAGTGGTTAACCAAATGAATGCTATAAGAAAAACGCGCTAGGTGAGAACAGTCGTTCGATATCGCCGATGTGTTTCTTATCAATTAAAAACAGAATAACGTGATCGCCTGTTTTGATTTCTGTCTTGTCATGGGCAATGAGCACATCATTATCACGCACTATCGCACCTATGGTGGCGCCCGGTGGTAATTTAATATCCATGATGCGACGACCAACAACCTTAGATGTCATGGAGTCACCGTTGGCGATCGCTTCGATAGCTTCTGCCGCGCCGCGGCGTAGTGAATATACGTTACTAATATCACCGCGTCTTACGTGAGAAAGCAGCGCTGAAATCGTGATTTGTTGCGGCGAAATGGTGATATCAATATTGGTATCTTCCATTAAATCAGCGTAAACACTACGCTGAATCAGTACCATGACTTTTTTCGCCCCCATGCGTTTTGCGAGCATCGACGACATGATATTTGCTTCATCGTCATTGGTTACGGCGATGAATAAGTCGGTTTGCTCGATGTGCTCTTCGCTAAGCAGCTCGTGATCGGCGCCATCACCAACAAACACCGTCGCGTCGGTTAGCTCTTGTGATAGGGCTTCAGCGCGTTTTTGATTGCGCTCGATAAGCTTAACCTGATGGCTTTCTTCAAGCTGTTTCGCAAGCCCTGCACCGATATTGCCACCACCGACAATCATAATGCGCTTATAGTGATTTTCGAGTTTTTGCAGCTCACCCATTACCGCGCGAATATGACCCGTAGCAGCGACAAAGAATACTTCGTCATCAGCTTCAATAATGGTGGTACCTTGGGGCCTAACTGGACGTCCTTGGCGAAAGATAGCAGCTACACGAGCGTCGATATTAGGCATGTGTTCGCGTAGCGCAGATAATGCGTGGCCAACTAATGGGCCACCGTAGTATGCACGTACCGCTACTAAGCTGACTTTTCTATTGGCAAACTGCAATACCTGTAATGCGCCGGGATAGTCTACAAGGCGACGAATATAGCCGGTTACCAAAGTTTCTGGTGAGATAAGTTCGTCGATAACAAAACCCGCGGCAGGATCTTTTTTCTCGCTTTTTTTATCATCTTTAAAGCAGGCTTTCTTGGAGTGAAAGAGGTGCTTAGCAACGCGTAGATAATCGTCGTTGCGAATACGGGCGATTTTAGTAGGTACTTTATACAAGGAGTAAGCAACATGGCACGCGGCCATGTTGATTTCGTCTGAGTTGGTTACTGCAATGACGAGGTCGGCGTCATCGGCACCCGCATCTAACAACACCTGTGGGTGTGATGCGTGGCCGTGAACGGCGCGTAAATCTAATTTATCTTTGAGTTCGGCAAGTGCCGCGCGGTCGCTGTCGACAATGGTGATATCGCTGTCTTCACCGACTAGGTTTTCTGCGAGGCTGCCGCCTACTTGTCCTGCGCCTAAGATAATTATTTTCACGCGACTGACCTTTTATTGTTTTTGTAGTTTAGCGTAGTAAAAACCATCACTATTGTTGTCGCCGGGTAGCAGTTGCCATCCTGGCGTTTGTGGCGTATCGCCTTGATGTAATGGAATTAATTTAGCATCTTGATGACGCTCTAAAAACTTAGCAACTTGCTGGCTATTTTCATTAGGGAGAATAGAGCAAGTAGCATAAACAAGCGTACCGCCTGATTTTAGTAGTTTCCAGCTCGCATCGAAGATTTGTTGTTGAAGTTCGACTAATTGCTCAATATCGCTGTCGCGACGCAGCCATTTAATATCGGGGTTGCGGCGAATGACACCTGTTGCTGAACAAGGCGCATCGAGTAATATGCGGTCGAATTCTTTGCCGTCCCACCAAGTTTCTGGCGCAGTGCCGTCACCACAAATTAGCGTAGCTTCAAGGCTGATACGCTCTAGATTTTGGGCAACGCGATCTAAACGTTTTTGATCGCAATCTAAAGCTGTAACCTCAATATCTTTTGCCAATTCAAGTATATGGCAAGTTTTTCCACCTGGTGCTGCGCAGGCATCTAAGATGCGTTCGCCTGTTTGGGCGTCAAGTAATTCAGCCGCTTGTTGGGCGGCAATATCTTGTACCGAGCTAGCGCCTTTATCAAAATCTGGTAAGGCGGTTACTGGTACAGGATTGGCTAACAAAATGCTGTTATCACCAATTGCGCCAGCGCTGGCCTCAATTTCTAATTCAGCTAATTGAGCAAGGTATTGTTCACGACTTTGCATTGCGCTGTTATTGCGCAGCCACATCGGTGAACGTTCATTGTTAGCCTTGAGAATTTGTTGCCATTGTTTTGGATAAGCAGCCGTAGCACGTTTGATTAACCATTTCGGGTGGTTAAAAGTAATAGGGCCTTTGGTTGGCATTTTCTCGCGCAGTTTTTCACTCTGGCGCTGCAGATTACGCAGCACACCATTGACCAAGCTCTTGAATTTTGGACGCTGAATATCGTCTACCGCAGCAACGGTTTCCCCAAGCGCTGCATGTGCTGGAATGCGAGTGTGTAAAAGCTGATAAGCACCGACGATAAGAAGGTGATGAACAATGCGTTGCTTACCTTTTAATGGTTTATCCATCAAGGTGTTAACGAAATACTCTAACTGAGTTAATTCACGCATTACCCCATAACAAAGCTCTTGCAACAGCGCTTTGTTTTTTGGGTTTTCAATTTGTGATTGAGCTGCTGGTAATGCTGTGGCGAGAGACTCGCCACGTTCGAGTACGGCGGCAACCGTTTGTGCGGCTAGGGCACGTAAGTTCATAGTTGGCTGCCTACTTCAAATAATGCTTTGCGGCTATTAAGAATATCGTTAATTGCCATCGCTTTCTTACCAGGAAATTGCAGATTTAATAAGGTGATAGTGCCTTCTCCTGTTGCCACCACAATGCCTTTCTTGTCGGCGTTAATGATAGTACCAGCAGCTTGACTAACAGGTGTTAAGTCCGCACTAGCTTGCCAAACTTTAACGTTGAGATCAGCAACTTGGAAAAACGATACTGGCCAAGGATTAAAGGCGCGTACGCAACGCTCGATATGCGCTGCACTGTCATTCCAATCGATCTTAGCTTCATCTTTCGACAGCTTGTGTGCGTAGGTAGCTTGTTCGTCATCTTGAGCTTCTGCTGTGAGTTTGTCTTCACTAAGCAGATCCATTGCTTCAACTAGTGCACTAGGCCCTAACTCAGCAAGGCGCTCATAAAGTGTGGCGCTAGTTTCTTGGGCATCAATATCTAAACTTGCTTTATACAGCATGGCGCCAGTATCTAGGCCTTTGTCCATTTGCATAATGGTAACGCCACTCTGCTTATCACCCGCCCATACAGCACGTTGAATAGGCGCTGCGCCACGCCATTTCGGCAATAGCGAACCGTGAACATTGATACAGCCAAGGCGCGGCGTGTCTAACACTTCTTGTGGCAGGATAAGACCGTAAGCGACAACCACCATCAGATCTGCATTAAAGGTGGCTAATTCTGCCTGTGCATCTTCATTGCGCAGTGATTTAGGTTGTACTACTGGCAGCTCGTGCTCTAGTGCAAGTTGTTTTACGGCGCTTGCTTGTAGTTTCTTACCACGACCCGACGGAGTGTCTTCTTTGGTGTAAACCGCCACAATTTCATGTGGCGATTCAATTAAAGCGG
>JBMYWG010000044.1:0-31869 GCA_049607155.1 Psychrobium sp.
CAGCAAGGTTAAAATCCAGCTAAAAACTAATAACACCAAGGATTTGGGAATAACTATCGCTGTATACAATATAAACTACTTAATAGGTAAATATATTTCGAAGGATTGTTGATTCATTGCCACCTCAGGAAACATCGTCACCCTCTTAACAAACAAGGGTCTGTCATCGCACTCAACATTATTATCGATAAGCCATTCACCATAAAGATAGTGAATAGCCTGCGCCATTATGTCATTAGTGCCGACACATTTTAGGCGGGCGCATTTCCCCCCGTCGATAACAGCATTTTCCACGCCAACGTCGTTATCACTAATTGGTTGTTTAACGCTGCAAGCAACATCGAAACGATAGTCACTAGCGGCGACGTTATTTGGATCGTCGTATAAAATATTATAAGTATCAGTTTGTTGAGGTGATAAGTTTCCTTGCGCGCAGCGCCACTCAATAAAGCGTGAGACAGTTTTCATCACTAGCGCTGGCGCACCAATATGCGAAAGACGCGCGATATTCGTTGTGGGGAAGTCGATAATCTCAACTTGTTGTTCTGCTGTCGTAAAATCCATGCTTAATAACCTTGTGTTTTGATCCGAAAGATTAAGACTGCTGTGATACAGCTTTTCCCAGGGTGTCATTTGTCTAAATTGAAGCGGGCTCTGTCCCATGGTTCTCTTAAAGGCTCTACTAAAAGCCTCATGGCTTTGAAACTGACTATTAAACGCAATATCGCAAATACTATGCGCGCGAAAAGCCAGTTCAAAGGCGCTGCGCTCTAGTCTAACTTGCTGTAGATACTGAATGGGAGTAAGACCAAATATCGCACTGAATTGACGCTGAAAATGGTACTTAGAAAAGTGTGCTACCGCTGCTAGGTCGTCTAGAGATATAGATTCATCAAGATGCTGATGAATATAGTGGATGACTTTGCGAAAACGTTCTTTATAGCGTTGCTGCATTATTTTCTAATTAACCTTTAATTTACGGAGTTTTTCAATGCACAGCAAAGGTTATAGGATTAACGTCATTAAAGCTTGATTGAAATTGCTAAGCGTCACTTAGAAACGGTAGACCTATTTTTAAATCTCTAAGCAGTTCTAGATTTATAAGCATAAGTCACAAAAAGTTGTGCTATGCTCCCTTAGCATTTTCGATTAAGGGATTAACAATGATGCCCAAAAATCTATCTCGACTGCTACTTCTGTCAGGGACAATAGCATTAGCCACTGGTTGTGCATCAACAACTAAGACAGAATTAGCAACTTACGATAAGCATGTTGATTATCAAATGCCTGCAGTGTCGATTTATCACACCAAACTCTCGTCCGAACTCAAAAGTAAATGTCAGCGTTTTGCAGATGAATCCGTATTAAACCATTGCCGCATAAACAAGGTATCGACAAGGCAATACAGCAAACAATTTAAAGACACCAACCTGTTTGAAGACGTCCATTTTGCCAACGACAATATTGAGTATTCTATCGCAATAGCAACGGCAAGTATGGATTCAGAAACCGCTGGTGAGATATCGCGAGCGGCGTTATCTGGCGCCAGCTTAATGCTTATTCCGATGACAAACTCGATGGACGTTGACGCCGAGGTTTCTGTCTATTGGCGTAATTTTAAAATCAAACAATACGATTACAAGCTTCCTTACATCAGTAGTATATCGCTATTTAGCGATAAAGAAGACGCCGATATCGAATTCGCGCAGAGTTTAGTTTCCAATGTGCTCAAAGACTTGCAAACAGATCAAACACTCTCTACCCGTTTTTTAACTAAAACCCTTAAAGCAAGTAATTATGAGCAAGACTTAGTAGTGCCCGCTAAAATCGCTAACTTCGACAATATGGGACAATATATCTACAACGACCCTTTATTAGGCAGTTCAATCACCTATGCCGCCGAAGGATTTCACAATGATCGCATCGACCTTTATGTTTACCCCATCCGTAAAGTAGATTTTAGTGACGAACAAAGCCTACTCGCCGAAGAATCGAAGAATATCAAAAACGAATTTAATAGTGTCGCTAAACAACTCGAATGGACAGACATAAAATTTTCTCAGCCGAAAACCCTAACAGTGCAGCACGAAAATCAACAAATAAACGGTGTTTATTTCGAAGGTGAATATTTGCAAAAACTGGGAGAACAGAGTTTTACATCTGTCTATCTATTTAAATTAAAAGATAAATTTGTTAAATTTCGCGCCTCTTTCCCCGAGCGCTTTATTACCCAACCCATCAGCGAAGTGTTCGCACAAATTCGCGTTCCCGATGAGTCAGTCTTTATGAAAGAGTTAAGAGCGCAAGGTAAGAAACAACAAAAGAACAAAGATAACTAAGGATAACCTTCTGTGAAAAAACTGCTTATTCCGCTAACCATATTGGCTTTGGCTGCCTGTCAATCAACATCAAAACGTCAATCGAACTATGTGCTCAGTAAGTCTGTCGGAGTGCACATTGCCTCCATTTATGACCAATATCAAATCGGCAATGAAAGCGATGCAATAGCAATGGCAAAAACATTAGTGCCGAAAACTGCCTATGACCAAGCATATATCAACCAAATGCTTGGAATGATGTATACAACATCTGATGAATCACAGGCCATTAAATACCTAACAAAGGCAGTAGATTCGAAAACCTTAGCGCCAGCGAGTATGAAGAGAGCTATTGAAACGCTCAGTAAATTACGCAATTCAACGAATAAAACACAACATGCACAACAAAAATCACAAGCACCACGAGACTTAATGCCAGTTGTTCGGGTTGCGCCTCGCTACCCAATAAATGCCGCGAAAAATGGCATACAAGGATATGTCGTGATGACTTTTGATATTTTGGATAACGGCAGCGTAGCCAATATCAATATTGTGGAGTCAAAGCCGAGAGGCGTGTTTGATAAAGAAGCGAAACGAGCGTTGGAAGTTTGGAAGTATTTACCCGCAAAATCAAAAGATGACCTTACAAAGCGTATGGACCAAGAAGTTAGATTAGATTTTCAATTAAATTAATTCATACAAAGAGCCCCGGTTAAACTGGGGCTCTTCTTTTTAGTATTACTTACCAGCGCGCTCTGCACGCGCCTTATGCAGCTTGTTATAGCTATTAAGTAGACGCTGATGTCTATCTAAGCCTTCAAGATCCATATTCGTTGCCTCTAAACCATAGAAGCGAACATCGCCGTTGATGCTACCGATAACACCTTCCATCACTGGCACGCTAAACATGCGGTTAAGGTTGTGGATGTAATCTTCAATTTCTAGCTCGTCGTTTACCGCAATTTCCAATACCGTATTCAGCGCTTGATAGAACAGACCGCGCTCGACTGTGTTGTCGTTGTATTGCAGGTAACTACCCACTTGTTCGATGGATTCATCAACATCGCCTAAGGCTAAGTTAATTAAGATTTTAAGCTCTAAAATAGTTAACTGACCCCAATTGGTATTCTCGTCAAACTCGATACCAATCAGTGTTTTAATGTCGGTGTAAGCGTCAAGTTCGCTTTCTTCAAGGCGGTTGTATAAGTCATCTAATGCTTCATCGCTTAGACTGTGAAGATTAAGGATATCTTCGCGGAAATTCAGGGCTTTGTTGGTATTGTCCCAAATCAGATCGTCCACCATGTACACTTCTGAGTAATCAGGCACTAAGATACGGCAGGCATAACCTATGTCGGTGTATTCAGCGACATAAGCCTCTTTGCCTAAATCAGCCAAGATACCAAATAAACGATCACTCTCTTCTTCGGTCGTGCCCGAGAAATCCCAGTGGCAGAAATCGTATTCCGCTTTATCGCTAAAGAAGCGCCATGAAATAACACCTGTCGAATCGATAAAGTGATCGACAAAGTTCTCTGGCTCACTTACTGCTGCACTTTCAAATGTCGGCTTAGGTA
Source organism: Psychrobium sp. (assembly GCA_049607155.1). Lineage (GTDB taxonomy): Bacteria > Pseudomonadota > Gammaproteobacteria > Enterobacterales > Psychrobiaceae > Psychrobium. Next base: position 3,896 of record JBMYWG010000044.1, read on the forward strand.
CATCATTGAGACCTTCGAAACTACGGCCTTGTAACAACTCAGTTAAACTGCGTTCTAGCGCAACTTCAAAGCTTGGGTGTGCGCCAAATGAAGCAAATACGCCACCTGTCTTCGGATTCATCAAGGTTACACACATCACAGGGAATACACCGCCAAGTGACGCGTCTTTTACCACAATTGGGAAACCTTGTGCTTCTAGTGCATCAATGCCTTCTTTAATGCCAGGATATTGGGCAATAACTTCTTTAGGCACTTCAGGTAGTACGATTTCTTCGCTAATTATTTGCTTTTTAACCGCGCGCTCAAAAATTTCAGATAAACACTGCACCTTGGCTTCAGCCAAGTTGTTACCTGCACTCATGCCGTTACTTAAGAATAAATTCTCAATCAGGTTTGACGGGAAGTACACCGTCTCGCCATCGCTATGACGCTGATATGGCAAGGCACAGATACCGCGCTCAACATTGCCTGAGTTAGTGTCAATTAAGTGCGTCGCGCGAAGCTCGCCCTCTGGATCGTAAATAGCGCGACTGTAATCATCTAAAATTCCTGCTGGCAATGCGTCAGACTCATTACCTTTAAACCACTTTTCATTTGGGTAATGAACAAAGTCACGATTAGCGATATCGCTGCCAAAGAACTGATCATTGTAGAAGAAGTTGCAATTTAAGCGCTCGATAAATTCACCTAACGCCGAACATAGTGCACTCTCTTTAGTTGCCCCTTTACCATTGGTGAAACACATGTGAGATGCCGCATCGCGAATATGCAGTGACCATACGTTTGGCACAATGTTGCGCCATGACGCTACTTCGATTTTCATGCCTAAATCAGACAAAATCTTAGTCATCTGCTTGATGGTTTCTTCCAGTGGTAAGTCTTTGCCTTCAATAAAGGTCTGGCTGCCATCATCTGGCAGTTCCATCAACATGGCGTCAGATTCATCTTTGAGATTAGTTACCGCTTCAACGATAAACTCAGGCTGATTTTGCACTACGCGCTTCACGGTACAGCGGTCGATAGCACGTAAAATACCCGTGCGATCGCGCTCGCTAATGCTGTCTGGTAATTGCACCTGAATCTTAAAGGTTTGCTGATATCTATTTTCTGGATCAACGATATTGTTTTGCGATACCGAAATGCCATCGGTTGGGATATCGCGAGAATTACAGTAAACCTTCACGAAATAAGCGGCACACATCGCCGAAGATGCTAGAAAATAATCGAAAGGCCCCGGCGCACTGCCATCGCCTTTATAGCGAATAGGCTGGTCGGCGATAACGGTAAAGTCATCAAATTTCGCTTCAAGTCGCAAGTTATCTAGAAAGTTAACGTTGATTTCCATGAAAATATCCAGTGTGTTAGCTGCCGCAATTGCAATGTAATAAACGGCCAAAAATAATTGGCGCTAATTATCCAATGTTTTAGAGGCAGTGTCTTGAAATAATTGCGGGAAATTAGTGGAGATTGAATAAGATCACTTTAAGGCAGTGGCAAAAAAAGGAGCCTCCGAATTAGAGGCTCCTTTCTACTAACCCTTTAGCTTCAGTATTGGCGCTAACACATTAGTCCAATAGGGATCGCAATTAGCATTACAAGTTTGAATTTTTGCGGCCTTCAAAATCTGGCGATAGTCTGCCTGCATTACTACTGTTATACGCTCTTTTACAGTAACTGAACTTGATGCTTTCGCGCTTATCCCCGAGAGTTCTGATTCTTCAATTAATTTACTATTACCACGATTAGATTCTTTAGACTCAAGTATTTCATCCAATCGAGCAACTTTATCTTTAGCGTCAAGAGTGTTCTTACGGCTAGCGAGATAGTACCACTTACGAGCAGACTTTAAATTTTTGGCTTTAAACAAACCGTGTTCATAAAAGTAGCCCAATTGATACTGCGCTCCGGGCTCGCCTTTTCGCGCAGCTCTCGCTAAATGTCGATTAGCTTTCTCGATATTTTGTTCAACCCCAATTCCCTGATACAACATAATTGCCATAGCAAACTCAGCCAAAGACGATCCCTGTTCTGTATACTTCCTAAAGAACTGATACTCTGTCGTGCAATCACTTTCACATAAACTGGTTAGTTTTGATTCGCTCATTGCGCCAACAGAAGAACTTGCGAAAACACTAGCCAAAACAATTAAAACACTGATAATAAATTTCATGATGTACACCTTATTTTAACAACGAGGGCGGTTATAGCGAGTCCGTAACTTCTTGTCGGTAATCGAGCCTTCGAATCCATGATTCATATCACTAACCGTATATTTGAAACTACAAGGATTAGTACCTATTTTATCGAGTCTCGAAATGCGCTGACCTGATATCGCAATAGTTTCCATTGGCGCGTTAAGGGTAATTTCTGGCACGTCAAAGTCAGACAACGCAGAAACAGTCGACACTATCTTCTTAGACTTAATATCTTCGAGCCAAACATAAATATATCCGCTCTCTTCCTTTGTCATAAGCTGATAGTTACTATTGTCTTCAAGTTTGACACGCATTGTATGAAAGCTTTGCTGTGCCTTTTCCCCTTTTAAGGATTCTAATCGCTCAACTTGAAATAAATACGAGCCCGGTTCTGTAATTGTCTCTTCAAACAACTTTCCGTTAACGCCAACTAAAGTCAGCAAAATCTCATTTGGCTTTTTTAAATAATTGTCTTTGACATTAATCGTTGATTTGGGTGTAGAAACACATGCGGTGAGAAAAATAGCTAATGTTATAGTTAGAATTTTATGCATCTTTAACTCCTTTTTATTGTTTAGAAAATCTACACTAGGATGATTGAAAAATAACTTCAACATAAAAATCAAAGTTTTACACATCGTTAACATTTAAATAACAATTATCTCCCCCTATTCAAAAAAAAGTTCAGCCAACAGTTGAATATACGACAAATCAAATATACACTATTTTATATATTTAATAAGGTGAGAATTTGCATGACGAATAATCAACGAAAACGCGTTTTATTTTTATGTACCGGAAACTCAGCCCGTTCACAACTTGCACAAGCATTGCTGACACATAGAGCAAGCGACTATTTCGATGTTTTCAGTGCCGGCATGGCGCCTGAAACCGTTGATGAACGCGCAGTAAAAGCCCTTAACGATCTCGATATTGATACGAGTGCACTCTACTCTAAACCCTTCTCAGACTTCGATGGCGAGCACTTTGATACCGTGATTACACTGTGTGACGACGCACAGGCGCAATGCAGAGAATACGACAATGCAACGCAGCAGTTAGCATGGCATCTTCCCGATCCTAAAACTCGCCAGCAAGCTCATGCCTTTAGCAAAACATTACAAGAAATTGATGATCTCATTTCTCTATTCCTTGCCGCTGAGCTCCCTGAACAATTTGCCGTCCAAGACAGCGACGCCATTGCAGTTAATCCCATCGATTTTTACAAAGGTCTGACCGATGATATTCGTCTACGCACGCTAATGCTTACCCATTATCACGGCGAATTATGTGTTTGTGAATTAATGGAAGCGCTAGATGAAGAGAGTCAGCCAAAGTTATCGCGTAATCTCGCGGTGCTAAAAAAGTCCAATATTATCGTTGGTCGCAAGCATGGACAGTGGGTGTTTTACCGCATTAATCCGCAGCTACCACAATGGGCAAAAAGTGTATTAGCACAGACAACCAGACACAACATTACGCTAATAAAAGACAGTATTAACGCATTAAAGGCGATGAGCAATCGCCCAAGCAAAGACAGATTTTGCGGCTAATAAACCGCATTAACAATTGAGGTTATTATGACAATTAAAGTAGGAATTAACGGTTTTGGCCGTATGGGACGTTTAACAATGCGTGCAGCCTTCGACTGGCCTGAGTTCGAAGTGGTACAAATCAACGATCCCGCAGGTGACGCGGCAACACTAGCGCATCTTCTAACATTCGATTCAGTCCACGGCACTTGGCATCATGAGGCGACAACTGACGGCGATAATATGATTGTCGATGGTAAGACGATTGCCTGCACGCGCAATGTTGCCGTCAATGATACTGATTGGTCAGGCTGTGACGTAGTCATCGAAGCGAGCGGTAAAATCAAGAAAAAAGCCATGTTGCAAGATTACTTAGATCAAGGTGTTAAGCGCGTGGTAGTCACGGCACCAGTTAAAGAAGATGGCGTTCTGAACATCGTGATGGGTGTTAACGATCATCTGTACAACAAAGACGAGTTTCCAATTGTCACAGCCGCTTCTTGTACCACTAACTGTTTAGCGCCAGTCGTTAAAGTACTTCACGAGAAAATCGGCATTAAGCACGGTAGCATGACAACCATTCACGATATCACCAACACCCAAACTATCTTGGATGCACCGCATAAAGATCTACGCCGTGCCCGCGCTTGCGGCATGAGCTTAATTCCAACAACCACTGGCTCAGCAACCGCTATCACGCATATTTTCCCAGAGTTAAAAGGCAAGCTAAACGGTCACGCTATTCGTATTCCACTGGCTAATGCATCGATTACCGATTGTGTGTTTGAAATGGATCGCGCAACCACTAGCGATGAAGTAAATCAGTTAATGGCAGATGCGGCACAAGGTGAGCTTAAAGACATCTTGGGTTATGAAGAGCGTCCGCTAGTATCTATCGACTATCGCACCGATCCACGCTCAAGCATTGTCGATGCACCATCGACTATGATCGTCAACGACACTCAAGTGAAGCTATACGTGTGGTATGACAACGAATGGGGCTACGCGAACCGCACCGCAGAATTAGTGAAACTAGTCGGACTAAGTGATAAATAATCATGTTGAGTAAACTCGCGGGTCTGCCGCAAAGCCTCAAGCAATATCTGATTATCACCGGAAATTACTGGGGCTTTACCCTGACCGATGGCGCGCTGCGAATGCTGGTAGTATTGCACTTCCACCAGCTTGGTTATGAAGCGCTTGCCATTGCGATGCTGTTTTTGTTCTATGAAATCTTTGGCGTAATCACCAACCTCGTCGGCGGTTATCTCGGTGCTAAGTGGGGCTTAAATCGCACCATGAATATTGGTTTGGCGATGCAGGTCATTGCCCTACTGATGCTCGCCGTGCCTAATGAATATCTCACCATAGCCTATGTTATGGCGGCACAGGCATTGTCAGGTATTGCGAAAGATCTCAATAAAATGAGCGCCAAAAGCTCCATCAAGTTTTTAGTCTCAGGTAACGAGAATAATAAGCTCTATCAGTGGATTGCGTTGCTAACAGGCTCTAAAAACGCATTAAAAGGTGTTGGTTTCTTCTTAGGCGGCGCGCTGTTAGCCCTGCTTGGTTTTACCAACGCAATGATTGCGATGGCTGCATTCTTATTTGTGCTGTGGTGCTTTAGCCTATACGCCTTACAAGGCGATATTGGCAAGGCGAAAAACAAACCGAAATTCAAAGAAATGCTCTCAAAAAGCCAATCGATTAATGTGTTATCGGCGGCGAGATTATTCTTGTTCGGCGCTCGTGATGTATGGTTTGTCGTAGCACTACCAGTATTTTTAGCTCAAATATTTAACTGGAATCACTGGTGGGTTGGCGGCTTTATGGCGTGCTGGGTCATTGCCTATGGCATGGTGCAATCAATTGCGCCGCGCATAACAGGAAACGATCAAATCGCCCCAGCCGATGGCAAAACAGCGATTAAATGGGCAGCGCTATTAACCTTAATTCCTGCGCTAATCGCCATTGCCCTAAGCAGCGACTTCTATATTAAGATTTCACTCATCGGTGGCTTATTGGTCTTTGGCGCGCTGTTTGCGGTTAACTCTTCGCTCCACAGCTACTTGATTGTCCGATACGCCGGAGAAGATGGCGTGTCATTGGATGTCGGTTTTTACTACATGGCCAACGCCATGGGACGTTTAATAGGCACGGTATTGTCAGGCTGGGTTTATCAAGCCTATGGCCTTACAGCTTGTCTGTGGATATCGACGCTCTTTATTGCCCTAGCGACAATTCTATCACTCAAGCTGCCCGTCAACGACACAAAAGCTAATAAAGCAATTAGCTAGAACTCAACGACCGTCAAATGCGGGTTATCAACGTTAACCCGCATTTGTTTTAGCTCATCTAATACCACTAAGATTTGCTTGCCATTACAATCGAGTGCGATGCATTCAGCTTTCTGCTCATTAAGCGCTGTATCCACAGCGATTCCTATCACTTCATCACCACTCTTTAGCAACAAGGTAACTGGATAACGATACATGCACACAATTTCTATGGTGTCGTATAAATTGCATGAAATAGCCATCGTAATTACTCCGCAGATTTACTGGTAGCTGATATCAATGGTAAATCAAACTCTGTATCTCGATAAATCTTGGCCAACTCACCGCTTTGATACAAAGATTTAAAGTTCTCGTTATACATTGTCATCACAGCCTTACCACGGGGAGTATTGGGTGCATTCATATACCACTGTATTTGATTCACTGTTTGTATTTCATAAGAGATCCCTTCGAGCTCTTTCGAAAAATTTTCAATCAGTAACTGCATATCGTGCTCATCGTCAATATAAAAATCAAGACGCCCGCGCAATAACATCTTCATGATCTGCTCGCGTTTAGGAATATCAAATACGCGCGCCTGTTGCCCAGCTACAAACTCAGAAAATGAATGTGTGCCACCAACGCGCTTTCCTCGCAGTGAAACCTTACCTTGCCAGTTTGGGATAGTTCGTTTTAAAAACATCACATTAGTCTTAACACCGCTGACAATTGGGTATTCAGACTGGATGTATTTCTTATTAGGTGAGGCATCTAATGGCAATGCACCAGCAAAGTCAACTTGCGAGTTTTTAAGCAGGCGAATGGAGCGCTCAAATGGCATATATTTAACATTAACTTTTACATTAGAATGATTAAATACTGAATTAATCACTCTTGAATAAATGCCACTACCATCTTTATCCGTGAAGCTTTTCCATTCTTGTGTTGCCCAAGAAATCTCCTTGATATCCCCGTGAGCAAACGCTGTATTCACCAACAATAGACCTAAAACTACCCAAATTGCTTTCATGCTATCATCCGCCTACATGTCAAAAAATTTGAAGATTAATCAATCCATTATTCAACAAGTTGCGGCTTTTGTATATCAGACTTTTTATAGTTAATAATAATCGATGCGCCAATCAGCAACCCTAACGCTAGTGCCAGATTACTCGACCACTGAGCATAACCAAAGCTAGCTAATAACAGCGCTGAAATTAGCGGCGCACTAAAACTCAAGGATGCGATCAATGATGAATTGCCTCGTTTAAGGCCAAACTCCCAACAGTAAAACGCGCCGCCAACTGGCCCTAAGGCTAATAACGCGATGGCAAAGATAAGCTGGTTATCGAAAACTACAGTCCAGCTTTCTGTTAACGCGCTAATAATCAAAGAGATTACAGACACGCCTAAACACAACCACGGCATATCATCGATACTATTATTGGCCTTTGATAAGTAAAATGAATAGCTTGCCCAAGTTACTGCGCAGCCAAACGCGAATAAATAGCCCAGTGCATAATCTGATGATAGGGATAAATGCTCCCAGCCAAGTACCAAAGATACGGCAAATAAACCAACGGCTCCGCCAACTAATGCTTGTAGACGACTACCCTTTCCTGCCACCAGTAACGCCAGCATCATTGGCCATAAATAGCTGATCATACTTACTTGAATGACTGGCGCGTAATCTAGCGCCATAAAATAAAACACGTGGAAAAACATCAAGCAACTAATGCTAATTAGACATCCTTGCCAAGTAAACGTTGGGCGCGATATAAGTGGTTTAGCACTCACTAAGCGCAGTATAGGTAAGATTAGTGCGGCGAAAAAGAAGCACATCGCTAACAATAAATAAGGTGGCATGCCATTTATCTTTTGGGTTAGCAGTGCAAATGCCCCCCACATGACTATTGCCATTAAGCCGCTTAAAGTTGCTAAAATTTTCATCAATACTCCTCATAAACCTGCGGCGTATTATGACAACAATAAAAATAAATACTGTGCGCAAAAGACGGTTTATTGCGTTAAGAAGACTGAACCTGTTTTGGCGAAACACCAAAATGTGATTTAAATTGGCGACTAAAAGCAGAACTATTTAAGTAACCCACCTCTTGCGCTACTATCGCGATCGGCTTATCGGTATAAGTGAGTAATGATTTGGCTTTCGACATTCGTAATTGGCGAAGGTACTGAGTAAGAGTCATATTCATTTGCTGCTTAAACACCACCTTAAATTGAGTGTCACTCAAACAAGCAATTGTCGCCAGTTGCGCAATGGTTAACGGCTCTGCCAGATGGGCGTTGATGTAATCAATCACCTTTTCCAGCCGTTTGTCTAACAGTCGATGATTTTGTTGCTGCGCTAACAATTGCATCAATAATTCAAAGGCACTACTTTCGACATCGCTATCAACACTCAACGACAGTTGCCGTTCTAAAAACTGACAAAACGCCACCACGCCATCATCGACACGTATCTTCTGCTCTACGCTCTCTAACAAATTTTGCGGCAAACCATCGCTATCGATAACAATAAAGCGCGCGGCTTCATCGGCGCTAAACGCATGTGATTGCATTGCGCGAATAATCACACAATCACCAACCGATACTATTCCCTGATAGTCACCAACCTCAATATTGATACTTCCCATCAGCGGTAGTACCAACTGATGGTAGGTGTGATGATGGCGCTTGAAGGATTTTGTATAGGCGCGAATAGAAAAATGTCGTGGCATGTGCTCACATTCCCAATGAAATAACCAAGATTTAAACGCAAGGTTAAGTATAATAACGCAATCTTAGTTACACACCAGAACGATTTATGCACGCCGTCCAACGCCTATTTCACTACCGCAAAAGCATTGCCACCAAGCCATTTAAAGCCCGTGGTTATAATGTGAAACGCTGTGACGATTGCCGTATCGCCCTCGACTTTTGTATTTGTCAGCACAAACCACAATGTGATAGCAAGGCCGCATTCTTGCTATTGATGTGGGATGACGAGGTCTTAAAACCCAGCAATACTGGACGCCTTATAGCCGATTTAATAGAGGATACCCATGCCTTTATTTGGCGTCGAACCGATATAGACCAAGCGCTGCTAGCCACTATTAACGATCCTCAATATCAACCTTTTATTGTGTTCCCAGCTGATTATGCCAATGAGCAACAGCAGGTCATTCACAAGGTGAGTGATATTGAACTAGGGAATAAAACACCGCTGTTTATTCTCCTTGACGGCAGTTGGCGTGAGGCCAAAAAGATGTTTCGCAAGAGCCCGTATTTGGCAAGCTTTCCAGTATTGTCTATTAACCTAGATTCACAAGATGAACGTCACCGCCTGCGCAAAGCTAACGGCGACGATCGACTAGCCACCGCCGAAGTAGCCGCCCATGTATTGCGCAGCTACGGTGAGATTGCCCCAGCCGAAATCGCCAATGGTAATTTACTCGATTTATGGTTCGACACCTTTAGTCAGCAGTACAAGGTTGGCGCAACGCTAAGAACACCAATCAATCTAGACGCATTACCTGAGTTAATCGCCCACAATGAATTAACTCGCACTAATAACCAGCAATCTGATTAAAGTCTCCCCACAATGCGCACATTTCAAACGCTTGTTTTATAGTCTGTTACAACCTAACTACATTTAAGGTATATTGCGCCCCTTTTGAGCAATTGCTCTATTTTTAAATAGAAATAGTAAATATCTTTATGTCTAACATTTCAATTAGCAAATATTCGTTAATCGCCCTAGGTGTTGCTTCTGCGTTTGCATCATCGGCTAACGCAGCAGGTTTTAAACTCTTCGAACAATCAACCAGTGCGATGGGCAATGCCTATGCTGGCCGCGGTGCACAAATCACCGACGCCAGCGTTGCCTTCACCAACCCAGCGGCATTATCACAGCTAAAACAAGCGCAATGGGTTGTTGGCCTTAACGTCGCTAATGTCGATGGTAAATTCACTAATGCCAGTGGTAAAAGCGCGCAAGGTATGCCGATTTCAGGCCCAAATTCTGGGAGCCTTAATAGCGTCTCTCCAATTCCTCATTTTCACTACGCCAACCCACTCGGTGACAAATGGGCAGTAGGCTTCTCAGTTGCCGTGCCTTTTGGTACTTCAAGTGAATACAACGACGATTTCGTTGGCCGTTACTTCGCCCAAGAAACAGAGTTAAAAGTTATCGCACTACAGCCATCGGTAAGTTATCAAGTAAACGATAAGTTAAGCATTGGCGCAGCTGTTGCTTTAAATTACGCCCAAGGCACGTTGAGCAAATTCAAAGATCACAGCGGTCTGTGCGAGCTAGGTGCTGGCATTAACGGTCAATACACTCAGCTAAGTCGCGGCACTTTTACCGATGTAGCACAACCGGCTTACTGTAATAGCTTTTATGAAGTATCTGGTGATGATATCAAGCCAAGCTACACCCTAGGTTTGCACTATCAATTAACCGATAACACAAAATTAGGTGTCAGCTACCACTCAACAGTAAAGTACACACTAAAAGGTGACTCGACTATCACTAACACACCTATCACTGGCGAGTTCGTGCAATATGCCGACAATCCTCAGCATTACTGGACAGTACCAACAATTCCAGGCGTGGTAGATGGCTCTAAGTTACCTGTAGTCGATTTAACCACTGGCAAACTAGCGGTATCACCGACGAAAACTGAGCAATCAAAACTAGATTTGCACACACCACAAAGCGCCATCATTAGCGTTGATACTGAGTTAAACAACCAATGGTCATTGCAGGCAACAGCAACTTGGACTCAGTGGAGTAAATTCACCGACATCAGCGTTCTATCTGACGATACTCAAACACCGATTAGTGCTAGTACCCAACAACCCCAAAATCTTAATGATGACGGCTACATTGGTTATATCCCAGAGCATTGGCAAGACGCTTGGGCGTTTGCCGTGGGAGCAACTTATCAGCTTAACGAAGCATGGACAGTAAAAGCAGGTATCGCGCAGGACAACTCGCCAGTAAACAGCAATTATCGCAGCGCTCGAATTCCGGCCAATGATCGCACCTGGCTAACTTTTGGTGGTAACTACCAAAGCCAAGAAAACTGGAGCTTAGATTTTGCCGCTGGTGTAATGGTAATGAAAGACACCAACGTTGAAGATAACGAATACAATGCGCAAGATATGAAAATCTACAACAGCAGCTATCAAGCTGATTACAGCATTAATGCCTATGTTGTATCAATGCAGTTTAACTACACATTATAAAATAACGTGAAAACCAAAAAGGTCAGCAATTGCTGACCTTTTTTACGGCTTGAAAAATCTAACCTAACTTATGTCTTAAACTGATGGACATGAATTCTTAAATCCCCCAGTCCCGAATTAATCGTTTCGTTCGCTTTTGAGGTATTTAACGCACCATCACTCGTTGCGACCGCGATACTCGTAATATTACTCAGGTTATTATTGACCTCTGTGGCCACCGCAGATTGCTCTTCAGCTGCTGTAGCAATTTGCTCATTCAATGACGAAATGTTGTTAACAATCTGCGCCACTTCTTCAAAAGCTTCCGTCGCTGCACTACTCATTGATAGACACTTAACCGTGCTATCGCTGCCTTTATCCATACATTCTACGGCGTTTTTAGCCTCTTCTTGCAGCCCTTCAACTAAGGTTTGAATATCACCCGTCGAGCTTTGGGTGCGCTGGGCGAGTGAGCGTACTTCATCAGCAACCACCGCAAAGCCTCGGCCAGATTCACCTGCACGCGCTGCTTCAATTGCCGCATTAAGTGCGAGCAAGTTTGTTTGTTCAGCAATGGCACGAATAGTGTCGAGTACCATGCCGATACCATCGGTTTTCTCCGCTAGCGCACCTATCGTATTAGATGCCATTTCAATTTCTTGAGCCAGTTGTTGGACAATGCGATGAGAATCTTCAGCCGACTGCTGTCCACTATTAACACTATCTCGAACCGCACCAGCCATTTCAGAGGCTTGTGTTGTATTGGTAGCAACTTCGTGTGTTGCGGTGTTCATTTGATTAACCGCAGATGCTACTGCTTCAATTTCATTACGCTGTTTTTCAATGTTATCTAGCGTTACAAGCATTTCGCCACTGGCTGCTTTTGATGAACTATCTAGCACTTCTACTGAAGAAGTTATGTCGGTAATAATGGTACGCAGTTTCAACACAAAGCCATTAAATGAACGGGCGATATCACCAGTTTCATCTTGATAACGCTCTGATAATGACTGGGTTAAATCACCATCACCATTAGCAATCTGTTCTAAGCGCTCATTAAGTGCCACCAACGGCGTAGATATAGATTTGGCAATTAGGTACGGGACAATAACAGCAATGACGACGCTAAATAAAAGAAGACCACCAATAATTTTTATACCTGCTAATTCATCTTTCTCTGCCTGCAGGGCCGCCGCTAGCGTAAACTCTTGAATAGCATCAAGCATTTCAATTAACTCATGATCGATATCGTCACGATGTTCTTGAACAAGATCGAGAGAGCCTCTAAGACTTCCATAATCAGTTGTTGTCAATACCGCTTGAATAACTTGTTCCGATTCTAGTTTTAACTTGGTGTAGTTACTTTCTACACTAGTTAAACGGGCTAGTAACGACCGATATTCTGTAATGGCTTCTTGTGAGTGAAGTTTAGTAATTCCTTCCCCGATAAAGGCCTTAGTCTCTTTAAACTCTTTGGTGGATTTAATGATAAGGCTATTGAGATCGGTTTGAACCGCTTGAACATCAGCTCGCCGCTGCGCCTCAGAAACTGAAGGATTCATTCCTGCTCGCAATGCGCGCTCAAACATCACTGCTTCTTGTAGCTGATGCTCGGTTAACACAGTGAGCATCTTTGTAAGTGGAATATCTTCTTCAGCAATATCGATAAGTTCAAGACCAATTTTTGACATCTGACTATTACCAACCCCCCCAACTAAGCAGATGAGTAATAATTGAATCACTCCTAGGATATAAACTTTTTGCGATATTTTTATTTTAGATAACATGGTCAACTCTACTGTTTAAAGCCATAAATAATCGGCAGCGTTATATAATTAATGGAGTCATTAAAGACGGTTAGAACGACATCTTAGAAATGAGAAAGTCGTTTTGCTCCATCAATTGACTTATATCAAAAAAAATATTTTAAAGTGTTTAAAAACAAAGTACACCCAAAAACACGTTAAGTACTACTAAAATTCAACACATTTAATTAAATTACGAATAACCAACTACTTTAAATAACACTAGGTAACCATTTTTAATAACAACATAGCACTATAGTAGTATCGAAGTAGTAATAAGTTAATCGACCGCTACTTGAGAATATTTAGAAAACAATCACAATCAACAGTCGACTATTACATCGTAAATCTAATTTGTAATTTTGATGCAGGAGTTTTTCTTAACTATGGCCTAAAGACATTCAATTTTGCTTCGCTTATGACCACTCATCACAAGGCTGCGTTCGTCTTTGTTTACCCACATTTTTGGTAAAGGTGAAATGCGCAGTTGATAGTCAGATACACTGCCTTGTTCTTCTGTCATCGTTGCGCTGATATTAACGATTTTGGCATCTGGTTTAAGTTTCTTTAATTCAGCACCAGTCCCTAAACCATTAATGATATGAAAGCGACCTGCGATATGAAAAATGCGCTGCTGTGGATGTTGCTCTAAATGTAGAGCAATCGACTCAGCCATGGTTGCGTCCCACGCCATCTGCGCGCCAAACATTTGATTAATTCGCTCGTCACTCAAGGTCATTCCGCGCATATTGCTCAGAAATTTCTGACGATAAGGAGAATCGGAAATATCGATATTTTTAGCCACTAGCTTGCGTTCCTGTGCTGGCAGCTTTTCAAGATACTGAGGCCCCTGACGACCAATACACTTTACGATGTTACGAGGTGCGTTGGCGGCAATAACTGGTAAAGATTGCTGTCTTGCAATTTCAACTAACGGACGGTAATCACTCTTATAATTGTCCCATACTTTAGTTTTTTTGGTCAGCGTGATTTCGCCAACCTCGCCCTTTACATATTTAGTTAAGATTGCTTGATCCGCGCGAGTAAATTGCTCCATCGACAGCGCTAATGGTTTATCTTGGGCAGCTAAATAAGCCATCATTCTTGCTTGAAACAGATGCACTGCCGGATGTGCGTGAAACTCCCCGACCATGAAAACGTCGGCGTCTTGATGTTTCGCTACAAGCTCCTCAATTGAAATTGATTCACCTGTTGGTGTGAGTAACTGATAGTCATATAACGAAGGTACAGCATTCAATTTGGCTATAGAATTAGGCGCGGTGTTTGCTGGCGTCGTCGATGCACAGCCACTAAGTAATGAGATTGCTACTGCGCTTAGTAGCGATAATTTTGCAATAGATTTCATCGATTTATTCCCTAATAAAAATGCTATTGTAAAGCAACCACAAAACATGTAAATGAAAATTATTATCAACTACTTCGATAAATAGTCTTTGAAATAGGCGACCACTTCCTTGGCAATAATTGGCTGCGCTTTTTCGTTTGGATGGATTAAATCGTTTTGCATAAGTTTAGGGTTGGTGGCTACAGATTCTATAAAGAATGGCATCAAAGTGACTTTTTCTTGTTCGGCTAGCTTTGGGTACAAACCAGTAAACATCGACGTGTAGCGCTTACCCATACTCGGTGGAATTTGGATCTGAGTCACAATCACCTTAATTCCCTTATCTTTACCCATTTTTACCATCGCGCTTAAATTGTTACGAATTGTATTGATTGGGTAGCCTCGAAGGCCATCATTGCCCCCTAATTCGATCCACAAAACATCGACTTTATTCTTCTCCAAAAGCCTAGACAGCCTAGCTTTACCGCCACCAGTTGTTTCGCCACTTGCACTAAAATTTAACAATTTTAAATCGGGATATGTTTTTTGCAGCTCTAATTCCGCTAAATGCGCCCAACCTTTTGACGCTTGCATTCCGTAGCTGGCACTGAGACTATCACCTAACAGTAAAACATTGGTAGCATGAGCTGGAACTATAGCAACAAGGCTCAATAAAACAGTTACATAGGCGCGACGCATGAGTGAAGAAAAAGCAGTAAACGATATCATCATAGTTAAAAATCTTATAAAACGGGTAGCAGTAAATAATGGAACACTAGAGATACTTAAGTCTATCTCACTAAATGTCAAGCAAGGACAATCTATCGCGATAGTTGGAGCATCAGGTTCCGGTAAATCTACCTTATTGGGTTTATTAGCAGGACTTGACTGCGCTAGTGCCGGTGAGATTTGGCTAGATGGCGCACCACTTCACGACCTTTCAGAAGAAGAACGTACCGAGTTACGCGCTAAAAAAGTTGGTTTTATTTTTCAATCGTTCTTACTACTGCCAGCGTTAACCGCACTAGAAAACGTGATGCTACCAGCGCAACTTGCTGGCCTTGAAAACGCCGAGCAAAAAGCCAAAGAGCTGTTAGATAAAGTTGGCTTAAGTCATCGTGACGATCACTACCCCAACCAACTATCAGGTGGCGAGCAGCAACGCGTCGCCATTGCTCGTGCGTTCATTTGCCAGCCAAAAATTCTGTTTGCCGATGAACCAACGGGTAATCTCGACGGCTCAAATGGCAAGCGTATTGAAGAATTATTGTTTGAATTAAATCAGCAGCTTAATACTACGCTTGTCTTAGTAACTCATGATCCAAAACTGGCGCAGAATTGTCAGCGCATCATCACCATGGACGATGGCCAAATTAGCGAAGACGTGAAAGAGAAGGAGTTGTCAGATGTGGTTTAAACCGGCAACTGCGCTTCTCAAGCAGCAGATCAAGCGCGGTGAACTCACGATCTTTATTCTAGCGATAGCGCTTGCTGTTACCTCAGTCTTTTCATTAAGCGGTTTTGGCGAGCGTCTTAATCAAGCACTGGTCGCTAAAGGCAGTAACTTTTTAGCCGCCGATCGCGTGTTATCATCTGCCCATGCGATCGACGAGAGCATTCTCAATCGCGCGCAAAATTATCAAATAAAAGCCGCCGAATACCTCAGTTTTAACTCGATGGTATTTCACGGTGATGAAATGCTACTCGCCTATACCAAGGCGGTAAAAGGCCCGTATCCTCTGCGCGGCGAGCTAAAAGTTAGTGACATACCACTGATTGATGTTCCGCTAGATACTCAAGGCACTGTGCGTGTTGGGCCGCCTCCACAAGGACAAATGTGGGCATCACCAGAAGTCTTAGTGCGTTTTAACGCCCAAATAGGCGATAAAGTCGATGTTGGTGATACTACCCTAACTATCGGCGGCATTGTCACCAACGAACCTGATGGCTCATTCTCCATTTTTAATTCTAGCCCGACTATTTTTATTAATGATCTCGACGTTGCCGCAACTAACATCGTTCAACCGGGAAGTCGTGTTTACTACAACTATCTCTACAGCGGTGAAGACGTTCAGCTAAAAGATTTTTATCAGGCCATCAAGCCAGATTTGAAAACTAATCAAAATTGGCAAGATATCAAAGGCGAAAACTCGCCACTAGCCAATTCGCTTGAACGAGCAAATCAATTCTTACTGCTATCAAGCCTACTCGGAATTATTCTTGCTGCCACCGCGATTTCGGTGACAGCGTCTCGCTTTAGCCAGCATCAGCTAGATACAGTGGCGCTGCTAAAAACCTTAGGCACTAACGACAGCACCATTCGCAAAATATTTGTTTATCAACTCGCCACGCTAGCAGCCATAGGTATTGCCCTTGGCTTGCTTGTGGGCTTTATTCTGCAAGAAGCGGCATTTGCGCTAGTACAACATTATTTACCGCAAAGTCTGCCAAAAGAGCTGCCGGGGCTTGGCGCTAAACCGTTGCTTATCGCATTAAGTACAGGCGCGATCTGTGCTGCGCTATTCTCACTAACGCCAATGCTGCGTCTGTTTAGCGTGCCAGTGATGCGGGTAATCAAACGCGATATGGATAGCGCGCCGCTGGGACTTTGGAAAAACGGTTTAGTATTTGGCGGTGCGATTTTTATCTTGCTACTCACCTACTCCCAAGATATCAAATTGTCGCTAATCACCTTAACGATTGCTGCAGTGATTGCCTTAGTGCTAAGCAGCATGGCATGGGTGATTATTCGGTTATCACGCGGTAAACAATTTAGTGCAGCTAGCCCCTTTAAACTGGCGATGGCCTCACTTTATCAACGGGCAAATCAGGCGAGTATGCAAATCGCCAGTATCGCCACAGCAATTATGTTAATGCTAATTGTTTTATTACTTCGCAATGAGCTTATCGATGAATGGCAAAGCCAAATTCCTGAAGGCACCGCCAACCACTTCCTTGGCAATGTGACGCCAGATCAAGTGGGTGAAATCGATGCCCTTATGAAGAAATACGACGTTGAAACCAGCGACCTTTACCCAATCATTCGCGGCCGAGTATCACAAATCAACGACGATATTGTCGGTGGTTATGACAGTGAAGGTAACGTAGATAACGAGCGTAAACGCAGCGGACGACGCGGTTTTGGCCGTGAACTCAGCCTCACTTGGCGCGATGAAAAGCCTGATGGTAATCCGATTACTCAAGGTGAGTGGTGGGATCCATCAGATACCGATCTGCAAGTATCCATCGAAGCCGACGCGGCAGAACGTCTTGAGATCAACATTGGTGACAAGCTCACTACCTTAATTGGCGAAGAGCAAGTTGTTGCCACAGTGACCAGCGTGCGCGATGTGCACTGGCGCTCAATGCGACCTAACTTTATGTTGATATTCAACCGCCCTGCGCTAGGTGATATGCCATCGACCTATATCTCATCATTCTACGTCGATAAAGAGCAGCATCCAGTGCTCAAAGAGCTACTGATCAACTACCCGACAATCTCTTTGATTAAAATAGATCGCCTGATCAAACAGCTGCGTGAAATCATTGAGCAAGTATCATTAGCCTTGTCTTACATCATGTTCTTAGTGGTGTGTGCAGCGATCTTGGTCTTGTTGGTACAAATTCAAGCAAGCTACCAGCAGCGCCATCAAGATCTCGTTATCTTACGTACGCTTGGCGCAGGCAAGAAACTTCTGCAACGCTCAATCGCCATTGAGTTTTTGATCTCAGGCGCACTTGCTGGCTTTATCGCAGCCCTAACCACAGAGTTAGCACTGTGGCTTATTCAAACCTTCGTCATTGAAATGCCATGGCAACCACACCCAACATTGTGGCTATTGGCAACAGCAGTAGGCAGCTTGTTTGTGGCGGTAATAGGCACGAGAGCTTGTAAACCACTGACGGTGCTATCACCTAATGAACTGATTAGAAATCTGTCATAAGTTTCACAATCAGTAACAATACATGAAAAAAAGAGGAAAGTTGCGCTATGCACTTTTCTCTTTTTTATTCTGGTAAAACTATAAGGTTATTACTTTAAAATCAGTAATTAACAACTAGTTTATAAAAGTGAACAAGCAGCAACTCTGAATAGATAATCGCCGCAGCGCATAGCCATGCAACAGTAAATTTAAGTCGGATTCATGCTTGCTTGTAATTCCCCGCACTTCTGGTTTAATGGCGGCTAATACAGAATTTAACCTCACTATTTGGGAGTTGTCATGGCAGATTGGTCAGTACTCAACGGCAAAATTAATCAATATTTATGTCCTCCGGGCAATGGCGTATTTACCGTAAATACCGCCAAGGAGCGCAAAGCATCTCTTCATTCTGCGCTATACGGCCGCACAGACAATATCGAAGAAGCATGGCGCGCTCAAGTTGAGCAATTAGCCGAAGATACTCGCCCTGTTGTGTTAGGTGTTTGTAGTGATACTGGTGGCGGTATTCTGCGCGGCGCCAACTGGGGCCCATTATTCTTACGCCAAACCATGCTCACTGGCGACTACGATGTTGATTACCTAGATGTTGGTGATGTACGTGTTATCCCACATTTACTGCATGATAAATACCTCAACGATGCAACTATCACTAACTGTCGCAAAGCGCTTTACGGTGATAGTGAGTCATCACTGCCAGTAAGTTCACTATCGATCACCGAAGATTTCTGTGATGAGTTCTACGCGGCATTCCCAAACAAAACCTTGTTCGCAATTGGTGGCGATCACTCAGTGAGCTACCCGCTAGTAAAAAGCTATCTGCGTGCCAAAAAAGCACAGGGTGTAAAAGCAGCACTCATTCACTTTGATGCCCACACAGATCTACTTGTAGAGCGTCTAGGCATCGATATTTGTTTCGGCTCTTGGGTAACTCATATTCTTGATGACCTACCATCGCACGACATGGCGTTCCAATTTGGCATTCGCTCTAGTGGTAAAGATCGCGGTCACTGGGAAGGCAGCTTTGGTGTTAACCAATTCTGGACTCACGAAATCATGGAGCGCGGCGCGCAATCAATCGTTGATGAGACGATTGAAAAACTGAAAGCTGCTGGTATTGAAGAGTTATACGTTAGCTTCGACATCGACGCTCTAGATGCTCATTTTGCCGCTGCAACGGGTACACCTGAGCCAGACGGTTTAAATCCAGAGCAAGCATTGCTCATTATCAGTGAGCTTAACAAGCACTTTAAGATCACTGGTGCAGACATGGTTGAAATCGCTCCGTTCTTAAACACCAATGAAGACGGCGGTAACGATCGGGAGAAGACATTAGCAGCTGGTAGCCAAATCAGTGAGCTACTAATCAATGCACTCGCTGAAAACAATAAGTAATACTCGCTTATCAATAAAAATGGCACCTCAAAGGTGCCATTTTTGTATCTAATATCTTTAATTCAATATCAGATCTTCACCGTAATCATTCTTACCGCTAGTTCCTTTGAAAAAGCCTAAATAAATCAATCCGAATAACGGGCCAATAATCGGGATCATCAACGCCAAAACGCACCAGCCTGTTTTATTACAATCATGAAAACGCTTAATACTTATCATGATATTTATCCATGCCAATATCGCTGTGACAGCCATAAAGAAAACTCCAGAAAAAATCTCATAGGCCATATTATTTTCTGGAACTCGCCAATCCATTGCGTGCTTCAATAGAATAATAAAGCCATTAAGCGTAATTCCACCCAACAACCAATAAACGCTGCGAGAAATTCGCCCCTGCCACGAAAACAATAGCTGCTTAACGTTGCCAACATTAAGTCGGTAATGTGCCCACAATCCGACTAAGAACACAATTAAAAGTACTTGGGTCGCTATTTCACTCAGCATACTCAGCCACTGGTAATAGTCATATAACCACCTCAATCCAAAGACACCAGCAACGAGATCAACAAAACTGACTAATGCATAATAAAAACTTGCTAGTAACCAAATGACGAGCGTTGCAACAAGCCAGTTGCGAGCGACAAAAGGCTTCATCTTAAACACTATGACTAAAAAAACGATATATACAGCAGGTTGATAAGCATCGCGTAAAAAGCGAATCAATGTATCCGTATCTAGCATGACCATCCTTGATATTTAGAGTAAAGGTTAAGCATAGCCAAAATAAAAAAAGCCGTGATAATTTATGTAATTATCACGGCTTTTAGAAGAAAATAGCGGTTAAGCGTTTAGTGGCCTAAAAAGATAAACTTAGCGATACATAACGCAGTAATCACCCAGACACCATTTGAGATTTGATCAAACTTGCCAGTACCTGCTTTTAGTGCCGTGTAGGTAACAAAACCAATGGCAATACCATTCGCAATCGAGAAGGTTAACGCCATCATAATGGTCGTTACAACCGCAGGCGCAACTTCGGTTAAATCGTCCCACTCAATGCGCGCCAGTGCTGTCATCATCACCATAGCAACGTAAATCAAGGCACCGTTTACCGCAAAGCCCGGCAGTGTTTGCGCTAGAGGCAGGAAGAATACGCCAAGTAGAAATAACACACCAATAGTCACAGCCGTTAAGCCAGTACGCCCACCCGCTTGTACACCTGCGGCAGATTCAACGTATGACGTCACAGGCGGACAACCAAAAGCAGTACCGATAACAGAGGCTGTAGAGTCCGCTTTTAGCGACTTGCTTAAACCTTCGATATTACCGTCTTTATCTTGCAAATTGGCTTTCTGAGCTACGCCCATTAAGGTACCTGCAGTATCAAAAATATTCACGAATAAGAACGTAATGATTACCGGGATCATTGCTACTTGTAGCGCTCCCATAATATCTACTTTCCAGAAAATAGGTGCGATGGCGCTAAAGTCAGGAAGCGCGAATAAACCGCCAGCAGGATAAGCTACGAAGCCAGATTCAGGGGCAAATGATTTAGCAGCATCGGCAACGGTAAAGAAGCCTTGTGGCATTACGGCAGCCATAATGAACGCAACCAAGGTAGTGATGGCAATACCAATAAACACTGCACCAAAGACACGGCGGTAACTTAACACGGTAATAAGTAAGAAACTCAATAAGCCAAGCGCAGGTGCTTCAGGGCCAAATGGGCCGAAACCAAAGTGTGTTAAATCGCCTAATGCAACAACGTTATCACCATTTGGCACTACGATGCCGGTAAAACGCAAGCCAATAAAACCAAGGAATAAACCAACACCTGCGGTCATTGCCAAGCGCAAGCTCATAGGAATACTATCGAGCATCCATTCACGCAATCTAGTGACACTCATCAGCACGAATAAAATACCCGATAAGAACACAGCACCCAGTGCGACTTCCCATGAGTAGTTCATCTGCAGTACAACGGTAAAGGTGAAGAAGGCGTTTAAGCCCATGCCTGGCGCTAAACCTACTGGCCAGTTGGCGTATAAGCCCATGATAATGGTTGCCACGGCGGCGCCTAAACAGGTCGCTAGAAACAAGCCGTCAAACGGCATGCCTGTTTTTGACATGATGCTCGGGTTTAAAAACATAATGTAAGACATGGTCACGAAGGTTGTTAAACCTGCCATTAGTTCTGTTTTTACGTTAGTTTTGTGGGCGCTAAGTTTAAAAAACTTATCGAGAAGTGAAGTTGGTTGAGACTGCTGGGTATCGGCCATGAGCCATTCCTTGTGAGTTTATTTTGACGTTAGTTCAAAATCATGATTTGCAAAGCACTTTCCGTTAACAATAATAGAAAGCCGATGCCCGCCAACATGATATACGCGGGTAGAAATTAGTTTAAATGACTGTGTTCGGCTGATAGATAAATGTTGATTAGCCGCTAGGTCGCGTTCACTGATCTTGAATACCTTGGGTGACAAGCTGCCATTCTTTTTCAAATAATGAACGGCGTATTCGATCCGCACTTTTCTTGTACTTTGTGCCAAGTTTTTGAGAACAAAATCAAAGTTTAGCGAATCACCTACGTGAACAGCGTCACATTCTAGCACCAAATCTTCGACGATCAAATCCTCACTTGATAATCCGTAGAGACTTAAAATTTGTAAATCACCTTGTTTAAGCAACGTTCGACAGGCGTGTTTGATTAGCTTATCCGTAGCCAGTGTTTCACCAAGATGATTACGGGCATAATTAATCACAAAATCCTTATTGTCTTTACTGATGTCATTGAGGTTATTAGCCACACTGCGACGCACAACTTCACAACTGTCATTACGCAAGTTTTCCAAAATAGGTAATAGTGGCGCAGGATCATCCTTAAAGCTCGGTAGAGCCATCGCCCAAGGTAATCTAGGTCTCGCCCCCTCACTCGCAAGTCGCCTAACAGAAGCATGATGATGTTGGCTCCAGATTATCATCTGTACGAGCATTTTATCTGGGTAACGAATCAGAAATGGCCGCACGGCGAATTCACAACTAGTAAATTGCGTAATGCGTTCAAAAGCGGCAATTGAGACTTCATATTCGTCTAATCCATATTGCTCGATGAAATGCGGTAAAAACATATATTCAACGCTTTTCTCACGAACTCCCTTTGTCTCTAAACAGTCGATAATCGCTAAAATTTGTTTAGTCGCTTGCGTAAAATCCGCTGACAATACATCGTGCATTACAGTACTAGTGCGATACATGCGCTCTTTTAGTTCTAACTCGTCAAAATCGCAATCGTAGATCTCATCTACAAATGCAATCTCATCAAAGCCTTCAACGACTTCGCCACATATAGCGGAAAACGCGACGTAAAACTCACGATTATAAATATCCTTAAACAACTCGCTCATCTATTTTTATCCTCTATTTTCTTTCCACTTTAGCACCAAATCGGCAACAAAAAGGCCCGTTTGATTTAAACCAAACGGGCCTTTAAAAACAATATTCACGCCAATGTTATTTTATTGTCTGCACACGAGTATTATTGTCAAACAACAAACTTAAAGATTGCGCTGGTGACTCGTAAATAACGCGATTCTTTTGATTAACAAAGTAATCGGTCAATAACTTGTGAAACACCGTTACACCTTTAAGATTTTTCACGCCTTCAATTTCTTGGTAGATAAAAGTTTCATTGAGACCAGCTTCAATACCAATCAACGTCAATGGCAACACCTTGCCATCTTTGTCTTTTAACATGAAGTTTTTAGCCACATAGTCTTCCACCATCTTCAAGTATTCAGCGCTATCAGCTTCAATCTGCTGCTGATGCATATCGCTCAACATAAACTCCAGATCGTGACTAGTTAGCCTGTGAATGATTTCAATACTTTTAGTATGCTCGTTTACTAAAATTTCTGTCGAGCCGACAAAAAACTTGTGCGCTAGTGCTTGGCTACTGCCAAGCACTAACATCATTAATAAAACAACAAAACGCTTCATATCAATTACGCCGCTTTCTTAGCTTTGTCAGCGTCTTTGCTTTCGTCTTTTTCGTCAGTCTTAAGCTTTTGGTTGTATTTCTCCATTAAGCTCTTACCACGACTGCGCTTGTATAGCTGTAGACGAGATTCGATTGCACGTTGTGGCCAGTAGTTGTTGTTCACATCTACATCGGCAGTTTCCCAATATGGATCCAACTCAATCGACGCAATTTCTTTGTCAGTTACTAATAGCTTAGAAACGCGCTCAGTGTTTTTACGCCAGATTTGCGCTGAAGTACGAATAACTTCGTCAGTGCCATCTGTGTAAACAACTTTCAAGATGATTGGCATAACCAAGCCACCTTTGTTGCTAAAGTCCACTGCGTACATTTTCTTGCCGTTCTTCAACAGCTCAAGTTGCCAGTCTTCTAGCTTCTTCTGTGTGCCGTTGTATTTGTTGCGATCAGCGTTAGTTACCGTGAACTTGTCGTTTTCGTTGTAGAAATCTAATAGCTCAGGGCGCTCGTGCGTACGACGTTTCATATCTTTATTGCGTAGATCTGAAATGTCGATTGGTTGCTTGTTGAATTGCTCGCGATCCCATACTTTTTCAACTTCAGGATCTTGGTTACCAACGTGCATTTTTGTGACTTTATCTAAAGAGATATCAACGTGATCAGTCGTATAGAACCAACCGCGGAAGAACCAGTCTAGATCAACAGCAGACGCATCTTCCATAGTACGGAAGAAATCAGCTGGTGTAGGACGTTTAAACTTCCAACGCTCAGCGTACTCTTTAAATGCGTAGTCGAATAATTCACGACCCATTACAGTTTCACGAAGAATGTTTAACGCAGTTGCAGGCTTGCCGTAAGCGTTATTACCAAACTGTAAGATAGACTCACTGTTGGTCATAATTGGCACCTGATGCTCACTCTTCATGTAGTTAACGATGTTACGTGCTGGACCACGACGCGATGGGTAGTTTTCTTCCCATGCTTGAGCCGCTAGGAATTCAACGAATGAGTTCAAACCTTCATCCATCCAAGTCCATTGACGCTCATCAGAGTTAACGATCATTGGGTAGTAGTTGTGACCTACTTCGTGAATGATTACACCGATTAAACCGTACTTAGTACGACGAGAATATGTTTTTTCACCAGTCTTCTTGTCAACTTTAGGACGTGGACCGTTGAAAGTAATCATCGGGTATTCCATACCGCCAACAGGACCATTTACCGAGATAGAAACTGGGTATGGGTATTGTAGGCTGTATTTGTTGTATTGCTCTATAGTGTGAATAATCGCTTCAGTAGAGTAACGCTCCCACAGTGGGTTACCTTCTTTCGGGTAGTATGACATTGCCATAGTATCTACGCCTTTTTCGCTGTAACCTTGAGCATCCCAGATGAATTTACGTGAAGAAGCCCATGCAAAGTCACGAACGTTTTCCGCTTTAAAGCGCCACGTTTTAGTCTTGTTAGAGCCTTCTTTCTCGTTCTCAATCGCTTCTTCTTCAGAAACGATGATCACTGGTTTTTTAGCCGTCTTAGCTTTTTCTAGACGCTTGCGTTGCTCTGATGTTAGAACTTTACGCGCGTTATCTAATTCACCAGTTGCCGCAACAATGTGATCGCTAGGTACAGTGATAGAAACGTCGTAGTCACCAAACTCAAGCGCGAACTCACCGTTGCCTAAGAACTGCTTGTTTTGCCAGCCTTTAGCATCGTAGTAAGCCGCCATACGTGGGAACCACTGTGCAACTTCGTATAGGTAGTTACCATCTTCTTTAAAGTATTCGTAACCTGCGCGGCCACCGATTACTTTTTGCTCTTTCATGTTGTAATCCCAATCAATGCTGAACTTGAATGAATCACCAGAGCGAAGTGGTTTAGGAAGATCAATACGCATCATCGTATCGTTAATCATGTATTTTAATTTACGGCCATTAGTCCCGTGTACAACACGCGTAATGTTGTAGCCGCCATCAAACTCTTCAGAACGAACTAGGTTGCGCATTGAACTGAAAGAAGTCTTAGGATTTTTGTTATTTGCCCAACGAGTCGTTTTCGTCGTAGATGCAATTGAGTCGCGGTTATAGCGGTTTTGGTCTAACTGCAGCCAAAGGTACGTTAACGTATCTGGTGAGTTATTGGTGTAGTTAATAGTTTCTGAAGCCGAAAGACGTTGTTTTTCGTCATCTAGCTTAACTTTAATTACGTAATCCGCTTTCTGTTGCCAGTATTTATGCCCCGGTGCGCCAGAACCAGTGCGATAAACGTTTGGCGTAGGAAGCAGTTCGTCTAATTGACGAAACTTGTCTTCGAAAGGTTTGCCTTTAGCCAATAATGGTGCAGTAACCACCACTGATAAGCTAAGCAACAAACCGCTAACTAGTTTGTTCATCTGTAGATCTCTCTCAAGTTAAGATTAGTATTGGAATTTTTTCTTATTATTTAACCTAGTTGCAGGTTATTTACTTAAAAAGCGGGTCTTTATACCATATGCGCAATGGTATTGCTGAAATAAAGTGTTTCTAAATATTTGTTACTTTATAACAAATGGAAAGAATCAAATTTTTAGAAAGATAACAGTAAGCAAGGATTCATTTTCAAAAAAATATAGTACAATCAACTAACTATAAAAAACCTTGGCTTATCATGCGAAAATTACCTATATCAAACAACATGTTACGCAACTTAAGAATAGGGGCTATCGTTTCATTTTTGACTGTTATTTCAGGCTGTGCTCACCAAAACTACATGGAAGAAGGCCAAAAATATGTCCAAAGCAATCAATATGAAGCCGCAGTAACGCAATTTAATCTCGCCCTTAATGAAAAACCAGACGATGTAAAAACCCAGCAACAGCTCCAGCAAGCGAAAGATCAACTACAACGTTGGGCAACGTCACTAGAACCAGCGGCTGACATTGCCTATCAAAACAAAAACCTTGGCAAAGCAATGTTGCTGTATGGCAAAAGCGCCCAAATCACCAAAAATCCGCGAGCAGTTGAACGCTATAAATCAATTTATCAAACGCTGCGCAGCGACAGTGTGATCAATGCGAAAATCAAACCTAACAAATTAGGCTTTGGTGATGTCATGCTCAATAGCATTGACGGTATTAAATATAGTGATAACGCAAAAGCTATCTTAGCGTTTTCACAATCCAACCCCGTTTTTGAAATTCAACACTCGACCCAAGACGCTGTAACGCAATACATTAGTGGCAGCCAACTTATCGCTAACCCTGAATTAGTTGATATGCAACACGAGCTACAAGACATTCGCAACAGCCGTCGCCACATTGAACGCGATATGAGTAGTCTGCGCCATCGCGCCCAAAATGAGCGCTCGCAAGTACAAAATTTACAAGGTCAATTGCAACGCGTCGAAATGATGATGACTGCTAGCAACCTTTCTGACAACCAGCGCGCGACATACAAACAGCAAGCAAATAGCCTACGAAGCCAACTCAATACTGTTAAACGAGACGAGCGAGAAGCTAGTCGTGATTTTGACCACGCCAAAAGCGACTACCGCAACTTAGGCGATAAAATGCAGCATCTAGCAACAGACATTTCATTAACCCCTGCAGTAGTTGAAGTGCCAGTTTACTCAGATTATGTATATCAAGAGTTTAAACAAACCAACAGTTTGGACGGCGTGCTCTACCTTAACATAAATAATGTAGTGCGCACTGCAGGGGTTGCCGTCGCCTCAACAGATACTAGCCACCCGGCTCATCCAACCATAGATTTAGCTGCAAACCCAATGCAAGTATTATCGAAACAACAACTTGCGCCGCAATATTCACAAGAGCGCTATAAAATTGGATTGCGCCTAATCGATGAACTTATTGCCGAGCACAAAGCTGCTTATTTATTTCAAGCACAAGATTCGAGCAATTTAGAGACGAAAATGACGCTTTTAGTACAACACGGTTTAGTAAACCATGACGGAGCAAGCGCAAAAGCAGCTACAACGCTAAATCAAATGCTTGTGACAGAATTTGGACAAGGCGGAATTTTTAACATAAATCAGCTTTTACACCTTTATTAGTAAAGAAAGGTTATTTTTATTTCGATTAGTGAGCAAAAATTAGCACTAGCGCTCATTTTTGACTCACTTAAAGAATATTTAAAAATTAGTGGTTGCAAATAAAATTAATTTCTCTATTATAGCGCCCATCTCAACGACACAGGTCAGCGAGATAGAAATTGTGATTGCGGGATGGAGCAGTCTGGTAGCTCGTCGGGCTCATAACCCGAAGGTCG
>JBMYWG010000045.1:0-31033 GCA_049607155.1 Psychrobium sp.
CTATTTTTTAGCGACTTCATATTGTTTGTCGAAGGTGAAACTGAATTGGAAGTATTTGGCAACATGAATCTTTGCAATCACTTTAAGCACCTAAGAGATATTGACGTCTATAAGAGTAGTAGCAATGTGATAGGGGAAAGAGTGAATCCTTCCTATTCGAATTCAGCGATACCTTATTTGTTTTTATTTGACGCCGATAAAGCTATTTCTATCAGTGGTACTCCAAATAACTTTAACTTGAAGTTAAGAAAGAATGGAAACTATTTTAACTTTAAACAAGATACTTTAAACGCTGAATATCATAAGTTTAAGTTGGGTTTCAGTCAAAAATACAAACGAGAGAAAGAAAATATACGGTATATCTTGGATAACCGAGAAAAAAATTTAGGAATAGACCTCACTTCACAAACTTTTGTGAATAAACATGAATTTGAAAGTATTTTTAAAGCGGTCAAACACCGATTGTTATCCAAGAAAATTTATATAAACAGAACTACATTTGAGGGGTGTTTAATTCATGAGGCAAGTTCGAAAATATTTTATGATTGGATTAAAAAAGAGTATGAGGTTGATCTGAGTCAAATATTACAACGAGTTCGCAATAGCAAGCGTTTGAAAGAAAGTATGCTTATTGATTACTTACGGATAATATTTAATGGTAAGTCGCAAGTTTTTACTGACTATTCTTACTTTAATGTGAACGGGTATGAACAAGCGCTAAAGAAGAAGAAAAAGATCAATGGCAAATTAAGCCATACTTCTCGGCATGCAAAAATGTTAATGAAAATTCTAGAAAAACATATTATAGAGAATAATTCATTAGGGAAAACTAACGGATGGGCTACGAGTTTTTTGAACTTTGCGATTCATGATTTAGAAAATAAATCATTAGTTTTAGAGAAGCCATTTGGGACGCTATTCAGTATTCATTTTCCAGAGTTTTATGATATTATTCAAATGCTTCGGCCCGATAGTAGAGGGAAGGTATAGATGTTTATAATATCTGAGTGCTTGTTCCTCCCGCAGATTGATGTAGAAGTTTTTCTTCAAGTTTTTTTGCATAGTCCTATTAGTTACTAATCCTTCGGCCTGAATTAAGCGGGCTGAGGGGCGCACCTGCGGTGTAATAGTGTTCATTTGTATCGGGTCGAAGCATCATGAGAAATAAAAGAATTAGTGATGAATTTTTTAGAAGTGCTGTTCTTAAGGGAAATTCCACTTTATTTAATACATTTTCCCCTAGTGTTATAGAAAGAAAAGTAAAAGGGGATATATATTTTGAAATTCAGAAAGGAACAGAACATTTCCATTTAAATGAGAGAATTACAAAATTAGTGTTATCTCAAATTCCAATTAATAGCTCTGCATGTGGTTTTGTACAAAATAAGTCGTACTTTGATTTTTTGAAACCACACGTTAAAGGGTATTATTTTTTAAGATTGGATATCAAAAAATTTTTTCATTCAATTCCTGCGGATGAAGTAAAAGAACTATTAAAGCAATACTTTAGTGATCAGAAGAATGGTATGAATTGTTCTGCTCTAGATTTAGCTTTGAAGTCTGTTCTATTCACAGCAAGTGATAAGTGCTTTGATGAAGAGCTTAGAGAGAAAGAAATCTTACCTATAGGGTTTTCCTCATCTCCAGTAATCTCAAACATACTCTTTCGAAGAATTGATATTCTAATTCAAAAGTTTTGTGAAGATAAGGGCATAACTTACAGCCGGTACGCTGATGATATGCTGTTTTCTTCCTCTAAGAGCAATTACCTCCATTCGATTTACTTTGAGAAAGAAATATCGATTTTTGTTTCTTTACTCTCTTTAAGGCTAAAAAAGCGGAAGAGGGCGCAAGCTGAAAATACAATTTCTCTTAATGGATACGTAATTCAAAATACGAAGTATAGGAAAAGGAATTTATTTAGTGTTCATCACGGAGAGCGAGTTGGAACAATTCGCCTTTCAAATAAAAAGACAAAAATAATAAAGAAGCTTGTAGCTTCATTAAATAAAAAGAAAAGCCCAAGCATGATAATGGAAAATCTTTTCGGCTTAAACGAAAAGAAGTTTAAGAAAGCTTATTCATGTAAAGAGGATTTCTATAAAAAGTATTCATCAGATCAGTTACAAAACAAAATTAAAGGTTACCGCTCATATCTCGTTTCCTTGATTAAATTTAATGATCAAACCAATAGTGTCCAAAAAGAGTGTTTAAAGGCAGTAACAACTCTTATTTTTGAATTAGAAAAGCATATTGAGTAGTTTAAGGAGGACACGCATTAAAAAATTTCCAAAAATTGTAATACTTTTGTGAAGAACTCGGTCTCCTCGCACGTAGAATAGATTTTTTATTCCGCCAACAACCAATTACTGTTGGCTAACAAAGCTTTCAACATAGAACTCTTATTAGAAGATAGCTAACAGCAGATAATACTGGCCGTAAACCAGTTTTAGGACTTGTTCTATGATAAAGGAGCAATCCGTTAAGTAAGTGGTGTGGGATAAAAAGTATCGCAATGATGGAGATTACTTTTATATGAGCAAGCTGGTTATTATTGGCAATGGCGTATCCGGCGTCACTGTGGCTCGTCATGTGCGCAAGCGCAGTGATATGGAAATATTGATTATTTCCGCTGAAACCGAGCATTTCTTTTCCCGCACCGCACTAATGTACATATTCATGGGGCACATGAAATATGAGCACACCAAGCCTTACGAAGATCATTTCTGGGCCAAAAACCGCATCGATTTAAAGCAAGACTTTGTACAAGACATTAATACCGACGACAAGGTATTAACGCTGGCCTCTGGCGAGACGGTTGACTACGACAAACTTGTGCTAGCTACTGGCTCTAAGTCTAATAAGTTTGGCTGGCCGGGACAGGACTTACCGGGTGTACAAACACTGTTTAACTATCAAGATTTAGAATTGATGGAAACCAATGCTAAGCAAGCTAAACACGCCGTGTTAGTCGGTGGTGGCTTAATTGGTGTTGAAATGGCAGAAATGCTGTTATCGCGTGGTATCGAGGTGACTTTCCTTGTGCGTGAAGATCGTTTCTGGGGCAACATTCTGCCTAATGGTGAAGCACAGGTTATTCAAAAGCATGCCGAAGTTCATGGTGTTAAATTCCATTTTGAAACTGAGCTTAAAGAAATTAAAGCGGGCAGTAATGGTCGTGTGAGTTCGGTGATTACTAGCACGGGACAAGAAATTGCTTGTGACATGGTTGGTTTATCGGCTGGTGTTCATCCGAACATTGGTGTGGTGGAAAAATCTAACATTCCTGTTGGTCGTGGCATTTTAGTTAACGATTATTTAGAAACCAAAGTACCTGATGTCTACGCAGTAGGGGACTGTGCCGAAATTGAAGTGGAAGACGGTCGCAATCGTATCGAACCGCTATGGTACACAGGCAAAATGCAAGGTGAAGCATTAGCGAAAACCATTGCGGGTGAGCGCACTGAATATGAACGCGGTATTTGGTTTAACTCGGCGAAATTTTTCGATATCGAGTATCAAACCTATGGCTTTGTGTTCAACGAGCCGCTTGAGGGAATTTCATCGTTTTATTGGCAGCATCCAACGGATGATATTTGTTTGCGTATCAATTACAAAGACGACACCCAAGAAGTCACGGGTGTGAACACCTTTGGTATTCGCATGCGTCACAACGTGTGGGACAACTGGCTTGCAAATGGCTGCACACTGAAATACGTGTTAGAAAATTTACGCGATGCCAATTTCGATCCTGAGTTTTTTAAGCGTTATGAAAACGATATCGTCGATGCGTTTAACGCGCAGCATCCTGACAATCAACTCAAACTTTCTCCATTAAGATGGCTCACCAAACGTTTTACTAAGGGGCACGCCAATGCATAACAATAATTTAGCGTGGATTGCGCCTGTTCGAAATTCTGGCATGGCGCTGTTTTTAGTGGGCATGTTGGTGTTTATTGGCATGTTGTTTGTGAATCAATTTAAGATTACCGACGAGTCGTTAAAAAGCTCGATTGGTAATTCAACTCACCGTGAGTTAATTGCGCCGCATTTGTCGCAGTTTATGACTGAACCAGTTGGCAATAAAGTGGTGTTTGTAGAGGGCGTGCGCAAGACGTTTTCAAAGTACAACGATACGGTGTATGAGCGTTATCATTTATCGAGCAATGACATTGCGGCGATTATGGCGAAGGTGACGGCGAAAGGTTATTACGATTTAGCGATGTTGCCAGAGGTGTTTAACACCAATGATGATTACGCCGCCTTTAAAATTAAGAAACTGACGGATTACACGGGCTGGTTAGCGGGCAATCAGGGCAAGCCATTGGCTGAAATTGAGCAAGTGCTTAATGAGAAATCGGCTGAAATTAACCAAAAGGTGAATCCTGAGAAACGTATCGATTCATGGGCGATTGGCCAATACATCTATGCGATTGTGAAAAGCTCATCGACATCGATTGTTGCGAATAATGCAGGTTGGTTTTTCTTTCTCTCGATAATCTTAGGAACTATCGGCGCGCTGATGTACATCATTCCTGAAAAGTACACGGGGCCTGCGGGCATTAAAAACAACGATGTGTTCAAGAACTCAGCCACTAACGGCGGCCTTGTAGGCATGTTGGTGCTGTTTTTCTTAGTAGCTGTGTATATCGCGCTGTACTTCTTTCCAGAATACATCGTGGAATGGGTGTCATTAGTTGATCCCTTCTTTGTTGCGCTAAATGGCAAAGGTGCGGGTTCATGGTCGATTTACGGGTTAATTTACACCTTGGCGATTGTGGTGATGGGCGTACGTATGTTTATCAAGTATCGTCACAGTAAATATCACATTGCTCGTACTAGCTCGATTATCTTTTTCCAATCGTGCTTTGCCTTTATTTTGCCTGAGATTTTAAGTCGTCTGAATCAACCATCGACAGACTTAAAGAATATGTGGCCGCTAGATTACGATTTCTTCGATGCGTGGAATCTAGACAGCCTAACCTCAAGTGGCGGCATCGGCATGTTCATGCTGGTGTGGGGCATTACTTTGTTCGTGATTGGCGTACCTGTCTTTACCTATTTCTTTGGTAAGCGTTGGTATTGTTCGTGGGTATGTGGCTGTGGCGGTTTAGCAGAAACTGCGGGTGATCCTTACCGTCAATTATCAGATAAATCATTAACGGCATGGCGCGTTGAGCGCGTGGTGATTCACAGCGTATTAGTGTTTGCCATCGTTATGACAGGCGCAGCGCTTTATACCTACTTTACCGGCGTTAAATCGGTGATGGGTATAGATACCTATTCACTGCGTAGTGCTTATGGTTTCTTTATTGGTGCATTGTTCTCGGGCGTTATCGGTACAGGTTTCTATCCGAAAATGGGTAGCCGTGTTTGGTGTCGCTTCGGTTGTCCGCTAGCTGCGTATATCGGCATTATCCAGCGCTTTAAATCACGTTTTCGTATCACAACAAATGGCGCGCAGTGTATTTCATGTGGTAACTGTTCGACATACTGTGAAATGGGTATCGATGTTCGCTCATACGCACAGCGCGGTGAAGACATTGTACGTGCTTCATGTGTAGGCTGTGGCGTATGTTCGTCAGTGTGTCCACGTGGTGTGCTTAAGCTTGAGAATGGCACGACACCAGTGGTTATCGATCCGACTAAGAAAGATGAAACGGTGAACATCGTTAATGTAATGAGTGTTGAGCAACAACAAGCATTGATGAAGTAAGCTGATTTTAATAAATCACGACTAAAAACTCACGGCGTGTTAGCGTCGTGAGTTTTTTTATGGGGAAAAGATTTTAGCAGTGGTGATCATGCGCTGCGAATCATATCGATAAAATCAAACGATAGATTGTAAATATCACCCGGCCAGCGTGCCGATAGGTAGTGTCTGTCTTTCACCACAAAACCGCGTTTGAGATTTCCTGGGGTATCACGTAGCACGGCAAACGGCCCTTGATGAAATTGTTTTTCGTCTTTAAGACACGCCTTTACTTCATCTTCGACGGTAGTCTCAGGGTAGGTGAGGTAATAATCACCAAGCCACAAGCGGGTAAGGTTGTAGCCTAACAACTCCTGCGATTTTAACAGTGCGGTAGTTTGGTAATCGTATAACACGCTTTTGCGTGTCTCAGGGTTGATGCTGCGCGCGGCAACTAAAATGCCGTGACAAACGCCAGCCACAGGTTTTTCATCTCTGAAAAAATCCACCACAATTTGTTGTAGAACGGTTGATTCTAAATAATCTTTTACGGTTTTATCGTGCCCACCGGGTAGCAATAGCGCGTCGTAATCGCTGCTATTTATGTCGTCATAAGATAGTGGGCTTGTAAAATCGTTGCTAACTAGCATTTGTTTACAAGCTTGTACGGCGTCCTTACGCGCTGCAAGGACAGGTTTTAATACGCCAAGGTTGTAGCCATGAAGCATTCGTGGATCGGGCGCTGAGACATTGCCATCAGGTGTAATAAAAGTAACTTCAAAGCCCGCTTGGGTCATAAGCAGCCATGGGATCGCCGCTTCGCTGGGATCGAATCCTAATTTAGGTAGCGGAATAAGCACTTTTTTCATGAATTTGGCAGTTATTAAGAGAAGTAGAGTTTATAACTATCATACTTTTCAGTCGTTTGCATATTTCCCTCGAAAGATTTGATTGAGCTTCTGGGTCTAATAATCGGTTTTATTGATAAATCTTCGAATATTAGTAAATTCTTGTAAATCAATGAATTTTAAATATCTGTTTAAAGAATTTTTCTTTAAGATAAACGAAAATTTTAGTTATCAAACGATAAATATATAGGTATATTGTATGCAATTTTTGATTGCCAGTTGTGGTTGGGCCCAAAAATGAATGATGTAATTATTAGAAATGACCATTTACGGTTAGTTGTATGCCCACAAATTGGCGGTGCAGTTAGACAGTTTACGCTTAACGCACAGGGACAAAATCATCTTGTATTTCGCGATAGTATCAACACGCAAGATATTCATGGCATGGCATTTTTTCCATTAGCACCTTTTGCCAGCCGAGTCCAAGACGGACGTTTTAGTTGGGACGACAAAAGTGTCGTATTAACGCCGAACTTACCACCTGAACCACATGCGCTGCACGGTAAAGCGTGGCAAAGCCAATGGCAGGTTAAATCTCAAACGGAAGATTGTTTGGTGCTGGTTTATGAACACAGCAGCGGTGAATGGCCATGGGATTATGAGGTCGAATTACGTTATGAGTTGGTGGATTTAACATTAAATTTAACGTTAACCACCACCAACAACAGTGATAGTGAAATGCCAAGCGGCTTAGGTTTACATCCTTAT
Source organism: Psychrobium sp. (assembly GCA_049607155.1). Lineage (GTDB taxonomy): Bacteria > Pseudomonadota > Gammaproteobacteria > Enterobacterales > Psychrobiaceae > Psychrobium. Next base: position 7,309 of record JBMYWG010000045.1, read on the forward strand.
TTTGCGATTAACGAGAACACGCGCGTTAAAGTCGCTGCCAGTAAAATGTGGCAAATGGATGAAACATTATTGCCGATAGGTAAAACTGATTCGCCAGCTGAGTTACTGAGCGAGCAGGGCGCAGTTGCAAATGACATGATCATCGATAATGTGCTGATTAACGATAGTGTCGATCATGAAGTGGTGTGGACTGATAGCGGCATTCGCGCCAAGTTGTCGAGTACGGGATGTAATTATACGGTGATGTATCGTCCGCCAGTAGGTGATTTCATTTGTATCGAGCCGATTAGTCATTGTGCAAATGCACTGACGATGGCAAAAGATAAAGCGATTGAGCACGGTATTACGCCGTTAGCACCAGGCGCGTCACATCGCATTAGTAAAAAAATTGAATTAGTGTTGCCTTAGTTTATTAAGTAATTGTTTTAACATTTGATTTTGATCTCTTGTTTCAAACTTTTACTGATTAGTGCTGTGGCAGTACTGCAATTAGTATGAGTTTGATAATAATAAAAAGAGAGAAATCATGAGTTTAAATACGATTGATATTGTAGTGTTTTGTGCCTACGTATTGGGCTTAATCGGTGTTGCATTTTATGTATCACGTGAAAAAGCGGGGCATGAAAAAGATGCCAACGACTACTTTTTGGCAGGCAATAGCCTACCGTGGTGGGCAGTTGGTGCCTCACTTATCGCAGCCAATATTTCCGCAGAGCAAATCATCGGCATGTCAGGTTCAGGCTTTAAGATTGGTTTAGCTATTGCTTCGTATGAGTGGATGGCGGCCATCACCTTAATGATTATCGGTAAGTACTGTCTGCCGATTTTCCTTGAAAAGAAAATCTACACCATGCCGCAATTTCTTGAGCAGCGCTTCGACTCGCGTGTTCGCGTGACCATGGCGGTGTTTTGGCTTGGCGTTTATGTGTTAGTTAATCTAACAGCCATCTTGTGGCTGGGTGCATTGGCCATTAACACCATCACAGGTGTCGATTTAATGGCAGGCATGATTTTCTTAGGTCTATTCTCTGTTGCCTACTCACTTTATGGCGGCTTGAAAGCGGTTGCTTTTACCGACATTATTCAAGTTGTGTTACTCATTTTCGGTGGTTTGTTTTTATCATACACGGCGTTAGATTTAATCGGGCAGGGCAACGGTATTGTCGCGGGCTTTGCAGCGCTTACTGACCAAGCACCTGAGAAGTTCGATATGGTCTTAGCTAAAGATCATCCTCATTACATCGACCTGCCGGGCCTGTCGGTATTGGTTGGCGGTATGTGGATCATGAATCTATCATACTGGGGTTTCAACCAATACATTATTCAGCGTACTTTGGCGGCGAAAAGCTTAGAAGAAGGGCAGAAAGGTATTGCCTTTGCAGCGTTCTTAAAACTGCTAATGCCGGTGATTGTGGTATTGCCGGGGATTGCAGCGGTTATCTTATTGCCTGAATTAGAGCGTGCGGATCAAGCCTACCCTCAATTAATGAATTTAATGCCTGTCGGCCTTAAGGGGTTAGTGTTCGCGGCATTAGTCGCGGCGATAGTCTCTTCACTTGCGTCAATGACTAATAGTATCGCAACTATCTTTACCATGGATTTGTATAAATCTGACGATAAGCCACGCTCTGAGCAACACTACGTAACTGTCGGTCGTATTGTTAGTTTCTCTGCATTAGTGATTGCAATGCTGGTGGCAAAACCATTATTGGGTCAGTTCGACCAAGCATTCCAATACATTCAAGAATTCACAGGCTTCTTTACGCCGGGCATCGTGGTGCTATTTATCACAGGTATGTTCTGGAAGAAAACCACTGCCAATGCAGGCTTAGCGGCGGCAATAGGCTCGTTTGTATTATCAATTGTCTTTAAATACGCATGGCCAACCCTGCCGTTTATGGATCGCGTAGGTATTGTTTTCTTAAGCTGTCTTGCGATAGCGGTTGTGGTATCGCTGTTTGAGAATAAAGTTCAAGACAATGCGGTTGATTTAGACGGCGTGAGTTTTAAAACAACCACTGGATTTAATGTATCAACAGTTGCTGTTATCGCTATTTTGATCGCATTTTACAGTGCTTGGTGGTAAAACTTAGTTACTGATAGTAAAACGAATTTGGACAAAAAAATGAATGTTTTAGTAACAGGTGGCTTAGGCTTTATTGGTAGTCACACCGTTATCGCGCTACACGAAGCTGGTTATACGCCAGTGATTATCGATAATCTCAGTAATTCCAGTGAAGCGGTGTTAACGCAGCTTTCGAAGATTACTGGACATTCGTTTAAGTTTTATCGCGGCTGCATCGGTAATGATGCATTGATGCAGCAAATACTGACGGACCACAAGATTGGAGGTGTCTTTCACTTTGCCGCATTAAAAGCGGTTGGCGAATCGACAGAGAAGCCGCTAGCTTATTATCGCAATAATGTCAGTAATACGGTGGCGATGTTGGAAACTATGGCTAAATGTGGTGTTGAGCGCATAGTGTTTTCTTCATCGGCGACTGTTTATGGCGATCCGCAATATTTACCCCTTGACGAAAACCATCCGATTAGCTCGACTAACCCGTATGGCTGGACCAAGGTGCTGGTTGAACGCGTGCTGCAGGATTACTGTGTTGCTAACGATAAGATGTTGGCGATTGCACTGCGTTACTTCAATCCTGTTGGTGCGCATCCTAGTGGTGAATTAGGCGAGAGCCCTAAAGGTACTCCTAATAATTTAATGCCGTATATCGCGCAAACCGCCGTTGGAATTCGAGAGCATCTTAATATTTTTGGCGATGACTACGATACACATGATGGCACAGGTGTTCGCGATTATATTCACGTGCAAGATTTAGTGTCTGGCCACGTCGCTGCGTTTGATGTTCATGTCAAAGACAGTGGTTTTCACGCCTATAACTTAGGTACTGGCCAAGGGTATTCTGTGTTGGATATGGTCAAGGCGTTTGCTTCCTCAGCTGAAACAAAAATTGCCTATAAAATCTGTCCGCGTCGCGATGGCGATGTTGCATCAAATTATGCCGATGCCAGTAAGGCGCGAGAAGTCTTAAACTGGCACGCCAAACACGATCTTAAAGCAATGACCGACGATACATGGCGTTGGCAAACCAATTACCCAAAGGGTTTAGAGTAAATGAACCAAGTAGCAACGCCAGTGGGGACACATCGCCGTAGAAACCCACTGACAGGAAATTATGTTCTTGTATCGCCGCATCGTAATAATCGACCGTGGTTAGGGGCGACTGAAGCACCTGTGGTAGATGACACACCAAGTTATGATGCAAGTTGTCCGCTCTGTGCTGGTAATGAGCGAGCCAATGGTGAGGTTAATCCTAATTACAATAAAACCTTTGTGTTCCTAAATGATTTTGGTGCACTCACCAATGACCAGCCATCTACACAATTTGCACAAGATGATTTGTTTCAAGCACAGGAAACAAGTGGAGAGTGTCATGTGGTTTGTTACTCACCCGAGCATAATAAATCGTTGGCGCAAATGTCGGTGGAGGATATTTCTCATGTCGTTGATACGTGGCAAGCACATTACCGCGAGTTAAGTCAGCGTTATCAATGTGTCCATGTCTTTGAAAATAAGGGTAGTGTAATGGGGTGCTCACAGCCACATCCCCACGGGCAGATTTGGGCCCATGACCACCTTTCAACGCAAATAGCGTTATCTGACGCTAATCAGCGCAGCTATTATCAAAAACATGGCACCTCTTTATTAGCAGATTATGCTGAGCGAGAACTGGCGAGTAAAGCGCGCGTATTATTTGACAATGCCTACTGGTTGATTGTGGTGCCTTATTGGGCGGCTTGGCCTTTTGAGACCATGATTATTGCCAAGGACGACGTTACTGGGTTTAACCAGTTAACAGGCGAGCAAAAAGACTCATTGGCTCAGACGATGAAGGCCATTACTGGCGCGTATGACAAGCTGTTTAATTGCAGTTTCCCGTATTCTATGGGTTGGCATTGTGCGCCTGAAAACGGTCAAGATAACAGTCATTGGCGCATGCATTGTCATTTCTATCCACCACTTCTGCGCAGTTCGACAGTTAAAAAGTTCATGGTGGGATATGAAATGATGGCTGAGTCACAACGTGATTTAACGCCAGAAACCGCCGCCGAGCGTTTACGCGCTTGTTTCTAATTCCAGTATTTTCTTCAGCAGTATTCGTATGCAAACTCAAGACACTCATTTTCAAAAAACGCCGCTTCCACAAGTTGAACATGCACGAACAACGCTTATCGAGACTTTCGAACAGCAATTTAGTTCTGATAGTGACAAGCAGCCGCAAGTTGCGTGTGCACCGGGTCGCGTAAACTTAATTGGTGAGCACACCGATTATAACGGCGGTTTTGTGCTGCCGTGCGCCATTAACTATCAAACGTTGATTGCGTTCACGCCGCGCAATGATGGTCGTGTAGTTGCTATTGCTGCAGACTATGGCAATGAACGAGATGAGTTTGACGTTTCTGAGCCTATTACGATGAACGATCAGCAATTTTGGTCTAACTATGTGCGCGGCGTTGTCGATATAATGACAAAGCAATACTCGCTTCGCTGCGGCGTTAATATGGTGATTTCTGGTAATGTACCACAAGGTGCAGGTTTAAGCTCTTCAGCAGCATTGGAAGTGGCTGTCGCTAAAGTAATGAGTGAGGTTAATGATCTTGATATTGAGCCAAAAACATTAGCGCTGATTGGTCAAAAAGCCGAAAACGAGTTTGTGGGTTGCCAGTGCGGCATTATGGATCAGTTAATTTCGGCCTGTGGCAAGCAGCAAAACGCACTGCTGATTGATTGTCAAAACCTTGAAACACGTGCTATCTCGATGCCGCAAGATGCTGCGGTACTTATCGTTAATTCAAACGTTAAACGCGGTTTGGTAGATAGTGAATACAATACTAGACGTCAGCAATGTGAAGCAGCAGCCAAACATTTTAATGTTGAGTTGCTAAGAGATGTTAGCGTTGAAACCTTTGAAGCGGATAAGGGCGGTTTAGATGATGTGATTATGCGCCGCGCCAAGCACGTTGTTTATGAGAATCAACGCACCTTAGATGCAGCAGAGGCTTTAGTGAGTGGTGATTTGAAAACCATGGGGCGTTTGATGCGTGAGTCTCATTTATCCATGAAAAATGATTTTGAAATTACCACTAGTGAAATCGATTTGTTGGTTGATTTAATCAATAATCAGTTGGGAGAACAGGGCGGCGCGCGCATGACTGGTGGTGGTTTCGGCGGATGTGTAGTTGCATTGTTGCCGCAGAAGTTAGTGCCAGTTGTTTGTGATGTGATTGAGGCAAGTTATCACACGGCGACAGGATTGAAGGAATCAATTTATTTGTGTAGTGCTGAAGATGGCGTTTGTTTAATTTAGTGCCGCAATAAATCCTTATAAAACTAAATCTTCACAAGACAAGCCCTCACGCGACATCGATTTGCTCTTTTATGTGACTTGGCTACAATAGCCATCAACTAATGTTTTAACTATAAAAGAGCATTTCACGTGCAAAAAATTGCAATTGTTACCGGTGGTTCAGCCGGTATTGGCCTTGCCACCGTTAAAAAGTTTCTCGATAACGATTATCTCGTCTATAACCTCGATATTACGCCAAGCATTTTAGGTCACTTTATTAAATGTGATTTGCGCAATGGCGAGCAGGTCATGTCTCATATTGAGTCGATTAGCGACGAGCACGGGCGCATCGACGCACTTATTTGTAATGCGGGTATTCATTTCTCAGGCACCATTGAAGATACTTCGGAAGAAGATTTTGACCGTGTTTTTGATATCAACGTAAAAGGCGCGTATTGGTCTATTAAAGGTGCTTTGCCAAGCATGAAATCGAATAAACAGGGCGCTATTGTGATCATCGGCTCAGATCAATCGATGATTGCAAAGGGCAATTCTTTTGCCTATAACCTATCTAAACATGCACTCGCATCGATGGCTAAAACTACGGCGTTGGACTACGCTAGCTATAACATTAGAGTCAATGCATTGTGTCCCGGAACTATTGAAACACCACTTTATCACAAGGCGATCGACAGCTATTGTTTACGCAGTGGCGCGAACAAAGCGCAGGTTCACAGTGAAGAAGAGGCATTACAACCACTTGGCAGATTAGGTCAACCGGAGGAAGTGGCAAATTTTGCTTATTTCTTAGCGAGCGACGAAGCGGGCTTTATCACTGGTAGTCTGCAAACCATTGACGGTGGCTATACGACGCAATAAAACGCAATAAGGCAGTAAGGGTAATAGGGCAATGAAGTTTATTGATCCACATATTCATCTATTTGATCGCAACTTGGGTAATTACGGCTGGCTTAAGCCTAGTAACCCGCCGCAGTGGCCAGACAAAGCGATGATTAATCGCGATTTTGACCAATCTGATTTACTCACTACTAACTACGAGCCAAGAGGATTTGTTCATGTTGAAGCGGGGTTTGATAATGAGCAACCTTGGCGCGAAATTGAATGGCTTGAAGCTACCGTGACTATGCCATTTAAAAGCATTGCCTGTGTTGATTTAACTAGCGAGCCGCAAGCCTTTTCTGATCTAATCACTCGTTATACTCAAATGTCGTCGGTGGTTGGCGTGAGGCATATTTTTGATGATGACGCAGTAGCTATCCTGTCTCATGCCAATACACTCACTAATCTTCAGTGCCTTAGTCATCATCAACTGATTTTTGAAACGCAAATTAGCGGATTAGATTCATTAGCGGTGGACGCGTTTATCGACGTTTTCCAGCAGCTGCCTCGCTTACGTTTAGTACTCAGTCATAGTTGCTTTGCCCCGATTGATACCAACGAGTTTACAGTGTGGAATCAGGCAATTACTAAACTGGCTAATCTTAAGCAGCTCATGATTAAGGCCTCTGGTTGGGAAATGGTAAGTCGTCAATATACCGATGATTATGTGTTGCAGGTCGTGGCTGAACTCATTAATTGCTTCGGTGAAGCACGAGTTATGTTAGCCAGCAATTTTCCGTTGACGTTATTTAGTCAGTCTTATAGTGATCTTTGGGCGTGCTATCAGCAACTCCATCTTGCTAATAGTGCGCTTAAGTCAATTAGTTTTGATAACGCGGCTAAGCTATACGGATTTGTTAAGATAGCCTAGATAATCACTCAGCTCGTCAATTGGCATAGGTTTGGCGTGGAAATATCCTTGGCTAAATTGTATATTTAATTGAGGCATCCATGCTTGATGTTTGGCTGTTTCAACACCTTCTGCAACGCAACAAAGATTCATTTCGTCAGCTAAATTAAGGATAAGCTCAACGAGCTGGCGGTGTAATTTGTTGTCTAAAATATCAAAGATAAACCCCTGATCTATTTTGAGATAATCCACTTTTAAGTCTTTGAGTTGTTCAAGATTTGAGTGACCGGTGCCAAAATCATCAATGGCGATCTTAACGCCAAGCTCACGTAGCTCACTAATAGCAGCGTGAATATTACACCCCTTAGAGCTTTGCTGTTCCGTGATTTCTATTACTATCGTGTTTAGAAATTTACGGGGCACTGATGCAATTAGTGCGGCTTTGATATGGCCGTTAGCAACATCATTAGGAAAACAATTTATGGAAAGCTTAGTTTTTCCGAGCAAGCCATGGTGTTTAAAATCTTCAATCGCATTTTTGACGATCACTGAGGTTAGCTCTGCTTCCTGACCGTTGTTAATCACTGCTTCAATGAAAGGGAAGGCGCCATGTAAATCGCCGCCTTTGTCTCTCCAGCGGCACAAAACCTCACAAGAGCTCACTTTGCCGCTCGTATTGTCGATTATTGGTTGATAATAACAGATGACTTGATTTTGATTGACACCGCGTTTTACTTGGGCATCAAACGAGAAGTAGGTTTGTATTTCGCGATAACACTTTGCGAAAATGGCGATACAGAGTCCAAAGATAATTAACGTACTAAGACTGAGGAGTAACGCATGTCGTTTTAGAAAAGTCTTAATATCAATTTTTAGCAGGGCACAGGTTTGCGGTGCATAGCAAAATTGTTGCAACCATTTGCCGTTTTGTAAGCGTGAAATCGTATCCGTATGAGGTTTTGACGACAACGGTGTTAGCCAGTCATATTGATTGGTGTAGGCTTTTAGAAATCGTTCGCCGTCGTAAACAAAGATCACAGCTTGTAATCCAAGTGACGCTAACATTGATTGACTATTTATTTTTAATAGCGCTTGGAAATTGCCGACACGCAGTCTAACTGCTTTGTCGTTGCCAGGCAAAATACCGATTGGCGCTAATCGCGTAAAGGAAACATTACTTTGAGGATCGAAAATATCGGGAACAGGTTGCTCAATTGGATTTTCTAGCGGTCCTAAGTTTGCGGTACAAATTAGCTGATTGTCGACCACTAAACTAAACTCATGGAGTTTTTCTGCGTAATACTGAGCTTCGCGCATTGCTTGCAATACTTGAGGTGAACAGCTTTCACCGTCAAATCGTTTGCTTAGCGGCGCCAAGTAATTATGGAGATCAAAGTTGGTTTGTTTTGATTGCTCTGTGAGTTTTTGTTTAATGATATTGGCTTGATAGTGCCAATGGCTCAGTAAATTGATGTAGCAGAGGAAAACGAAAAACAATAAGACGAGCAGTGCTGATCCTGCAATATATAATTGTTTTTGTGTTTTCTTTTTCACGAGCAATGATCTCCGCTTTAATGGGCGTGTACTTGCTCCTTCATATACACGCTAAACACAATTGATGAGACAACTGTGTTTAGCCGTTAGATGTTATTAATTGTTACTTTATCACCAGATGCGGTGAACGATAAACGATTTCATCGTTTAATTCGATGCCGATCCCAGGTTCCTCACTGACTTTGAATTTACCGTTGACAGGTTGTGGATCTTGCAAACACAGCTCACGATTCCATTGCTTGATAGCGTAGGTGTGATGTTCGTGAATTAAGAAATTAGGAATAGCTGTCTCTAAATGCAGTGAGGCTGCTGTTGCTACTGGACCGCCACACACGTGAGCTTGAATACGGACATCGAATATATCGGCGTAATCACAGACTTTCTTGGTTTCAGTAAAACCACCACATAAACCAATATCAGGCTGCAGCACATCAACACTTTGCTCCTCAAGATAAGGGCGTACTTGCCAGCGATTGTATAAACGCTCACCGCCAGCTATAGGCACGTCGACCTTATCTGCAACCTTGCTGTGTAACGAATGATTTAAGTAATTGACTGGCTCTTCATAGTACATACAATCGAATTCTTCGGCGATTTCACCCAGTTGGATTGCCGTAGTTGCACCCGGCAGACTGTGACATTCGAAAATAATGTCCACTTCATCGCCAACTGCATCACGGATAGCTTGCATACGAGCGCGGTATAGCTTCATTTCACCACGACCAATGATGTTGGTGCGATCGTAGTAGGTTTCGCCATCTTTGTTGTACATGATAGGGTCAACCTTTACCGCATCATAGCCTTCTGCAATCGCCTTAAGAGCGGCTTCGGCGTATTGCTCTGGGTGGGCGAGGGCTTTAAATTCTTTGTCCCAATCAAATTGCAGTTGTGACGCATAGGTGCGAAGCTCATCGTTGACCTTGCCGCCTAGGAGTTGATAGACAGGCAGTTTAAGGGCTTTACCTTTTATGTCCCACAGTGCTGTATCTATGGCACTCATTGCCGCATAAATTACTGGGCCGCCGCCTAATCCCCAAAAGCTTTCGCGAAGCATGCGTGACCAAAGTTGTTCCGTTTGGAACGGGTCATGACCGATTAAAAAGGCTTCTGCCATTTCTTTGATCATATGTGCAGCAGCGCTATGGCCTAAATCATAAGCAAGGCCTGCTTCACCGACACCGCTAATGCCTTCGTCGGTATGGATGCGCACAAAAATTGGATTCCAAGCTGGACGCTCAGGGCAGTGAATGTCAAATACTTCAACGTGGGTTACTTTCATGTAATTCTCCGTAATCTGATAGATGCCAGTGTTTCTGCGGTTATTGCGCAAAGTCTGGATTAATTTTGTAAGCTTTTCTCAGCATGGCAGGCCAAGCAAGTTGGCCACCTGTCGAACCACTGTGCACGACATTCGCTTGCTTATAGATATTGTCCTGAATCGATTGCTCCACCAACTGACTCGGTTGATTAGCTGATTGAATCATCAGTTGGATTTCACAGGCGCGCTGCAAATCGTACATGCGCATAAAGGCATCGCCGACGGTTGGGCCAACGGTTAAGCCTCCGTGATTAACTAGCAGCATGTGATTGTTGGTACCTAAATCATCTTGCAGACGCTTGCGTTCGTCATCGTTTACTGCAAGGCCTTCATAACCGTGATAGCTGAGTGATGACAATGAAAACATTGAGTATTGGCTGTAAGGCAGCAGGCCGTCTTTTTGGGTGGCAACGGCAATAGTTTCATTGGTGTGAAGGTGAATAACGCAATGAGCATCTTCACGCACCTCATGAATACAGCTGTGTATGGTAAATCCTGCAGGGTTAATGGTAAAAGGAGATTCGTCAATAATATTGCCGTCCAAGTCCACTTTAACCAAGTTAGATGCTGTCACTTCTTCGAACGTTAAGCCAAATGCATTAACCAAGTAATGATTGGTACCAGGGACGCGTGCTGACAAATGCGTGTAGATGAGATCATCCCAGCCAAAGTGGGCAACGAGTTGATAACAGGCTGCGAGATCGACGCGAATTTTCCATTCTTCTGGAGATACTTTATCTTTGAGATTTAGAGACGGCAGGGCTTGCACGGATGTACCTTAAGCTGTTGAAACAATAAAGTTAGAGAATAAACGTAGGGGGCATTGAAGGCAAGCGTTCAAATCGCGCGCTTATTCGGCGTTTACGGTCTAAACCGACATCATTGAAAAGAAACGAAAAAATATCTTGACGTGTATCACAGTATTTCTATATAGTGACGCTGCTTTAAAGTTACACCTATATTTATGTATCACTCGTAGTGCCTTTGTACCACGTCCTGTTTCAATAATTATTAGTCGCACTTTCAGCTAAAACACCCTCGTGTTGAGGGATTAATTTCATATTGATTAGGAATATATTATGTCTACTTCTACTGGTACAGTAAAATGGTTTAACGAAGCTAAAGGTTTTGGTTTCATCGAACAAGAAAACGGCCCAGACGTTTTCGCTCACTTCCGTAACATCGTTGGTGACGGTTTCAAAACTTTGACTGAAGGTCAAAAAGTTGAGTTCGTAGTTACTGAAGGTCAAAAAGGCCCACAAGCTGAAAACATCAAAGCTCTTTAATGCTTATCTAACTTATTGAGCCTCTCAATAAGTTAAAATGATGAAGAATTCATAAAAAGACGAGTTTAAATAGCTCGTCTTTTTTTATGGCGAATTTTCATCAATTATTCATTAAAAAACGCTTTACACCTCGCGTTAAATCTCTACAATCGCCCCCAAATTTGCAGCGTCGCAACAAGTCCTACAACCTTATATTTGCTCCTTTGTGATCAAAGACTTGCCATGATATGCAAACCAAGCGTACAGTGTATAAATTAAACTAAAGTCTAACCTCTTAAATTCACAGGTTAAACCATCTTTTATTTGGGAAAAGATCGTGACGTCATCGCCGTTTTCACAGCGTAGAAAATTCATTATTAATCTTGGCAAAGCCTTGCATAAATTCGGAACGCCCGCCTATCGATTAGAGGCGCATTTACTCAATGTAACTGCAATTCTTGGCATGGGAGGCTCGTTTATTGTGACGCCAACATCACTGACATTTGCGTTGTGGCAGCTCGGTGAACACGAACAGCAGCAACTTTATGTAGTGCGGGTTAAGCCGGGGGATTTAGATTTGGGCTCTTTGGCCCGTACTGATGAACTAGTAGATGAGTTGGCTAGTGGCGAACGTACCTTAGTTGATGCAATCGAGCGTCTTGAAGAAATTCAAAATAAACCTGATCCATATTCTCATCCTGTATCCTTTGTTGCATTTGGCGTGTCTGGTGGCGCATTTGCGATGTTGATGGCGACCAGCTGGAACGATGTTATTTGGTCGTTCATCATGAGTTTGGTGGTGTACTTATTTGTTTATTGGGCGTCGATTTCTAAAGGCGTTAGCAAGATGTTAGAGCCCTTGGTGTCGCTCGTTTCTGCTTTTTGTGTTGCAGGGATCATGCACTTTGATCCCCAAATCAATAAGTCGTTGGTGGTGCTGTCGAGCATTATCGCTTTTATTCCCGGTTTGGCACTAACATTAGGACTTAGAGAGCTTGCTGCGCGAGATTTGATGTCTGGTACAGCCCGCATTATGGATGCAATTATGTTGCTGTTTAAGCTGTATTTCGGTGCAGTTTTAGGCTTTGCAATTGGCGGCATGGTGTGGGGAGACACAACTTTTGTGCAACCAGAGCAAGTTCCTGCATGGACGTCATGGTTTGCCGTATTCCTACTCGGTTCAAGTCTAGTGGTGATGTTTAAAATTCGCCTTAAAGATTCGCCGTGGGGCATTTTGTCAGGCTTTATTGCATTTGGAATGAGTTCTGTTGCTGCGACGTATTTTGATGTTGCCCTAGGTGCATTCTTCGGTGCATTTTGTGTCGGAATATACAGTAATTTCTATTCTCGCGTGTTTAATGCACCAGCAATTTTAGTATCACTGCAGGGCTTAGTTATTCTTGTACCGGGAAGTAAGGTTTATATCGGACTAAATACAGTAGTGTCTGGACAACAGATCTTAGCGGTAGATTCTATAGGCACGCAGTCGTTTTTAATTTTCATGTCATTAGTGGCGGGATTGATATTCTCAAGTGTTGTTCTAAGACCATCTAGATCACTTTAGAAACAAAAAAATGCCAGCAATTTTGCTGGCATTTTTTGTATGTGACGCTATGGAATCATTTATCTTTTTGGCTAAACGAGCTCGGCAGGACATCTACGCCAACCGCTTTGGCGAGTTTGATAATCACCGGAATGGTTATTGGTGCGAAAGGTAGAATAGCAAACACCCCCAAGCCCAATCCTTTAAGAATATCGAAGAATTGAGCGTGGGCCACTTTTAAATCTTGCTTATCCGCTTGACCCTTGATGCCTTTGCCATAGATTTGCAGCATTTCTACTGTTTCTTCTTTTTCTTGGGCGAGGGCAATTTTTAAATCGATCATCGTGCGACGAAAATTATTTCGCATGCGTCTGCCTTGAATGCGGGAGACGCGAACTGGGGCGCGATGGATCTTTTTAAGGTGTTTCATGCTGTCCGCTGTTTGTTATTCTCACAGCGCTTAGGCTGTGAGATCTTTAATAAGTATTTTAGAGTTGCGCTGGTAGTTGTACATCACTTGTTTCTCCACCGGTAATTGGTCGATAGAAACAGGGTTAAAGCCACGCTCTCTAAACCAATGTATCGAGCTGGTAGTTAATACAAAGAGTTGCGTTAACCCAAGCTTAATGGCTTGATTACTGATTGCTTTAACGATGGAGTCACCACGCGAGGCCTTACGATACTCGGGATGGGTGGCAACGCAAGCCATTTCACCAATTTTGTTGTCTTTTGCTGGATATAACGCCGCACATCCGATGACTAAGCCATCTCGCATCACAATAGAGAACTTATCAATATCCATTTCTAATTGTTCACGAGAGCGTTTTACCAACAAGCCTTGCTCTTCTAGTGGCTTTATCAAATCCATAATGCCGCCGATATCATCGATGGTGGCTTGTCGTAATTGCTCTGAGCTTGCCATTACGATTTGGGTACCGATTCCGTCGCGTGAGAATAGCTCTTGCAATAGTGCGCCGTCGAGTTGATAGCTCACTAAATGGCTACGAGCAACGTCGGCTTTACAAGCGGCGATAGCGGCGCGTAGATAGGTCGCTGTGCCACTAAGTACTCTGCCTTCTGATTCGAGTTTAGTAAGGCGCTCCGCTGCTTGGTCTGGCAATAATTCTGATAACACCTGACCATTATCATCGAGTACACCACGTTCAGACGCAAAGCCAATCATTTTATCGGCGCCGAGTTTAATGGATAACTGAGTGGCAATCTCCTCGGCGCTTAAGTTAAAGCTTTCACCTGTGGCGCTATAACCGATAATTGAAACGAGGACGATGGCTTGTTGATCAAGCTGGCGTTTAATACCTTGGGTATCGATTCGTCTTACTCGGCCGCTGTGACAAAAATCGATGCCATCGACGATGCCCATCGGTTGTGCGGTAATGAAATTTCCACTGACCACATTGATATTTGCCCCTTGCATCGGCGTATTGATAAGCCCCATGGATAATTGGGCGTTAATCTCAAACTGCAGTTGACCAACGATTTGTTTGATTTGTGTAAACGCAGCGTCACAAGTAATACGTGTTTGCTTATGGAAGTTACTGTCAATGCCGTGCTCTTTGAGTCGCGCTTCAATTTGCGGTCGTGCGCCATAAACAACAACTATCTTGATGCCAAGCGAGTTGAGTAGGGCAATGTCGTTTACGATGTTGTAGAAATTGTCATGGGCAATACACTCACCGCCGAGCATGATGACAAAAGTTTTACCGCGATGGGCATTCACATAAGGGGCTGATTGACGAAACCAATTCACTAAGTCAGTAGTACGTTCTTGCAAGATGCTGTTCCTTTGGACGATGGCAAGCTATAGGCTGAAATTGAGATTAGGCAAACCGTAACAAAAAATTCTTTAATAAACGAGCGCTTTGTTCACTATATTGCTGATGAGCATTATAGACGGTAATCGTATTGACAGCGGGCATTTGCGCGCAAATGCCATCGGCCAGATTACGGATTTCTAATACGGTGACTTTAGCAACACCACCACGCATGGTAATTAAATCACAACGCTTTGTTATAACTAGTTGAAGTGTATGGCATATCTCGCTAATAGCATCAATTGTATGGACGGGAAGGAGCAGCGAAATAAGCCCATCATCGCTCAGAAGTGTCTTAGCCTTTATTAACAATTGTTGGTAGCTAAGGGTATCTGTATGGCGCGCCGTATTGCGTAAGCTGTCGTCATTTTTTAAGTGATTATCGAAAAACGGTGGATTGGAGATGATGACATCAAACAGTTCGTCACTTTCGAAATTATTTATATCGCTATTGATTACCGAGATTCTGGCTGACCAAGGTGAATTGCTCACATTGTCACTGGCTTCTTGACTACTCGCAGCCATTAATTCGACACAGGTGATGTGTTTAGCACCGCGCTGCGCTGCCATTAGCGATAAAATTCCCGTGCCGCCGCCAATATCAAGCACACGCTCGGCATTTTCAACTGGCGTTAGCGCACCAAAGATCAGGCTGTCGGTGCAAACCTTCATTGCATTGACGGATTGTTCGATAGCAAATTGTTGTAATTTAAATGTCGACATTGTGTTTCTTTAATTGCTTTATCCAGTAACGGTTTGGATTTAATTGATCTAACAGCGGTTGTGGCAGTGGCATTGGCTCATCGGTGAGCTGACAAGTTAATACTTCAGCTAGCAGCGGGGCAGAACATAAACCACGAGAGCCTAAGCCGCCTAGCATGAATAGCTGCGACTCGATGGGGGAATTTTCATAATGATGGGCGGGTTTACCTTTGTGCAAATCGTCATAAAGAGCTTTGGTTGCATTATAATCTGGCACATTACCCACCATCGGTAGATGATCTTTGACGCTACAACGCACGCCAACTTTCCCACCGTTCACATTATTATTAATTTCTGTGAAAAGTGCAGGGACATCGGTTTCAAGTTTTTCGAGGTTTTGCTGATGCTCAGTATCGTTAACGTCATAACTGCTAATATCGCGATTAAAGCTAGCTCCTACACAGTGTGAACCATTATTGCTTGGCGTGACATAACCTTGATAACACAGCACTTTGTTAAGTTTTTCGCTAGTCTCTGTTGAATCAAGATGACTCACTTGTCCGGCTGTCGCGTAAAATGGCAAGTGCTGACATTGCGCAAAGTTAGCTATTTCGTGGCCGCAAGCTAAGACGAGGATATCAGCCTTAAGTGTCGATTGATCAGTGACATTAATTTGCCAATTGTCTTCGACGAAGTTTATCGATTCAACTTGGCAATTAGTGCGAACGGTAACGTCGCTATGTTGCTGAGCAAGTTTAATCAGCTCACTGGTTAATGATTTTGGAGATACCCAGCCGCCAGTTGGAAAGTGCAGGGCGTTATGCTCAATGGCGATACCGCTTAATGTGCTAGCTTGCTCGGCGGTCAATTGTTCTACCAACTCCTTGGGAAAGAGTGCTGAGTCAATTACTTTACGATGGGCTTTGGCCTGTTTTTCTTCATGATCTAATGACAGTACGCCGCATAGCTGACCGCCCTCTGGGTTGCGTTGGATAATCTCATGATAATGATTGGCTGCATACAAGAACGCGGGCGCATAAAATTGAGACAATAAATCGTGCTGGCCATTGATTAGCGGATAAAAACCGCCTTGGCGATTACCTGAAGCGCCGCAGGCTAGGGATTGGTCTTTACACAATATTTCACTGTTGATACCGCGTTTCGCTAGGGCGAGGGCTAATGCTGCGCTAGCAACGCCGCCGCCGACAATGGTTATGTGTGATTTTGTTGAAGCGCCTTCATTGCTAACAGGGAGCTGCGTAAGCCCTTGGCGATACAACCACGGATTGTGATTGGTGTATTTGTCGGTGCGCTCAAACAGCCCAGTGATCATTTCACGTTTTTTACCAAAGCCCTTGGCTTTCTTGATCACAAAACCAGCTTGTTGCAAGCCGCGGCGGACATCGCCAGCTGCAGTAAATGTGGCCATCGACGCATTGTGTTTAGACAGTTTCGCCATGTTGTTATAGAGGTCTTGGTTCCACATCTCGGGATTCTTGCTAGGCGCAAAGCCATCGAGGTACCACGAATCGACAATTCCTATAGGCGGTGTTGAAACTTGGATAATGGTGTCTTTGATGTCTCCAAACCACAAATCGAGAATGATCTGACTATTGTCGTCATCTAAAGCGAAGGGCATACGATGGCAACCCGCTAATGCTGGTGGATATTGACGTTGCAGTGCAGTTGCTTGATTGGATAGAGACGTCCAACGCTGGTGTGATTTGACTAAGTCGCTCTGTATTAGTGGATATTTTTCAAAACTAATAAAGTACAAGCGCTTTAACGGATGGTTTGGATTCTGCGCCCTAAAATGCTCGAAGTGCTGCCACGTCACCAGAAAATTTAAGCCACTACCAAAGCCTGTTTCAGCAATGACATAACTGGCACTTTTCGTTTGTAACCAGCGCTGATGAACTTCGTTTTGCTCAATAAAAACATAAGTCGTTTCATCAAGGCCATCGGCGGTGTTGAAATAGATGTCGTTAAATTCAACAGAGGTCGGCTCTCCGTTGTCATTCCAGCTTAATTTAGCGGCTGAAATACAATTTTTTTCCTGTTTAAACAAATGTTTAATACTCGTGATACAAAATATCGCGTAGTATATCATCGAAATTGATTAAATTGGCTATGAAAGCTGACCACTAAGTTAATAGAAAGTTATTACAATGCGGGCAGTTTATGAAACAACAGGATTTAAAATGAAACGTGCCGTAATCACAGGTTTAGGCGTTGTATCAAGTATTGGTAATAACGCAGAAGAAGTAACTCAATCATTGCGCGATGGTAGCAGTGGTATTAGCTACTCAGAGCAATTCAAAGAAATTGGCCTTCGCAGCCAAGTGTGGGGCAACATCGATTTAGATCCTAGTGAGCACATCGATCGTAAAGCAATGCGCTTTATGGGTAATGCAGCAGCATACGCTTACGTTGCAATGCAACAAGCAATTGACGATTCAAAGTTAACGCCTGAAATGGTTTCTAACGTTCGCACTGGTTTAGTTGCTGGTAGTGGCGGTGCGTCGTCTTCTGACCAAGTCATTAGTGCAGACAAGCTTCGCGAAAAAGGCGTTAAGCGTGTTGGTCCTTACCTAGTACCAAAAATCATGTCGAGCACCACATCAGCGACATTAGCAACGCCATTCAAAATTAAAGGCATTAACTACTCAATCAGTTCAGCCTGTGCGACTTCTGCACACTGTATTGGTCACGCACTAGAGCAGATTCAACTTGGCAAACAAGACATCGTATTTGCTGGTGGCGGCGAAGAAGTTGATTGGACATTAGCGATGGGCTTTGACGCGATGGGCGCACTATCGACTAAATACAACGAAACACCAGAAAAAGCGTCACGTACTTATGATGCAAACCGCGATGGTTTCGTAATCTCTGGCGGTGGCGGTATGGTCGTTGTTGAAGAATTAGAGCACGCACTAGCACGTGGCGCACACATCTACGCTGAAGTTGTCGGTTACGGTGCAACATCTGACGGTTACGACATGGTTGCTCCATCAGGTGAAGGTGCAGTACGTTGTATGCAACAAGCGATGGCGACGACTGACGGCGATATCGAATACATCAATACTCACGGTACTTCAACACCAGTTGGTGATGTGAAAGAACTTGGCGCTATCAAAGAGCTATTCGGTGACAAAATCCCAGCATTTGGTTCAACAAAATCGCTAACTGGTCACGCACTAGGTGCAGCTGGTGTACATGAAGCTATCTACTCATTATTAATGATGGAAAACAACTTCATTGCACCATCAATTAACGTTGAAGAATTAGATGAAGAAGCAGCAGGTTTACCAGTAGTTACCGAGCTACAAGAAAAACCATTGAAGACATTAATGTCGAACAGCTTTGGTTTCGGCGGTACTAACGCGACACTAGTTTTTCAAAAGTTTGAAAAGTAATTAAGGTCGTATAATCGCTGTTAAATTTGAAAGCCATCTAATGCGAGTTAGGTGGCTTTTTTGTTTAAAAACTCAGTAAAATTTATGTTTTGGAAGGTAGGTATATGACAAAAATAATCTTCTCCCACGGCAAAGAAAGTGGCCCTTGGGGTTCGAAAATAAAACGTTTAGCAGATATCGCAAAGTCTTTCGGCTGCGATGTTGATAGTATCGATTACACCAATACTTTAGATCCCGATGAGCGCGTTGCACAATTAGCTGAGATACTTGGCCGACAAAGTGACGATGTAATCTTAGTGGGGTCGAGTATGGGAGGTTATGTGTCATTGGTGACATCAAATCAAACCAATTCAAAAATTAAAGGGGTGTTTTTACTCGCGCCAGCGCTTTACATCGACGGTTATCAAGTGCAGGAATATTTAACTGCGCCCAATATCGAAATAGTCCACGGCTGGTCAGATGATGTTATCGCACCCGAACATTCGATTCGTTATGCCAAGACCGCCAAATGTTCCTTGCATTTGATTGATGGCGACCATCGTTTAAATGCTTCATTAGAAACCGTTGAGGAATTGTTCTCGCAGTTTTTAACGAGAACCTTGAATCAGTAATTTTGCAATATTTGACGCTTTAATTCGTTATAGCTTAAAGCGTTATTTTAGTTTTTAAATCACTGTGTTACTGCTACAATCCACACCTGTTTTTTCTGTCTTTCCCTTTCTAAGTTGAGCCCTAAATGATCAATGTATTAGCCGACGAGAATATGCCATACGTCACTGAGTTATTCGGCGATTTTTCTAATATTACCTTTAAAGCAGGGCGCGAGATTGTCGCTGATGATCTGATTGACGTCGATGTACTGCTAGTACGCTCAATAACTAAGGTAAATAGCGAGTTGATTGCTAACGCTAACAAGTTGCGTTTTGTTGGCTCAGCGACCATTGGCCTTGATCACATTGATGGAACCTGTTTAGATGAACGGGGCATTATTTGGACCAATGCGCCGGGGTGTAATGCGATAGGCGTCGCGCAATATGTGCTAAGTTCACTGCTGATATTGGCCAGCCGTAAAGGATTTGAATTACAAGATAAACGCGTTGCTATTGTCGGCGCAGGTAATATCGGTAAACAGCTGGCAAAGATTTTGACCGCACTGTCTATTGAACATTTCTTTTGCGATCCGCCGCTTAAAGATGCTGGTGCAGCAGGGGACTACCGCGAGATGGATGAGGTAATGAAAGCCGACATCATTTCGCTGCATGTACCAATGACTAAAGACGGCGATTATCCAACTTATCATTTGTTTGACGAGCAACGATTAGGACAGCTATCGGATAACACGATCTTATTAAACAGCTGTCGTGGTGATGTAATCGATAACGAAGCATTAGATAAGCTATTGGCTAACGGCAAAGAGCTCATCACCGTCATGGACGTGTGGCAAAACGAACCACAAATTAATCAATCATTATTAAATAAAGTTGATATCGCATCATCGCATATTGCGGGTTATTCATTTGAAGGTAAGGCGCGTGGTACTTATATGTTGTATCAACGCTGGTGTGAATTAAACAATAAAGTGCCAGAGAAATCCCTTGTTTCTCTGCTACCAAAAGCAAATCTCAGTGATATTAAGCTGCAACAGGCGCTGACTATTGATGATATTAAGCAGTTAGTAACATTAGTCTACGACGTACGCGATGATGATGAACTTGTGCGGGCGCACGGTTTATCGGCGAAAGGCTTTGATAATTTACGAAAACAGTATAAAGTGCGCCGCGAATTTAGTGCAATTACCGTGCACGCGGCTAATGAAACTGACGCAGCGACGCTGCGCGGTCTTGGTTTTAATATGATTTAGCTTTTTTATTTGGATGACTTATTGAATGACTGGGGAGCAAACGATGTCTGAGCAATTTAATGTAGGTGTAGTTGGTGCAAACGGCGCTATGGGTAAAGCGATTATAGAAACCCTAGGTGAGCGTGACTTTGCCATCGACACGCTACTGCCAATTGATGTAGAAGTTACAGACGAGGATACAGCGCTATTTAATGGTAAGTCGTTATCAGTAAAAGATGCTAAAGACGTTGATTGGTCAACGCTGCACATCGTGTTTTTCTGCCATAGCGACGAAATATCGTTAAAATATGCACCAATTGCCGCAGAATCGGGCGTTGCTATTATCGATAGCACTAATGCGTTTATCGAGCGACCAGAAATCCCAATGGTTATTCCACACATCAACGGCAATGCCATTGCTGATTTTCGCAATGCAAATATCATCATGAGCCCAACGCCGAGCGTGGTTCAATTATGGACGGTGTTAAAGCCAATTTACGATCAAGTAGGTATTACGCGCATTAATGTCACCAGTCATCATTCGGTCTCGAGTGCGGGTGACTTAGGAATCAACGAACTAGCACGTCAATGTGGTAAATTACTTAACGGCTTAACCGTTGAAGATAATCCGTTCTCGTCACAGCTGGCTTTCAACATTTTGCCGACAGTAGGTAAGGTATTCGACGAAGGTGAAACTGATATCGAAGCTATGTTACGTGAGCAAAGTATTAAGTTACTTGGTGACGCTGGCATCGCGATTAACTCGACGGCGGTTATGACACCAGTGTTTTATGGCCTCGGTCAAAGCATTAACATTGAATTAGGGCAGCCGATTGATGTTGACCAAATTCGTGAGTGGTTAATGATGGCAGAGCCGGTTGAGATAGACGGAGAGTACATTCCAACCCAAATCGATGATGCGTCTGGCAGTGATATGGTGCATGTAGGTCGCTTACGTGAGGATACCTCCCATCCACACGCCGTAAACTTTTGGAGTGTGAGTGATAACGTTAAGACAACTGGTGCGTTAAACAGTGTCAAAATTGCCGAAATGTTGGTTCGCGATTTCTACTAGTCTAAGATTTAGTGAATATCTAAAGCCGTGATGTTTCAAGCATCACGGCTTTTTTATTACTCAAACTTCGGCTCAGTACCAACAGACCATTGGTCAGTTATAAACAGTGTGGCTTATTATTTGCACAAACTATTGTGGCAATGCTTCGCCAATGATTTGGCACATTTTTAACACTGACCGATAAATTCATTAATTATTATGACCAATTGTCATTAAGCGCTTGGCTTACAAATTTTTACTGATAATATAACGCACTAATATTCAGATAAAAATTTTGATGCTGTGAAGGTAACTGGCTCCCATTGGCCGTTTGTTAAACAGTTAAAATAATTATAAAAATCGGTTGGTTAGTAATCCAATTAACAAGGGACCAAGATGGACTTTATGAATCGTTTAATAAGTACCTGTATATCGACTTGTATCGTTTTTTCCGTGTTTATCGCAGCGGATGTTGCGGCTAAGCCTATTGAGCTAGTTGGCCCAAATAACAAGGTGGCCGGCAAGAACAAAACGGCAACTTATGGTCCTGTAAAAACAACTGACACCTTGTGGCGCATCGCATTTAACCATCGCCCGGATCCTAAACTAACCGTTGATCAAGTATTGATCGCCATTTTTATGGCAAACCCACAAGCGTTCAAAAACAACGATATTCATTCAATTATTAGTGGTTCAACGCTGACAATTCCATCTCAATCAGATATTGAAAGCATTACTGATGCCGCAGCCAAACTTCGCATTGCCAATAATGATCAACTTAAGACAAACAGCCGTCCTGCAGCACGAACTGTGTCGCCGACCACTGAATCGAAACCTCCAGCCACAACAAATACACAGACTCAAACCCAACAGCCTAAACCAACCGTTGTAGTACCTGAGCCAGTTGATAAAAAACCGGAATTTTTTGATGAGAAAGGGCCTGAACAGTCCGATACTGATGACCAGAGCGCGAACGTAACGCCAGTGCAACAGGAAAATCCTGGATTATCAGAGCAGCTTGCATTGGCGATGACAGATATGCAGCTGTTGATTAAAGAAAATCAGGCACTGAAAGAGCAAATTAAGGCTCTTGATGACAAGCTTGCAGAAATGCAGACGCAAGAAGCTTTAGATCTGCAAGCTCACGAAGAATTAGCAGAATTGAAAGACGAATTAGCAGAAATTCAACTTGCGAAAGATATGGAGCAGGATTCGCTACTTAACAACGGTTGGGTTATCGGCACCATTTTCAGCTTACTATCCACTGGTATTATGGCGGGTGTTTTCTTTTGGTTAGTACGTCGTCATAAGCCAGCGCCTGAAGAGCCAACAGAAGCGAAAACTGCAGCAGATGATAATGCGGTTCCTGATCTCGAAACCGAAGATGACTTGCTGGAAGTAGATGCTGATGACGATCTGCTGATCAGTGATGAAGACGATGATCTTTTAGAAATCAGTGACATTGATGATTTACCAGATCTTGATGATGATCTGTTGTCAGATGGCGATGAAGATGATGAATTATTGGTGCCGTCTGATCTCGATGAAATTCAACTAGATGACAGTTCTGAATTACCAGAGTCAGAAGAAGAGGTTACCCAAGAAGAAGCTCCTAAAGGAGATGAGGGTATTTTAGCTCAAGACGATTTAGAAGCGCTCTTGGCACAAGCTGATGAGCTTGAAGAGGAAGAGGCACAAGGTGATCCTGATCTTTCTGATGAAATTGTTAGCACCGATGACATCGATGCGTTATTGGCCCAAGCCGACGAACTAGAAGTTGATGATGCCGACGAATTAACAAGTGACGATGATATCGATGCGTTGTTAGATGAAGCCAATGATGCGGTAAGTGATGATGATATCGACGCATTGCTTGATGAAGCCAATGATGCCGTTGCAGCAGATGATATTGATGCGTTATTAGACGAGGCTAACGCACCTGTTGACGCAGATGACATTGACGCTCTGCTAGATGAAGTCAACGCGCCAGTTGAAGCAGATGATATTGACGCTCTGCTAGATGAAGTCAACGCGCCAGTTGAAGCAGATGATATTGACGCTCTGCTAGATGAAGCCAACGCG
>JBMYWG010000046.1:0-29863 GCA_049607155.1 Psychrobium sp.
TTAATAGGTAACCACCTTCACCACGACAACCTTCGGTTACTAGTACACCAGCACCAGCGATACCTGTCGGGTGGAATTGCCACATTTCCATATCCTGCATAGCACAGCCAGCACGGATAGCCATACCAACACCGTCACCAGTGTTAATGTGAGCATTGGTAGTAGATGCGTAAATACGACCAGCACCACCAGTTGCAAGTACAGTAGCGCGAGATTTGAAGTAAACTACTTCACCAGTCTCGATATTCATTGCTGTACAACCAACAACAGTACCTTCGTCATTTTTAACTAAATCTAGTGCATACCACTCGCTAAAAACATTAGTTTTGTTTTTAACGTTTTGTTGGTATAGCAAGTGAAGTAGTGCATGACCTGTACGGTCAGCTGCCGCTGCTGTACGTGCCGCTTGCTCGCCACCGAATTCTTTCGATTGGCCACCAAATGGACGTTGGTAGATTTTACCGTTTTCGAAACGAGAGAATGGTAGACCCATGTTCTCTAATTCGATGATAGCTTCTGGGCCAGCTTCACACATGTATTCGATAGCGTCTTGGTCACCAATGAAATCAGAACCTTTAACAGTATCGTACATGTGCCAGTGCCAGTTATCGTCGTGGCTGTTGCCTAAAGCAACAGTGATACCACCTTGAGCTGATACTGTGTGAGAACGCGTAGGGAAAACTTTTGAGATTAACGCACAAGTTTTGCCTTCTTGTGAAATTTGCAATGCAGCGCGCATACCCGCACCGCCTGCGCCGATTACTACGGCATCAAATTCTAATACTGGAATGCTCACTTTACACTCTCCATAGGATAACAAGACCAGCAACTACGTAGCTGAACGCTGCCGCATTAAGTGCTAGTTGAAGAACAAATCGAAGGCCAACAGGTTTAACGTAATCCGTTAATACTTGCCATAAGCCAATCCAGATATGTGCGAGTAGTGAAAGCAGAGTAATAATTGTGAATACTTGCATTCCAAGGTTTGAAAATAGATCTTTCCAAACATTGTAAGTCACATCGTTGCAAAGGAAAAAACCAAGTAGGAAAATTGCATACAATGCTAAGTTAATACCGGCAACACGAATAATAATAAAGTCATGAACGCCACTGCGTCCTAGAGTTGCTGCATTGTTTACCATAACCACACCCCTGCTAATACTGAAAGAATCACCGAAATTACAATAGATAGTTGAGCTGATTTGGTAGCTGAATCAAATTCTTCACCGTAACCCATATCCATAATAATGTGGCGAACGCCAACAACGAGGTGGTATGCAAGAGCAGTTAGAGTGCCCCAGATAATGAACTTAGCTGCGAAGCTATCCATAATGTCTTGAACGTTAGCAAACCCCATTGGGCTTGATAGCGACTCAGATAGCAACCACATAAGAATACCCACAGCGAAGAACATAATAACGCCACTGATACGGTGTAAGATTGATGCGATTGCAGTTAATGGAAAGCTAACGGTCTGTAAGTCTAGATTTACAGGTCTTTGCTTTTTCACGATTGTGCTCACTTAAGCTAAAAATTGAGGCCCATTATTTTTATAAAAGAGAAAGCCTCTCGGCCTCCGACAAGAAATATTTTCAGTAACTAACACCCATTAATTACCTATCTTTCTCTTTGTTTGGTGCTTACGGATTGTGTCAAATCACCACAAGCCGTTAAATCCGACGAAAGTATACTGGGACTGTTACATAAATACAATTAATGTGAGCCCATTATTCGTGCTTTTCGGCGTCTAATATAGACAAATTATAATCGTCAGTTTTAACAATTTGGACACATTCCCTAATTAAGGTATCTATTAATCGCATATAACGGTCAACAAATAAACACTGGTCGTACATTATTCGTCCACCACAACACTAAAACACGCATTTGAATTGACAAGTTATGCAAATATTAGGTTAAATACAGGCCATTTATTTATGTAGCCTGAATATTTATTAGTCAGATTGAATAAACTGATATTAAAAAATAGACAGAAAAATTACAGGAGCAAATCGTATGACAGAGCGTCACGCTACCCTATCGATCGACGGAAATGATCTTATTGAACTTCCAATTTCATCTGGTACCGAAGGTCATGATGTAATCGACATCAGCAAGCTTGGCAGCACCGGCCACTTCACATTTGATCCGGGCTTTATGGCGACAGCCTCTTGTGAATCTGAAATCACGTACATCGACGGTGCTAAAGGTATTTTATTACACCGCGGTTACCCAATTGATCAACTAGCAAGCAACGCAGATTACCTAGAAGTTTGTTACATTCTGCTACACGGCGACAAGCCTTCACAAGCAGAATACAACGAATTTGTTGCGCTAATTAAGAACCACACTATGGTTCACGATCAACTAATGCAATTCTTCAAAGGCTTCCGCCGCGATGCTCACCCAATGGCTATCCTATGTGGTGTTGTTGGTGCATTATCGTCGTTCTACCACGACTCTTTAGACGTAAACAACCCACGTCACCGTGACATTTCAGCGATTCGTTTAATCGCTAAAATGCCAACACTTGCAGCAATGAGCTACAAGTACAGCATCGGTCAACCGTTCGTATACCCTAAGAACGAGTTATCTTATTCAGAAAACTTCTTAAACATGATGTTCTCTGTACCTGCTGAAGAATACAAAATTAGCCCGACTATCGCTCGCGCAATGGACCGTATCTTCACTCTACACGCTGATCACGAGCAAAACGCTTCAACGTCAACTGTACGTCTAGCGGGTTCTTCTGGTGCTAACCCATTTGCGTGTATCGCTGCTGGTATCGCGTCATTATGGGGTCCTGCACACGGTGGTGCTAACGAAGCATGTCTAACTATGTTAGAAGAAATCGGTTCAGTAGATCGCATCGAAGAGTACGTTGCTAAAGCGAAAGACAAGAATGACCCATTCCGCCTAATGGGCTTTGGTCACCGCGTTTACAAAAACCACGATCCACGTGCAACAGTAATGCGTGAAACTTGTCACGAAGTACTTTCAGAACTAAACATCGACGATCCGCTACTAGACGTTGCAATGGAACTAGAGCGCATCGCCCTAGAAGATCCATACTTCATCGAGAAGAAACTATACCCGAACGTTGATTTCTACTCAGGCATCGTAATGCGTGCTATGGGTATCCCAGTATCTATGTTCACTGTAATCTTCGCCCTATCTCGTACTGTTGGCTGGATTTCACACTGGAAAGAAATGCTAGGTCAACCAGGTCACAAGATCGGTCGTCCACGTCAGCTATACACTGGTGCTGCAGCACGTGATTTCGTATCTGACGCGAAAAAATAAGTCTTAAACAAAACGTTTAAAAACTGTAAGCCCAATTGAAAGTTTTCAATTGGGCTTTTTCATAACTAAAAATCAATATTAATTACTTTTTCAATAACTTATATATTACAAATACACATATAAACTTCGAATCAGTTATATGTGTAGTTTTCTCTTTACGTATCTTAACAAACCTTAAATTTTGTGATGTGAATCACCATAAATGGGTGATTTTACAAATATCAAGCATTGTCCTAATTGAAAACCACTGTTACTGTTAAAAATATGTTACCGGACGTAACATTGTGCATCAGAATGTAACTAAATTTACAAAATTCCCCTCCAATGTACACATCCCCTTATGGAAATACTCTTTGGTGAGTATAAAAATCACTTATTAAAAATAATAAAATAGGTTTCCTATGAGAGAACTAAATAGATTAACTCATGCTGTAAAGCTTGCATTATTCGCTGGTGTACTTGCAGCACCACATGCTGCAGTCGCAAATGGTGACAAAGCAGAAAATAAAGAGAAAGCCAAACCGACTATTGCGGTCAAAACACAACAGAAAAACTCGGATACACTCGAAGAAGAAGTTGAAGAAGTCGTAGAGAGAATTTCTGTGACAGGATCACGTATAAAACGTAGCGAATTTTCTAATGCGTCACCAATTCAAGTGGTTAGCGGAGATGTCTCTCGAGAACTTGGTTTATTCGATGCGAGTGAGATGTTACAAGGAACTTCTCAATCATCAGGTCAGCAAATTGATAGTACCTTTAATGGCTTTGTTTTAGACAATGGTCCTGGTGCTGCGACAATTGGATTCCGTGGCCTTGGTGCCGATAGAACTCTAGTGCTAGTTAACGGGCGCAGGATGGCTCCAGCCGGTGTAGGTGGTGCACCTGTCGCCCCTGATTTAAACCTTATTCCTGCATTAATGATCGATAGAATAGAGAATCTATTTGATGGCGCATCGACTGTATACGGCTCAGATGCAATTGCCGGTGTAGCAAACGTCATTTTAAAATCAAACGTTGAAGGTTTTGAATCTCAAGTTTCGTTCTCAGCGCCTAAAGAAGGCGGTGAGGAGACCTCATTAGGCTTGTTGTATGGTAAAACTGGTGACAATTACAGCTTTACGATTGCTGGTGAATATTATGATAGAAAGCGTCAAACATTTGGACAAAATCCTTTCTTAAGTAATTGTGAAGAAAGAATTTTTGAAGGTGAAGACGGTAAAGAATATCGCGGTCGTCGAGGTGATGGTCCATCTGCCACTCCACATTCAAACTGTGCCTTGTTCCCGCTTACTAACCGTATGTCTATTCCATTCTTTGGAAGTGTCTATCGTACCGAAGGAACTACAAATATCGGAATTCCAAATTACAGTGATTCAACACTTAACCCCGACAACGTCGCTTTCTTCCAAAGCCAAGGCGTAAATGCAATTCATGCAGACAGTAATGGTGATGGCGTAAATGACACTGCGATCTGGGATGCAAATGGCGATGGTTACTTAGATTTTGATTTTGCTGATCCGTTATATTCGTACTTGAACTCAAGTGAACGAAATAATCAAGACTGGGTGAGCCAACTAGAACGTGTCACTGTCTATGCTAATGGTGATTACCTCTTCCAAGATGACAATGATACTAAGTTCTTCTACGAAGGTTTATATTCACAACGTGACTCGGGTGTTATCGCAGGTACGGGACAAATCTTCCCAACGGTGTCGGCTAACAACCCATACAATATCTGTGGTAGCGATCCAATTAATGGTATTGACTGTCGCGCTGGTGTAGGTGCTCCTTATGGCCCGCAATCTGCAACACCTATCATTAATATTCGTGGTGATCGTGATAGACAAGCGGTAGATGTTTATCAATACCGATTTGTAGGCGGCGTCAATGGTAATATCGGAGCACTAGACGACTTTGGTCAAGGATCATGGTCATATGAAGTAGCCATTACGCATAGTGGTTCTAAAGGTGAGTCTTCACGTCGAGGTATTAGCCGTTCTAATTTTGCTAAATCTTTAGCAGCAGTTAGAAACCCTGATGGTTCAATTACCTGTGGAAACGGAAGTGATGGCTGTGTTCCTGTTAATTTATTTTCATCTAATATCTATACTGAAGGCGGTGGTAGCTTCACAGATGCCGAAGCAGCTTACTTATTAGTTAACAGTGAAATAACAACTGAAATTGAACAGACTCTATTCTCAGCTTTCGTTACAGGCGATATGTTTGCTCTTCCTTGGAACAACGAAATTGTACCAATCGTTGTAGGTACAGAGTTCCGTAAGGATAAAATTACTACTACGCTAAATGATGTTGCCCAAGAAGGTTTATATAACTTAGCTGCTGATTTAGGTGCTGATGGTTCTAAGAATTTACGTGAAATTTTCTTCGAGACAGAGTTTCCTTTAATTCGCGGCCAAGAGTGGGCAGAAGAGTTAACATTGACAGCTTCTGGACGAGTTACTGACGAAACCTTCTATGCACCAGAAAGAACCTACAGCTTAAAAGCGATTTACCGTCCGACTGAATGGTTAACATTCCGTGGAACACGTGGTACGTCATACAGAACGCCTAATCTTCGCGAGCGTTTCTTAAATGGTGGTTCGAGCTTTAGTTCCATTACAGATCCATGTGTGGTACCTGATGCAGCAAGAAATTCAGATCCATTAGATACTAATGCAGTTGAAACTTACAATGCGGCAGAAGACGAACGTTCACAGCGTATAATGGACTCGTGTTCAGCCAACGGTGTAGATCCAACATCATTAGGTTTAAACGACGGTTCTGACAACGGCTTTACAAGCTTTGTTTCTGCTGAAATTACTACTGGTGGCTCGGAAGAATTAAGTCCTGAACGTTCTCTATCAGAAACGTACGGTATTGTTATTGAGCAACCATTTACAGATGCATTCGAATTAACGCTTGGTGTAACTTGGTATGATATTGAAATCACCGAAGGTGTCGCTCAGCCAGGTTCTGCATTTATCGTTGGTCGATGTTTTGACAATGCGGAATCTCCAGATGGTTCAAGTGAGTTCTGTAGCAGTGTTAATCGTGACCCAGATACAAAGCAAATTTCAGGTATCAATGGTTCATTCATTAATATCGGTTTTGAAGGCTCAAAAGGTATTGACTATAACATTTTCTACAGCCAAGACTTTGTTGTAGGTAACAACGAACTAGGCGTTGAACTTGATATTCAAGCTACACAATTAAAAGCGCGTAACTTTGATATTCTAGGTGACGTTGATGACAACTTAGGTGAAATTGCCAATCCAGAATGGCGTGGCTCTGCACGATTAGGTTTATCTTACAGAGACTTTAGCTTCAACTGGAGAACCCAATTCATTGGCGGTGGTCAAAATGATGACTTATTTGAATATGATGTTCGCCCCGGTTGTGATGGTTTAGATGTTTTATGTCGCCAGAAAGAAACAACGGAAGATTACACTGTTCACACAATGTCTCTAGGGTATGCACAAGACAATTGGGCTATCAACGCAGGTGTTCGAAACGTATTTAATGATGCGCCTCCGGAACTAGATGGTGATGCGGGTGGTAATATTCGTAACGTACCACTTGGTGTTGGATACGATACGTTTGGTCGTACTGTATTTGCAACCTTGAACTATAAGTTTTAACTAGTAATTCAACATGATTAGAGGGCCCTCTTGCTAAAATTGGAGGGCTTCTTTTTACAGAAATAAAGGAATAATTATGTTTATTAGCCGAAAAATTATAGTAGCAGCTATCGCAATTCTCGCTCTCCCTAGTGTATTTGCAGCAAAAGACTATAAACATTCAGATTTAATAGAATCATTTTCAGTATTACCAGCGGTTACACAAGTATCTGTATCTCCTAATGGTAAACGAATGATAATTAGACGCTCTACTTCAAAAAATGGTGATTACATTCTTGAGGTTAGGCAAACGAAAGACCTTAAGAAAAAACCAGTATTATTTGGTGCTAAGCATATGGAAATTTCAAATGCTTATTGGCTAAATAATGACTTAATGGCCGTCAATTTTACTCAAAACATTCAAGACGGTACTAAGAATTACTGGGTAAGTAAATTTGCCATCGTTGATGCGAATGGCAAGAGCAAATGGCGCATTCCATTCCCGAAAGATAATCAAGCACGATTTTCCTTACGAGATCTATTAATAGATGACCCCAAACATGTCCTAATGTCATATGATATTGACGATGATAGAAGACCAGACTTAATTAAATATAATATTTATACAGGTAGAACAAAAACAGTTATCCGTTCAACGAGTAAACTCTCAGGGTTTATTTCAGATACAAAAGGTAATATGCGGGCAGCGAGTTCGTATGATCTAAAAAATAACAGTATTGATCAATATGTTCGTCTAACACCCGACGATGAATGGGAATTAATCTACAAGAATCGCGCAGATAATAGAGAGCGTTTCGATTTTTTAGATTTTTCTATTGAAAATCCTCAAGAAATTTACATTAGTGCGAATAGAGGTCAGGACACAACGGGGATCTATACATACAACATAAAAACTAAAGAGTACTCTGATCGATTATTTGGTTTAAAGAGCGTAAACGTTGATGGTGTTGTTCTTAGTAATAAAAAGAAAGATTATGGTCGACTTCTTGGGTTCTCTTATACAGGTAAACAGCCAAAAGTTCATTGGGTAGATGAATATGAACAGCAATTGAGAGATGCAGTCAAAAATGTATTTCCGAATAAGCTTGTTTCCCTCGTGAGCCGTTCAGAAGACGACAACGAAATAGTTGTACGCACCCAAGCAAGTAATGATCCAGGTACATTTTATTTACTGAGCAATTTAAAAAGCATCCAGCCTATTGGTGAGCGGTTTCCACTCATCAACCGTGAATTATTAGGCGACGTCAAATATGTAAAATATCCAGCTCGAGATGGTCAGAGAATACCAGCGTATATCACGCTACCTAAAGTTGGCAAGAAACCTTACCCAACAGTAGTGATGCCTCATGGTGGTCCTTGGGTTCGCGACGTTGTTATCTACGATGAGTGGGCTCAATTACTTGCTAGTCATGGCTATATGGTTCTTCAACCTCAATATCGCGGTTCCACTGGATTTGGCCTAAAACACTGGAAATTAGGTGATAATAATTGGGGACAGACTATGCAAGACGATAAAGATGACGGTGTAAAATACCTAGTCGACAAAGGACTTGCAGATCCAGATAAGGTCGCTATTTTTGGTTGGAGTTACGGTGGCTACGCTGCTTTTGCTGCTTCAGTTCGTGAAAATGGACCATTTGCCTGTTCTATTGCAGGTGCAGGTGTTGCCGACCTTAGCAGAATTAACGCATCTCTATTTAACGGTAGCCGCTATGGAAGAGTTTTTCAAGGCAAAACAGTAAGTGGACTATCTCCGATAGAACATGCTGATAAACTAGCCATGCCGCTATTTATAATTCATGGTGATATTGACCAACGGGTTCCTGTTGAACAAAGTAGACTTATGGTTAAGAAGTTGAAATCTCTTGGAAAACCACACAAGTACCTAGAGTTAGAAGGTGCAGACCATTTCTACAATACTCTATATTACAATCATAAAGCCAAATTCTATCCAGCAATGATAGATTGGCTAGAAAACTCTTGTTTCACAAATAAGAGTAATTAATAACATTCACAGCTCTTTTGAGTAACAACTTAAGAGCTGGTCTAAGTTAATACTTTTATGCATCATGCGCTATCAACCCTCTCTCTCGTAGCTTATGATGCATACCTCAAAATTGAACGAATTAGTTCACACCTTTTTAATCAATCTCACCATACTTATTAGTAATTTTCGCTAATTTAAATATTACGCATATTATAAAAACAAATAAATACTTGTTTTTTATAAGTTTAAATTAATTGGCACAAGCTATGCTCTTTAGCTGTTAAATTTATAACACTAGCCTTTATCGATATTAGAAACTCACACGAATAACTACATCGTCATTGAAACTTATTTGTCATACACAAATCGTAACAATGCCAACGTAGATTTAAACGCTAAGAAATGAGTAACTAATTATTGGATTGGTATTAAAACAAGAGCACAGGATCATGCAAACTACTACTAAAGCGTCAATCATCACCGCCCTACTTATTACAGGCCTACTTTCTGGCTGTAGTGAATCAAACGCCAAAGACGAAGAAAAGAAAGAAAAAGAATTTGCGATCCCTGTCGTCACAGCTCAAATCAAACAGCAACCTATTTCCTCCACCTATCATTCAACAGCCACTCTAGAATCGCGTGATGATGCACAGGTTATCAGCAGAGTAACAGGTATCGTTGAACAACTTAATGTTGAAGAAGGCGATTACGTTGAAAAAGGTCAATTGCTCGCGAAGATTGATTCACGCCGCTATAAGCTAGCGCTAGATAAAGCGAATGCCGAGTTGGCAAGTATCAATCAAGAACTAAACCGTCTCAAAAAGCTAGAATCCAAAAAATTAGTTAGTCACGATCAAGTCGATAAACTTAAGTTCTCATTCCAGTCAGCTAAAGCAGCACGCGACTTAGCAGCACTCGATTTAGAAGATAGCTTAATCAAAGCACCAATCTCAGGTTTCATCGCTAACAAAATGGTTAAAGAAGGCCACTTTAGCCAGTCTTACCAACAGCTACTACACATCGTCAATCAACAAGACTTACAAGCGGTGCTTTACGTGCCAGAAGCGCAACTGGCGAATGTGAAGTTAAAACAGCAAGCAACCTTGTTATTCTCGGCCCTACCAAACCAAACATTTAATGCTCATGTTCGTTCGATTGCGCCAGTCATTGATAACAAAAGTGGTACCTTTAAAGTCATCTTAGCACTAGCTAATAACCAATCACTCTTAAAACCGGGTATGTTTGCCCAAATCTCGGTTATTTTCGACACCCATCAAGACTCATTAACTGTACCATCAGACGCAATTATTCACCGCGACGGTCAACAATATGTGTTTGTGGTTAGCAATAACAAAGCCAGCGAAGTGGCAGTGACCACAGGTTATGTTGAAGAAGAAATCACAGAAATTACTGGTGATGTCGACAGCCAAACGCAAATCGTCATTAAAGGCCATCGCAATCTCAAAAATGACACCCTAGTAGAAATATTGAACCAATCTAAGACCGACGTTGAGCCATCAACGGAAGAAGCACAACCACAAGCTGTCGCAAAAGCGTCTTAGGATTTGTCATGAAAATTATCGATACCGCAATCAAACGTCCGGTGACCGTTTGGATGGCCACCTTTGCTGTCATCCTATTCGGCCTAGTCGGACTATCGCGCTTAGCCG
The DNA here is from genome assembly GCA_049607155.1 of Psychrobium sp. Taxonomy (GTDB): domain Bacteria; phylum Pseudomonadota; class Gammaproteobacteria; order Enterobacterales; family Psychrobiaceae; genus Psychrobium. The sequence goes on from JBMYWG010000046.1 coordinate 10,599, forward strand.
TTAATTTATTACCAGAGCTAAGCTACCCAACTCTAACCGTTAGAACAACATACACAGGTGCTGCTCCGTCAGAAATCGAGCAACTGATCAGTAAGCCCATTGAAGAAGCGGTTGGCGTGGTCAAAGGTCTACGCAAAATCAGCTCAGTGTCTAAGCCAGGTCAGTCTGACATACTACTCGAGTTTGAGTGGGACGTGCAAATGGATATTACCAGCTTAGAAGTGCGCGAAAAGCTCGATTTAATTTCACTGCCGCTCGATGTTGAAAAACCACTGATTTTGAAATTTAACCCAAGCTTAGATCCTATCGTGCGTCTTGCGCTACAACCTAAAGATGCGGTTTCTACAGATACCGATGCTGGCGTCCATACTCTCACCGCAATGCGTACTTACGGCGAATATGATGTTAAGCGTCAATTAGAGTCTATTGTTGGTGTAGCCTCAGTTAAACTTGGCGGTGGTTTAGAGCAAGAATATCAAGTGGTGATCGACCAGCATAAACTCGCTCAACTTAATCTAAGCAGTGAGCAAATCAGCCAAATCATTCGCCGCGAAAACATCAATATCTCGGCGGGTAAACTTATTGAAGGTAACACCCAATATTTAGTACGTACCCTCAATCAGTTTAACGATATTGCCCAAATTGGCGATTTGGTGGTGTATCAAGAAAACGATCAGATTATCTATCTTAAAGACATCGCTACTATTAAAGATAGCTACAAAGAGCGCACCGATGTTACCCGTATCAACGCTAAAGAAGCAGTTGAGCTCGCGATTTACAAAGAGGGGGATGCCAACACCGTTGAAGTAGCCAATCGCATCAAACGTCAGCTTGAACGCACCAAAGACCGTGGCGACAGTCGCTATGAGCTAACGTTGGTTTACGATCAATCGACCTTTATTAGCAACGCCATCAGCGAAGTTAAATCGGCTGCAGTCATCGGTGGCCTACTCGCCATGCTTGTGTTGTATTTATTCTTACGCTCTATTATTCCAACACTGATTATTTCACTGTCGATTCCTGTCTCTGTTATCGCAACCTTTAACTTAATGTACGCCAATGACATTACCCTCAATATTATGTCACTCGGCGGCATTGCATTGGCGACAGGCTTATTGGTGGATAACGCTATCGTAGTACTAGAGAATATTGCGCGCTATAAAGAGCAAGGCTATTCCAACATGGAAGCAGCCGCCAAAGGTACCAATGAAGTAAGCGGCGCTATTGTTGCCTCCACACTCACCACCTTGGCAGTATTCGTACCACTTATTTTCGTTGAAGGTGTCGCGGGACAATTATTCCACGATCAAGCAATGACGGTAACTTTCGCCCTGCTTGCCTCACTACTTGTGGCATTAACATTGATTCCAATGCTTGCCTCACGTGAGCGCTCTTCTGCCAGCGCTGATGGTGAAGGCTATCAACGGGTACCGTTTCGTCAGCGCACTGTGTGGGGGAAAATACTCTACATCCTAACGACACCGTTCTATTTAATATTTATTCTATTACCTATGCTCATCTCGCGCATCGTATTACTTGTATTTTACGCCGTGAGCAAAGTACTGGGGTTTGCATTAAAACCAATAACTGGCGTATTTAACAAAACCTTTGATGTGGTCGCTTCTGGCTTTAAAGGCTTACTTTCTGGCGCCCTCGCCCATCCGATTAAAACCTTAGTCATTACTCTCGGCCTTGCCAGTACGAGCGTAATTATCGCGCCGCGCGTTGGCTTTGAATTATTGCCACCGCTATCGCAAGGTGAGTTTTATTTAGAGCTAGAGCTCGCTCCGGGAACGCCATTGGTTAAAACCGATGAAGCCATTAACCGCATTGCCCAAGAGCTTGCGAATGACGAGCGTATCAAAAGCACCTACTCACTAACCGGTCGTGGCAGCTTAATGACCAGCAGTGCCAGCAAAGGCGGCGAGCATCAAGCGCGCTTACAAATTATTGTCCACAATCAAATTCACGAAGACGCAATAATGGATAAAACCCGTCAAATTGCTCGCAACATCGTTGGTGCAAGTAACGAATTAAATCGCCCAGCGTTATTTACGCTAAGCAAACCAATGAGTATTGAACTAGCCAGTTATGATCTAGCTACCCTCAATACCTACAGTAAGCAACTAACGACATTAATGAGCAACTCTCCTGTGTTTGATGATGTGGTTAATAGCATGCGCCGCGGCCAACCAGAATTAGCCATCGAGTTTGATCACAAGCGCATCGCCAGCCTTGGACTTAATACTGCCGATATTTCACAACTTATTGCGGTTAAAGTGGGCGGTAATGTGGCAAGTCAGTTTACGATGTTCGATCGCAAAATTGATATTCTAGTGCGTAGCGATCTCAACGACCGTAACTCGGTTAACGACTTACGTGCGATGATTGTTAATCCTAATAGCGAGCACCCAATTTCATTACAAAGCGTTGCTACCATCAAAGAAACTGTTGGCCCAGCACAAATCAACCGTGTTGATCAGCAACGCGTAGCAGTAATTAGCGCCAATATTGCTGTTGGTGATCAACAAAGCGCCATCGAAGAAGCGAATCGCCTGTTAACTTCGCTCGATTTACCGCTGAATGTAACGAGCAACTTTGGCGGCCAAAGTGAAGAAATGGAGCAATCGTTTAACTCAATGATGATGGCATTAGCACTCGCTGTTTTCCTTGTTTACCTAGTCATGGCATCACAGTTTGAATCGTTGCTACACCCACTGCTGATCTTATTTAGCGTGCCACTAGCCGGTGTAGGTTCACTGCTTGGCTTATATCTAACGGGTACTAACCTTAGTGTTATCGTTTTCCTCGGTCTGATCATGCTAAGCGGTATTGTGGTAAACAACGCCATCGTATTAGTGGATCGCATTAATCAGTTGCGCCTAGATGGCATGGAAAAAGTAACGGCAATTAAAACCGCAGCCCAGTCACGCTTGCGCCCAATTATTATGACCACCATGACCACCATCTTAGGTTTATTACCTATGTGTCTTGGCCTTGGTGAAGGTAGCGAACTGCGCGCGCCAATGGCGATTACAGTTATCAGTGGCTTAATATTTTCGACCTTGCTGACACTTATTGTTATTCCGGTGCTTTATCGTCTGTTTGACAGTAAAAAGTTCGTTGCGCAAACCAAAGACGCACAGCTAAGCAAACCAGCGGCGGAGGTGTAACATGAGCACATCAAGTTCAGGCCTCACCGCTCTAGCACTAAAACGCCCAGTCACCACCTTTATGATTGCGCTGAGCATGCTATTGCTCGGCCTAGCATCGGCGCGCTTATTGCCACTGGAAAAGTTTCCAGGCATCGATATTCCTGAGATGTACATCAATGCTCCCTACCCTGGCTCTAGTCCAGCGGAAGTTGAGCGCTTAGTTACCAAGCCCATCGAAGAAGCGCTGGCGACTATGAGTGGCATCACCCGCATGAACTCAAATTCTAATGAGCGCGGCGCCGGTGTTTTTATTGAAGTTGAATGGAGTAAAAGTCTCACCAGTAAAGGGATTGAAGCACGCGAAAAAATCGATGCGATCCGCCATTTATTACCAGAAGATTTAGAGCGCATTTTTGTTTATCAGTTCTCCACCTCAGATATGCCTATTCTTACCATGCGCATATCCAGTGAACGAGAGCTTCGCAACAGCTATGACTTACTGAATAATTTTCTTAAAAAGCCGATTGAGCGCATCTCTGGCGTATCGAAAGTTGAGCTTTATGGCGTCGACCCACGCCAAATCATCATCCGCCTATCTAGCGATCGCATGGCAAGCCACAACATTAATGTCGCACAACTCACGGCAGTGTTAAGTAAGCAAAACTTCTCTATCAATGCAGGAGCCATAAAAAGCGATAATCAAACGATGCGCGTGTCGCCGCAAGGGGAATACACCAACCTCAACGATATTCGTAATTTTAAAATCAACGATCACGTTTATTTAAGCGATATTGCCACCGTAAAATACGAGCAAAAAGAGCTGGAAGAAGCGCGCCATCTCAACCAAAGCTTCGCCATTGGTATGGATGTGTTTCGCGAATCGAGCGTTAACTTAGTCGATGTGGCCTCTCGCGTGAGTACCACCATCGACGAGATTGCTCGCAGTGATAAATTCCAAGGCATCGACATTTTCTTAATGGACGATCAAGCCAAAGGCGTAAAAGACTCATTAGGCGATTTATTGCAAGCTGGCGGCATTGGTGCAATCTTATCATTTGCCGTGTTGTATCTATTTATTCGCAATACTCCAGTAACTTTACTGGTAGTAACCTCGGTGCCTTTCTCTATCTGTTTAACACTGGCAGGCATGCACTTGATGGGCTATTCCCTCAATATTCTATCGATGATGGGTCTACTACTCGCCGTAGGTATGCTGGTTGATAATTCGGTGGTAATTACCGAATCCATTGCCGCGCAATACAAAAAAGATCCCACTAAGCCGATAAACCAAATTATCGAATTTGGTGTGTCGAAAGTGAGCCTTGCTGTCATTACAGGTACCGCTACCACTATGATTGTGTTTCTTCCAAACATTATCGGTGAAAAAGTTCAGCTAACCATTTTCTTAGAGCATGTGGCCATAGCAATTTGTATCTCGCTGGCGGCATCACTGCTGGTTGCTAAAACCCTACTTCCACTATTGTTGTCGAGAATGGATTTACAGAAACTACTGCCTAAAGAAAAGAAAAACGACGTCAATAAACCTTCGCGTCATTACTACCAACGCAGTCTAGATTGGGTTTTACATCATCCGAAAATCACCGGTGTAATAGCCTTTATTATCTTAGCTAGTACCGCGATTCCTTTCAGCGTCATTACGTCAGACAATAACAATAGCGACGATACAACACGCATTCGTCTTCATTATCACCTTAAAGGGCAATATCCATTAGAAGAAGTGGAAAAACTCGTTAACAAAATGGAAGACTACTTGTATGGCAATCAAGACAAATTCGAGATTGATTCGGTATACACCTACTTCAATACCGAATATGCCAATTCAACGCTGTTGTTGAAAGAAGGAAAAGAAAAATCCGTTGATGAAATAAAGCGCCTGATCCGCGAGGAAATGCCCAAGTTCGCGATTGCTGAGCCGCAGTTTAGCTGGCGTAGTGCCTCTGCTGGCGGTGCATCATTGTCATTAACAGGGCCGTCGACTGATAAGTTAATCGAGCTGAGTGACCAAGTTATTCCACTACTTAGCCAAGTAGAAGGTTTAACGGATGTGCGCAGTGAAGTAGACGAGCAACAACAGGAAATGGTGCTAATTGTCGATCGTCAAAAAGCCAGTCGTTATAATCTGAGCTCGCAAGATGTCGCATCGTTAGTGTCCAATGCCCTACGCGGCAGAAACTTACGCAGCTTCCGCCACGATCCACAAGGCGAAGTACGCATCGAAATGTTATTTGAGCGTGAGTTAAAATACTCGCTGGCCAAACTCAAACAAATTCCAATCACTCAATTTAATGATCAAATCATTACCTTAGAAAATTTGGTGCGCTTTGAAGTTAGACCACGTCTTAATAACATCTGGCGTCAAAATCGAATGACATCACTAAGGATCGGTGCCAACCTCGACGATATTACCATCGAACAGGCAGGCGATCGCATCAAACAAGCAATGGAAAATGTTAATTTGCCACAAGGCTATAATTGGAAGCTAGGCCAAGGCTTTGAACGACAACAACAAGAGCAAAACATTATGCTCGTAAACATGATGTTGGCAGTAGCGATGATTTATATAGTGATGGCGGCACTGTTCGAATCGTTATTGTTACCAGCCGCGATCATCAGCTCGATTATTTATTCTATTGTTGGTGTATTTTGGGTCTTCTTGATGACTGGCACCAACATGGGAGTGATGGGAATGATAGGTATCTTGATCTTAATGGGTATCGTGGTCAACAACGGCATCGTGCTCATCGATCAAATTAATCAAATGTCACCTAAACGTGAAGAGCTTGAAAAAGTTGTCTCCGATATTTGTATTACCCGCCTACGCCCAGTATTAATGACAGTTGCAACAACAGTACTTGGCATGGTTCCACTGGCGATGGGTAGCGCTCAAATCGGCGGTGATGGCCCGTCATATGGTCCACTAGCAATTGCTATTATCGGCGGTTTGAGTTTCTCAACTATCACCAGCTTATATTTAGTACCATGGCTGTATTTAGTACTCAGTAAAACAGCACTTAACACCAGTGTAGGCGTTGGCAAAGCGAGTAAATTCGCTAGACGTTTTATACCAAGCTAAACTCACCGGATAAATAAAAGAGCGCCTAATTACGATTAGGCGCTCTTTTATTTGCTAGTCTGAGCTAGGATTAGCTATCAATTTATTATGCGGGCTTAGATAAAAGGCTTTCTTAAATCCCTGCTCACTAAAATCGATGCGCCATACATAAGGTACAAGCGTCATTATCGAATAATGGACATGAGGCTGTTTTCCCTTGGCATTACCAGTATCACCAAGGCCGCCAATTTCATCGCCTACATTAACCCAGTCTCCAACCTTCGCATCGCGATATTGTAAATGCGCCATGTAATGTATTCGCCATTTCGGTCCTAAGATTGCAACAGCGTGACCACCACGTTTGAGCTCTCCCGAAAAAACAACCATTCCGCTAGCTGGTGCAATTACCTGCTGATGACGCTTACCAAAGATATCAATGCCCTTATGTACACCAGATGCGCCCCATGGCGAATACCAAAAAGTTTGATGATTCCAATCGCGACTTGTCGCGCCTTTAACAGGGTTAACAAGTCGCTCGGGAATGCACAAACCAGCAATCACCAAAATCAATAAAAACGAGAGAAATATAGGAAGGTTTCGCAGCATATTATTTACCATCATCAATAAGATAGTGGCATTATTAAGCGATGCGGATTAATCCCAAATGAAGCGGTTCTGTTTAAGCTTCATAAAGTTCTAACGGCAAGCCATCAGGATCGTTAAAAAACGTAAAACGCTTGTTGGTGAGCTCATCAATGCGAATAGGCTCTACCGCAATATCTTGCGAGTTGAGATAAGCTAACGCCGCGTCAATATCATCAACTGCAAAGGCCAAATGCCTTAACCCTTGTGCTTCAGGATAACTCGGACGCTTGGGTGCATCAGGAAAGGAAAATAACTCGATTTGCGTGCCATCAGGTAACGCCAAATCAAGTTTGTAAGAATCGCGCTGCTCTCGGTAGGTTTCACAAATAATCTCAAGGCCAAGGACAGCAATATAAAAATGTTTAGAGCGTTGATAATCACTAGCAATTATTGCCACATGATGAACAGATTTTAGTCCCAAGTGATTCATCAACGCTCCTTCTCTTATACATTATTTAAGGTTAAACAGCTTCACTTTTACGTGTAACCGCTAAAAACTGTGCAATAACTACAAGGTTAGCGATATACCATAAATCTTTAACGACAAATTGACCTAGGCCATTGATTACGGTGTTGGCATCAAAACCACCCGAGGTGATTAAGAAGGTTTGCGTCATACCAAATACCGCGCCACAAGCAATGCCTGCAATCCACATCAACTTTTTATTACCAAGTACCATGCCTAGTGCGAGTAATAATGCAAAAGCAATATCGTAACTGCCGATAGCGTTTGATGCACCTTGCAATGAAAACACGTCATAGAGCCACGACATTAATGGGGAGTTAACCAATAATCCTTCAATCGCTTTGGCTTCGTACTCAAAAAACTTAACGCCGCCAATCCAAAATAACACCATTGCCATCGTCGCCCAGTTAAACCAAGCTTGTTGGCGCTCGGTTAACGTCTGTGGCTTAAACAAATAAAACGCCAACGGCAAGATAGCGAAATACTTGATAATCCCCTGACCAGAGCCAATGACAGGAAAGCCACCGTGAGCAGCAACCCATCGCGTTTCGCTTAGTAGTGTTAGCAAAGGCACAGCAGCAATAAGTATCATGCCCCAGAATGCGATAGTTTGAGCGCGCTCGTGTGGCGTTAGAATAGCAGCGGCGACAGCAATAAAGGTCGCACCCGCGATTTTCCCCAGTACAGGCGTCTCAAATAATGAAGTTAATGAATAAAAACTAAAAGTGGCTTCAATGGCTCGCGCGTTTTGGCCAAGGAAGAAAGATAGACCCAATAGCAAAAAACTAAGTGCCAATAGCGATTTAACAATAAGCTGAAACTGCTTGTCAGTCATGATAATTACCCTTCATAAAAAAAGATTTGCGTACAAGACCCGACAAGCATTAAAAACAATTCACGAAATCAGAAAGAAAACGCTTTAAACCAATTCAACCACGTTAACCAAACTATCTACTACATGATCTGCAGCGGCTGCGGCTTCTTCGGTCACTTCTTTACCTGTGCGCACTAAAATATTAGTGCCAATACCCGCATTTTTTCCCGCTTGTAAATCAGATAATTTATCGCCCACTAAAAACGATTGCGATAAATCGATATTCAAATGACGCTGCGCGCTTAAAATCATCCCCGGCTCTGGCTTGCGGCAGTTACAATCTTGTTTTAATTCACCAATTCCTTTTTCTGGATGGTGCGGACAAAAATAAATACCGTCCAAATCGACGCCTTTATCGGCAAGTGACCAATCCATCCACTCGGTAAGCGTCATAAATTCATCTTCAGAGAAATAGCCGCGTGCAATGCCCGATTGATTAGTAATAACCACCAGCGCATAACCTTTTTCTTTTAGCGCTTTACAGGCATCGATAACACCTTCGATAAACTCAAAATCATCGCTGTGACTTACATAGCCTGTATCGATATTGATAACGCCATCGCGATCTAAAAATACGGCCTTAGTGACACCTGATTGATTCGACACAATTATTACTCTATAAAATGAAAAGACGCGCTAGTCTAGCACAATCAAGTACTTGAATCAGGCATCTAGCAATCAAAATTTTCAATTTAAAATAGCGTAGCAATTAACAAAACAGCCATGATATATTGTATACAAATTAATTTTGAGACCTAATTATGATCAATCTCGATGCTAACCAAGTGCAAGACGCACTGAGCTTTCCAGCACTAATTAAGGCGTTAAAAGAAGCCTTTTGTAGCGATATTACGGTGCCAATGCGTCATCATCACGACATGGCCAACCCGAAAGCATCGCGAGAAACCACGCTACTTTTAATGCCAGCGTGGCAAGCCGGAGAAAAAGCTGGCGTAAAAATGGTGACTGTCGCACCCGACAACGCGCAAGTTGACTTGCCATCCATACAAGGTATTTATTTGCTTATGGATCTTCACACTGGCACCCCAGAAATCATGATGGACGCGCCAACCCTTACCAGTAATCGCACCGCAGCGGCTTCAGCACTTGCTGCTAGCTTTTTAGCACGCAAAGACGCAAGTCGTTTATTTATGGTGGGCACAGGCGCCTTATCGCCACAACTCATTCGTGCTCATCACGCCGTTCGTCCAATTACCCACGTGACAGTTTGGGGACGTAGTAAAGCAAAAGCCCAAGCGGTTATCGACCAAGTTCAAGATCTCAACCTAACCTTCGAGATTACCGACTCTATCGAGCAAGGTGTCAAAAATGCTGATATCGTCAGTGTTGCCACCTTAAGTCAAACGCCGCTTATTAAAGGCGGATGGCTAAGCGAAGGCCAACATGTCGATCTTGTTGGCGCATACCGTCCAGATATGCGCGAAGCTGATGACGACGTCGTAAAACGCTGTGACATTTTTGTCGACCATCGCCCTGGTGCGACTAAAGAAACTGGTGATATAAAGATCCCATTAGATAATGGCGTGATTAGCATTGATGATCTCAAGGCTGACTTGTTCGAGCTTAGCAGTGGCAAACACTATGGCCGCGACAGCAATCAGCAAATCACCCTGTTTAAATCAGTTGGGCATGCATTAGAAGATTTAGCCGCCGCAATGTTGGTCGCTCAAAAATACCAACAATAGCCATTGTTCAAAATAGTAATTATCGAGATATAAGAAGAGAACAGCCATGACGCCATATGCCCTGCGCCGATTACAACTTGTTAGTCAACTCGATAGCGACTCAGTCGCTATTATCGTTGGCAACGTTGAACAAGTTCGCAACCTCAACATTAGTTATCCGTTTCGCCAAGACAATGACTTTTACTACCTAACGGGTTTTAACGAGCCAGATTGCGTGTGTGTGATTCGTCCCGGTCACGATACACCATATGTGATGTTTGCCCGCGATAATGATGGCTATCAAGAAGTGCAATTTGGCGCGCGTTCTGGCCTTAAAGGTCTAGAGGCAAATCACGGTGTCGATAAAGCCATTGACGCTAACGAGTTTGAAGCAACCATCGTCAGTCTGTTTGAAAAACGTCACAAGCTATACATCAGCGATAATCACTGCCGCTTTCACAACCGACTGGGCCATTGGCTAACAGCAAAGCAATCCGATCACGCTTTTGACAGTGTCAAAGTCTATCGCTCAATCCACCAACTATCACCGATGATCGCCCAGATGCGCGTGCTTAAAGACGAACACGAGCTATCTCTCATCAAACAAGCCGCCGAGGCGTCCATCAACGGCCATATCGAAGTAATGAAAGCCTGCGTACCTAATGTGAACGAACGTGTATTAAGCGCCACCTTTAACCGTACCATCAGCGATTACGGCTGTGATAGTGTGGGTTACGGCAACATAGTCGCCAGTGGCAACAATGGTATTTGTTTGCATTATGAAGATAACAATCAGCCGTGCAATGATGGTGATATGGTGCTGACCGATTTAGGCGGCGAATACCAACATTACACCGCTGATATTTCTCGTACCTTCCCTGTTAATGGCAAATTTAGCGACGCTCAAGCAGCACTTTATCAAATCGTGTTAAACGCGTTAGACGCTTCAATTGCGCTAGTAAAACCCGGCGCGAAATGGAATATACTATTTGAAGCTAACCAGCGCGTACTAGCCCAAGGCTTGTTAGATTTGGGTATCTTAAGCGGCAATATTGAAGACATTCTCGCTACAGGAGCGCAACGCGAATTCACCGTCCATAAAACCGGCCACTGGATGGGTCTGCACGTGCATGATGTTGGCTCATATCAACTACCAAACTCCGACGAATGGACAGTGCTAGAGCCTAATATGGTGTTCACCATAGAGCCCGGCATCTACATTCCAGCCGATTGCGATAAAGTAGATACAAAATGGCGCGGCATTGCGATACGCATCGAAGACGATATTTTAGTCACGGAAGATGGTTTTATTAACCTGACCGAACGCGCGCCAAGAACCATTGCGGAGATTGAGGCGTGTATGGCGGAGTAGTACGCTATAGAGCAGTGCCTAATAGGCACTGCATGTAATAAGCAATTGACAGTAGCTACAGCTGTAAAAACACAGAACGTAATATATCTATCTTGTAAAAGAGTTTATAAACCATTACTTTAAACTCATTTCCCGACAATATCGTCATTGCTATAAGGCCTTTCTAATGAAGTACGCCATTCTATTATTGATTTCATTTCCTGCCCTAGCAAACATTACCTTCGTTAATGTAACTCCGAATACTCAAAAGCAATTGATCGCTGCAATCGATAAAGGCGTTCCTGTGTTTTATAGCGATTTTGATACTGGGGAAAAGTCACCATTAAAAAGTAATTCTATTAGCAAAATCACCCAACATAGCAACATATTCTCAGTGTGCACTAATCCGTCATCTCTCTATAAAATTAAGTTCAAGTGCTTTAAACAAGCCCCCTGTCGTTTCATTACTGACGGTTCGGTATCGAAAGCGCGAACAGTCCATGACGAGTGTGTAATTTCCGAGTAATTGAAACCTTGAAATTCATCAATCCAGTAGGGGGTGACCATTAATGAGTTCTTCAAAAGCAAGAAAGTTTCTAGCTCAACAATACGAATTAAAGAAAAGTAGCGTTGAGGATATTAATACCTATTTATATTCGATATCGGAGAATCAACTTGCTAACTGTGAAATTTATGCAGTGCGATTAAAAGACCACCTCCAAGTTGGTTCACAAAAATACCTAGCTGTACCTAATGACGAAAGAGATCCATTTTATATCGGAGAGATCGGTGAATAATCAATCTTCAAACTTTTGTATATACCTCTGGTTTAAGTAAGATAACCACATGCCCCAGCAGCCTAAATCATTCTACGAAGCTCAAATAGATCGCATCTATGATGAGACGCCAGTTCGGGCTGAGCATTATGAGCACATCAAACAGTCGCGCGCCTTTATGATGCAGCACTACTTTGAACAACTCGATCTTGATGCGTTAGCTAAATCAGCCTTTATGTCTCGCTTTCATTATGTGCGTATATTCCAACGAGTCTATGGTGTTACGCCGCGCGCCTATTTGCGAGATATTCGAATTGAAAAAGCAAAATCATTATTGAGACAAGGCCTACCAATAACCCAAGTGTGTTTCGATATTGGCTACGAAAGCATTACAACATTCTCATCGGTATTTAAAAAGTGTGTAGGCAGCACGCCGAAACAGTATGCACGTGACAATCAAGATTCTGATTTCCCACAATAATCAAAAGATTAGTCAATAGAAATTAGCAATCTAGAATAAGTTTTATGAAATAGGTTTGAGTATGCTAGCGTAATAAATCACCCACGAAGAGTTTATCGTTATGATCAAAATTACCGTTACCAGTGTCCCAGTTGACAACCAAGACAAGGCCCTCGCCTTTTACACTGACAAACTTGGATTTATCAAAAAAACCGACGTACCTGTTGGTGAATACAAATGGCTTACCGTAGTATCTCCCGCTGCGCAGTCTGGTGTTGAATTACTATTAGAACCGATGGCGTTTGAACCAGCGAGAGTCTATCAACAATCACTAAAGGAAGCGGGCATTCCTTGGACCTCATTTGAAGTCGAAGATGTCGATAAAGAATATGAGCGTCTGTCGGCATTAGGTGTCGAGTTTTCAGTTGCCCCCAAAGAAGCTGGGCCAGTAAAAATCACCGTGTTAGATGACACCTGCGGTAACTTCATTCAATTGATGCAGATGTTATAACTAGTCATTGCACAGTTGATTTAATAAGAAAATATCGGCTTCTTGCTTTTGCCTACAAGGATGTAGGTACTTAGAATTTGCAGGAGCAAAAAGTCTGTGCCTACATGGATGTAGGTACTTAGAAAATGTCTGGAACATATTTTCAGCCATGGCACCGCTCGATTACTTACAAGGATGTAAGTACATAGATTTTCAGGAGTCTAGAATCTTGACCGTTCTTCCTCGGCTCTGGCTCCTGCTTCGCCCTAACTCCTAAATCCATTTAGTCGTGAACATAAAAAACGCCCTGTCGGGCGTTTTTAAGACTTAAAGACAATTAATTAGTCTTGTTCTGGTCTAGAGACTTCAACGCTATCTGACATTGAAAAATCACTGCCTACATGACCGTTTAATTCCGTTGTTGGCATTTTAGGATTTAGTGAGTTATTACCCGTTAATAAATCGTTTAACGAGCCACTTTCCTTGTCTACTAAGCCCAACTCTTGCAACATAGAATCCACTAATGGCGCATTAGCGCGGTAGTTAAGTGCAGCGGCTGTTACTTGCTCAGCCATGCTACCATTACCAGCACTGCTAATGGTTTGACCGTCGCCTTTAGCGCCAGCACCGTAGCCTTGTAAAATCTTGATACCTTCAATATTTTCAAGTGGCTTAACCGAGTTAGCGATAATCTCAGGTAATACTTTCAATGTTGCTAATGCACGTTGCAGTTCAATTTGCTCGTCGCGCAACATGTTTTCAGCTTCGTAGAGAGCTTGTTTACCAGCCGCTTCAACCGCCAAGATGCGCTCGTCAGCTTCAGCTTTTAGCATTAACGCGTCAGCATCGGCTTTCGCTTCAATCAACACCGCACTTGCCTTATCTTCTGCAGCGCGTTTTTCAGCGTCAGCTTGAACTGTAAGGCCAACCGCTTCACGCTCAGCTTCTTTTTTCGCATCGATAACTTCAATTTCTTTACGACGATTTGCTTCAGCAACTTGACGAGTAGTAATTACCGATTCTTCTTTCTCTACACGCTCTTTTTCAGCTTCTGCTGCTTTTGCGCGTGCTGCAGATTCGGCTTCCGACTTTTCAGCAACCGCAATTTGCTTGTCCTGCTCAGAAACTTCAACATCGCGTTGTTGTTGAATACGAGCTCGCTCTAGCGCGGTACGTTTTTCAATTTCACGCGCTTCAACGTCACGGTTTTTTTGAATTTCAGCCAATTCAACCGCTTGCTCTTTGGCGATTTGCGCTTCGCGCTCTTCACGTTCTTTGATTTCACGAGTTTTCGCAATTTCAGCTTTTTGCTCAACGCGTTTAAACTCAAGTACCTGCTCTTGAGCAATGCGTAGCTCTTCTTCTTCCTTCTCGATTTCTAGAGAGTCACGCTCAGCATCTAAGTTACGACGCTGAATTTGAATGCGGTTTTCTTGCTCGATGTCATTGGTTTCTTTGCGTTTCTCTTCGATGATTTTCGCAAGACGGGCACGACCTTCGGCGTCAAATGCATTGTTTTCATTAAAGAAACCAAGATCAGTTTGGTCAAAACCAGTAAGAGATACCGACTCTAGCTCTAAACCATTTTTCTCAAGGTCGTTACTGACGTTTTGCTGCACTTTCTGCACAAAATCGGCGCGCTGTTCGTGCATTTCAGTCATGGCCATTTCAGCAGCAACGGTACGCAGTACATCGACAAATTTTGATTCCATTAACTTTTTAAGTTCTTCTACACGCATAGTACGGCTACCAAGCGTTTGCGCCGCCATCGAAATACCTTCCGCATTTGGTGCAACACGCAAATAAAAATCCGCTTTAACATCAACACGCATACGATCTTTGGTGATTAGTGAATCTTTTTCCACTTTTTCAACTTCGATACGTAGAGTATTCATGTTTACTGGAATCGTTTCGTGTAATACAGGTAGACAGATAGCACCGCCGTCCTTAACGACTTTCTCGCCGCCCATACCCGTACGAACAAAGGCGATTTCCTTAGTGGCTCGCACGTAAAGTTTGGCAAAAATAAGGCCGATAATTAGCAGTGCGGCAACACCGACACCCGCCATTATCAGGATAAAAGTTGTATTTGAATCTAATGCTTCCATAGAGAGTTTCCTTTTTGTTTTAGCAACGCTTAAGCGTTAAATTTGACGGCAATCCAGCATTTGTCTTGTTTTTCCACCAAGACGACCTGTTGTGATTGCTCAAAGATTTCATCGCTGGTTTCTGGTGCCACCAGCACGTAGTGTTTCTGATTAAATTGATCAGTTAAAACGGCCTCGGCTGGCGAGTCTTTAGTTGCTTTACCTATGGTAATTTTTGCCACTAAACCAGCAAACGAGTTGGTAGATACCGCTGAAGTTTCGTTTTTGGGCATCAGTCTGGCCAGCGGAGCGCCAAATGCACGGGTTAAGAAAATTGCTGCTACAAGCGCCGTTAGAGAGGCCACAAATGAAGGCAGCGAGAGTGATAGCATATTTAGGTTAAGATAATTAAAAGTGTATCCGGCGACAGCAAAGCTCGATAAGAACAATACTAGCCACACTAACATCGGCAGTTTATTGAGATAGAGCCAACCAATTAGAGAGGTTAAGCCACCGCTGCTAACTTCGGCTTCAAGCTCAACATCAACTTCCATTTCAAAGGGTGAAAACTGATCGAATAAGCTCATAATACTCATGCCAACCAACAAACCGAGTCCTTCGAGTAACCCAAGTATAAGGACGGTTCCTAAGGCAATAGCGAATGGGGTGTTAATATCTGCGACGAGAAATTCAAACATAGCCTAATTCCTTTTATTGAGTGGAGAGGTAACTATCTATTAGCGTCATCTGACACTATGTTCCACTGCTTCATCCTTGGTTATAAAAAGCAATAAATTATTCAAACACAAAGCATAGTAGAAAATTGATAGCTTGCTTAAAAAGCAAAATAATATTTACACCTTAAGACATAATATGTCAACAGACATTAACTCAAGTGGTCAGATTTCGGTCAATAAAAAAGCGCTCTAGAAAGCGCTTTTGTCATCTGGTGTTTTCTAAAACAATTCGACTTCACCTTCTATTTCGACCTCAGGCTCAATAACGACAGGTTTTGGCTTTTTCGGTCGATGATCGATATCCCAATGTGCTCCTGATAACACGAAGCGATCTAACACGGTCTTAAGAGACTCGGATAAGGCAACTAAATCACCAGAAGACAACTCTTGCTCTCGCGAGCTGGCCAATACTTGTGAATTTAACGTCACCATACTATCAATTTCATTCTGCGCTTGATGAGCTAGTGATATTTGGTCGTCTGACGATGATTTAATATTACTTGATAATTGATTAATGGTATCTATGGCTTCCAGCACAATATTTAAGTTGTCCGCAGTTTGAGTCGATAAGTTAACCGACTCATTTGAAGACTCAAGCCCCACTTGCATCGTTTTGTAGGCATTATCAGTACTGCCTGCAATTCGCGTAACGATATCACGAACTTCTTGCGTCGAAGTGGCTGTGCGCTCAGCAAGTGTTCTTACTTCATCGGCAACAACCGCAAAGCCACGCCCTTGCTCACCTGCACGCGCCGCTTCAATAGCAGCATTAAGGGCGAGCAAATTCGTCTGTTCAGCAATCGAATTGATCACATCGATAATCGTATTAATCTCTTCGCTATCTTTCTTTAGCACATCAATATGAGACGCAGCCTGATTGAGTTTTTCTTGTAGCGCAATCACACTATTTTTGGCTTGATTTGACGCATCTTGTGCCACTTTAGAAGAGCTAGCACTCACATCTGCTTGCTCAATTAATCCAGCAAGATCTTGATGTAATCCGTGAGACGTATTACCAATTTGGGTAAGAACATTGTGAATACCTTGACCTAAACTATCTTGCATACTTGCTTTTTGCATCATCGTTGAATACGAGTTATTGAGCTCTTCTGACATCGGGTGCAATCGCGCCGAAGATGCATAGAGTGAACACAACGATTTATCCATTTCTTGTGTATTGCGATTTATAGTGGCAAAAGCCTGCCCCAACATACCACTATTTTCACTCGATAATGTTTTGGTTAAATCGATATTATCGCCACTGCGGATACTCGACACATAGTTATCTAGTTCAGTAATACTGGAAAACAAGCTGCTCTTAACCGAGACGATAAACACCAAGGTCGACACTGCACTGACTGCTAAAATTCCAACTGCGGCCGACCAACTAATATCAAAAAACCAACTACATAGCCCAACGCCTATGACTTGAATAAGGGTGGGAATAACTAAAATCTGAATTAATTGCTGCGCTAGCGATTTTTCCTGCGTATACGCTGTGTTAGATAGACTAGACATACGACGTCAACTGCTCCCTTAGTTGCTGATTTAGATTGTCATTGCCTTATTAATACGACAAAAATACGACATTAATATGACTAATTAATAATTTATCATACTTAATTATTTTCTATATACAACCGTTTAAAAAGTGTGCTTTTAGGTCATCTAAATCTAATAAATGCCACAAAAGCGTCACCCTGTCGTGTTAAGCTGTGGAAACAAAGGAGATTCAATGACCTATTCGCTTTACTTAGCACATATTAATGACACGCACTCACACTTTGAACCAACGTCAATGTCAATGCGACTGCCGTTGGCTGACAAGCCTATAGAACTAACTGTCCCTTGCGGTGGTTACGCCATGATAGCCAGTGCAGTCTCAAATCTAAGAAAGCAGTCGAAAGCTGAAAATCTACCGTCACTATTGCTACACGCCGGTGATAGTTTTCAAGGCACATTATATTTCAGCCGATTTAAAGGCATGGCAAACGCAGCCTTGTTAAAGCAACTTAGCCCCGACGCTATGACCATTGGCAATCACGAATTTGATTTAGGTAATTTGCCGCTATCCCGCTTTATTGGTGCCGTCGATTTTCCATGCCTCGCGGGTAACATGGATTTACAGCACGAAGATCCCAACAAAGAATTACCGCTGGCCACACATAGCAATTTGTATCATTACGATAATGACAAAGACATCGCCAGCTATATTACTAAGCCACTTACAGATAAGACGCTAGCGATTGTTGGAATTACCTTAGATCAAATGGCGAAAATTGGTTGCCCCGATCACGATTGCCATTTTTTAAACGCCATTAAAATCACCAAACGCACCATTGAACACCTTCACCAACAAGGCATTGTGCATATTATTGTGCTGTCTCATTTAGGTTATCAAGGAGATTTGGAACTAGCAGAAGCCGTATCAGGCATAAGCGTCATTGTCGGCGGTCATTCACACACGCTAACAGGTGATTTTAGCGAGTTAGGACTTAGTTCAACGGAGCAAGAACAGGTAATAGTGAATAACACCCTGATTTTACAAGCAGGTAAGCACGCGGAATCAATTGGCCTTAGCAAGCTGACCTTCAACGACTCAGGACAAGTGATAACCCAGAGTGGCGGCGTTAAATTTTTACCTTGTGCTAACTGGCACCACGCGCCAGAAAATCAACATCTCAGCAAGACAGACATTGAGCATTGCAATCAATATATGACACGCAGTGAGTTATTTGAAGTCACTACACCTTGCCCTGCAATTACTGAGCATATCTATCACGACTATCGCCCGATGATTGAAGCAATGAAAGCCAATGTGATTACCAATCTATCAAAAGACTATCGTCACGTAAGGCTGCCAAACGATGAGTTAGCCAACGGCAGTGAAATAGCGCCTCACGTTGCTGCCGCTTTTTTCCATTGTGCTAATAATGAATACCCAACAGATTTCGCTCTTCACAACGCCGGTGGTGTTCGAGTTTCCCTTAATAAAGGGTCACTAACAGCCGCTGATATTTGCGGCCGCCTATTACCCTTTGAAATCCAAATTGTGCGTTATAAAGTTACTGGCAAAGATTTACGAGCCGCGCTGGAAGGCGGAATCAACAATGCCACCAACAATGGCGTTATTGGCACGGGTGATGGTAGTTATCCATACACTAGCTCACTGCGCTTTGAGTATCGCGCTGACAATGAAGCTGGGCAACGTATAATTAATTTACAGATCTTCCGTGAAAATAGGTGGTGGGATATAGCCCCTGAAACCTATTACTACGGCGTGTCCTCTGCCTATACCATCGCTGGCAAAGAAGGCTATGACGCCCTATTAAATGCAACAGAGCACCAAGATCTCCCCTATTCAATGAGTGACGCTTTTATCGAATACGTCAGCCAGCAATCGTTATAGTACCAATTCAGACAACGGAATTGGTACAAGCTGTGATAATTGACATATTTTGTTACC
>JBMYWG010000047.1:0-28986 GCA_049607155.1 Psychrobium sp.
GACTAATAAAGCTTGGCTTGGTTCGTGCCTCACCAATTATAGCCAAGCTTTATTAGCCCGTTATGCGGGCGTTAGGCTACTTAGAGTTATCAATAAGGATCGTAGATGAACGAAACATTAGAGCTGTTATGCGAATCTCTAGAAGGTTTGAGTGATGCAGTCGCAGCAAAAAGTCCAGAACAAAGAGAGTTAGTAACGTTTTTAGGCTGGCACAGCCCTGCAATTACACCAGAAGAATTAGCAAGTATTCCTCGTTCATTGGCAAACCAGATACGAGTAGCTAATATCGATGAGATAACAGAAGAGCTAGAAGAACAATTAAGCAACATTCCTCAAAAATTAAACTTGGTAAAAACCAAGATAATTCCACAAATGTTTAATGGCAATAACTCCCCTCAAGCAGTCCCTGCTTATATGACCACAATTCAATGGGTGTCTTCTTTAGTTCAACCTCTTTTGTATTGGGAATCCTTTCAAGATCCTAAAGCAATGCCACCTATGCTTGCTAAAAAACTAAGATCACTTAAGCAACAATTAGAAGATGTAGAAATTGATGATGCGGAACTTCAGTTACAAATAAAACTGATAAATGAAGTTACAGAAACGGCAGAAAGCCTTCCTGCAGATCTCATATCACTGAAAGAAGCTAGAAAAAAAGTATCTGATTTATCGAGTGATGCGATCAAAGATAGTTCCACCATATCTACATTAAAAGAAAAATCGATAGAAAGTGAAAAAGCAATAAATAGTAAAATTCAGCAAGCTGATAAATTAATTCACCAATGCGAAGAAGCATACCGAGTTACTACAACAAAAGGTTTGGCTGGAGCTTTTGAAGAAAGGGCTAGTAAACTCTCTACTTCTATGTGGATTTGGGTCGTCGGTTTATTAATAGCTCTTTCTGTTGGAGCATATATTGGAGCTGAACGGTTAAAACTCTTGACTGATGCAATGTCGGCTTCAACTCCGGACTTTGGCATTATAGCAATGCAATTTTTACTATCTGCATTAAGCTTGGGTGCGCCATTGTGGTTTGCTTGGCTAGCGACAAAACAAATTGGACATAGATTTAAATTGTCTGAAGATTATGCCTTTAAAGCATCAGTAGCTAAAGCGTATGAGGGCTATAGAAAAGAGGCTGCTAGAATAGATGAAGCCTTTGAAGCTCGTTTATTTAGTACGGCTCTAACTAGAGTTGAGGAAGCTCCTTTAAGACTAGTCGAGGAAAATTCTCATGGTAGCCCTTGGCATGAATTGGTCAGCTCTCCTGAATTTAGAGAGGCAATTGATAATATTCCTGAATTCAGAGATAAATTTATCGAGCTTGCTAAAAAAGGAATGGACTCAGTTAAAGATATTAATTTAATTAAACAAAAAGCTAAAATTCAAGCTCAAGAAAAAACAGCTGAAGAGTAGCCTAACAAGTAATTTCAGCAGGACAAAAAACAGCTGGTTTTTGCTCGTGCCTCGCTTATTTTAACCAGCTATTTTATTGCCTCTGAATGAGGCGTTAGCCCCTTCTAGTACTGAGGCATAGAATGGATATAGATTCTAAATCGATAAAAATTATAAAAGCCAAATACTGGAAAAGTGGCTGGATAGATTCAAATAACAAAATAATAGACACTCATAAGTTTCTGGTAATAAATCAATTTTGTTCTAGGCTAATAATCTCTCTTTGTTGAGGAGGTTGTTATGGCTAGGGCAAGAAACAGTGTAATTGATTTAGACGCTACACCTTTCTATCACGTCATTTCTCGTTGTGTTCGCCGGACTGGCATTTAGTATTATTTCACCGTTCGTTGACAGATATTAAGTTCATTACTACAGTTAAATTTCCTATCTTAATTTTTATATCCAGTACTTTCTGCATGCTGGATAACCTATTGTTATATATCAAGGAGCGTTTATGAAAAAGGAAGTTATACATAGTTTTTATTTGGCATTATGTACTGCCATTGGCAATGCTATTTATCAGTTTTTTTTCAGTGCTGAACAGTTACTCGATTTCTACAAAGTAGTATTTATATTCGTCTTTAGTTTTCTTATGTTTGTTACAGTAAATTTTTGTTTTAACTGCTTTAAACGAGAGAATGACGGTTGAGTGTTATTCGCCCCATTTTTGTGTCGAACAGTCATTAAATTCGTGATGGTTGTGTACTTAAATCGTGAAGAATCTTACCTATCCAAAGCCAAATGCTAAGACCGCTGTTTTAACGGCTGTTTTTCATGTATTCCTGTTTTATATTGGTATATTTGGGTATCTAACACTAGGTGAATCGAGTCTGATATTTTTACTGATTGTTGGAATATCGTTGTTTCTGGTTTCAATGCACATCGGAGTTGTAGGAAAAACTTTTAAACTATTTCAAAAAGTTGTATTAATTAGAGTTCTTATTTGGTGGTTAACAGGCGGCGTTGTGATTAATATAGTTAACTTATTGATTGAGCGCATTGGGTAACTAGCATTACTCATTCACATCGGTCGCAAAATGTATCTATGTTTTCATGCTGGTAAAGTGAATATTAAGAATACAAAAGGAACTTGATGATAGAACTGACGCAAATTGGTGCACGCCTTATCTTTATCGGTATTGTCTTTTTTCTTATTGGTTTAATACAGGGGGCTTTGATACCAGCAGTAAAAAACTCTCGGATGGCTCTGTCAGGCCACTTAACTGCTGTGCAGTGCGGAATGGCTTTGGCGATATTTGGAGTCATTTGGTCGCTGGTTGAATTACCTTCATCATTAGCAATGTTTACGGCTTATGGTTCAGCACTTGGATTTATACTCATTTGGTTCGGAATCACGATTTCATCTGTCACTGGCGCGAGTGAAGCGCTTCCTATTGCTGGCTCTGGGTATTCGTCAACGGTCTCTATTGAATTTTGGGTTAAGATGTTGGTGCGTGGTGGTTCCTTATTGTCATTGATAGCCTGCACGATACTGGCGTATGGGCTGCTGCCATTACTTTCTTGGTCGTAACGATTTACGTTTAACCATCTACACAGTTAAGTAAGCTATTTAAAAAGTGAAGACACTCTATTTTGATATCGATGGCGTTCTACTTTGTTATGACGACAATCAACGTCCTATTTTGGCAAATGGGGCGTTGGAAAACAGGCTTAAGCGGTTTAATTTTAATAAGTTGGTGTGTGTTAGTGGATGGTCCGATATTGTTAACTCGGGTATGAAAAGCGAGCGCCAACAAAAGCAGGCTATTTATAAGTTGCTCAATGAAATCTTTCTCGATGAGGATTGGTTTTTAAATCACTTGGAGCTTGTTTATGACACCGACACTCGCTGTCAGCACATTGATTTGACTAGCGATTGGTATTACATGGATGATTGGGCTGATAAGTTTTTTATCGAGTATTTTGACAAGAGCCTTTATGAACAAGCGTTAGGACGACGAATTTTATTGGTAAATCCGCATGGAGATGGCAGCGATATTCTCACTTGGTTAGATGCTATTGATTAACTCTCTATGCCGGTGGTGCGGAGAGTATATTTATACAAGAGTTCGGGTTGCCATTTCTATGTCTCAAGACTTTAATTTCAAGATGACTAATTCACCAGCGATAGTTAATCGTTTAGATGCGATGTTCTATGGCCAGTGGCCAGGGTTTCAATTGAGTGATATTGGTTTGTCTAATCCTAAAATTCCTCACCCTATAGCAGTTATATGCGATGACGAAGTCGTTGGCGGTTTGGCGTTTTCGTTATTTGAAGAGCCTAACACTACGGCTCAAGTAATATGGCTCAATGCCGTCTATATTGCGCCTAAATACCGTGGGGAAGGGCTGGCCAGCGAATTGATTTCTTACGCACAATCATTATTAACGGGGCGACAAAAATGGCTTTACGCACATACGGACGTGCCATCACTATACGCGCGTCTTGGATGGTGTGAAGTTGAAGCACAAGCTCGTGCTAATCACAAGGTTATGCGAGTTTCATTACAAGATTAAATAAATTTAGCTAGCAGGACACGAAATGCAGTTCATTATTACCGCCTATGATTTTACCGATGACGATGCAATAAACCGCAGATTGGCTCAGCGAGAAGCACACCTCGCTGGTATTGAAAAAATGGTTAAGGCGGGTACCTTTCATAGCGGTGGCGCTATTTTAAATGCTCAAGGAAAAATGATTGGCTCGTCTGTGCATGTTGAGTTTGATGATAGAGTGCAACTAGAGGAATGGCTCAATAATGATCCTTACACGACAGGAAAGGTATGGGATAAAGTTGAAGTGAGCGAAGGAATGCTGTTTCCCGTTCGTAAATATTTAACTTAATTATGACAGTGTAAGTCTACCGTACGCATAACAGTGTTCTCGACTTATTTGTCGTTGCGTCTAAATTTATTCCAACGCTGATTTGCAATGGTGAGTAGCCGTTTGAAAGTTGAACATTCAAAGTGATTGGGCGCTGTGCACTGTGCTGCATGGCGAAGACCATCGCGCATTGATTTGAGTTGTTTGATTTGCGCGTCTAGTTCATCCGCTTTGTTAAGTAGTAATGTACGATCGACTGTAATGTTGTTTGGTTCAAGCATAAGCTTGATTTCATTAAGTGATAGTCCAGCAGAGCGCCCCAGTGAAATAAACGCCAAGCGCTCGACTATGTTGTCGGCGAATACCCGCGTGATTCCGCTGCGGCCAATTGATCGTATTAATCCTTTCTCTTCGTAATATCGCAGTGTTGATGCGGGTAAATTGGCGCGTTTAGAAACCTCTTTAATATCCACTGTTCTCTCCTGATAAATTCGTAGTTGACTTAAAGTTAACTTGAAGTTGTAGCATGGTCTCACACATTTGAATGATTGAACAATGACGAGGAGTTAAGGATGTGGGATCAACGATTTAGTAGTGATGCATACGCTTATGGCACTGAGCCGAATGATTTTTTACGTGAGCATGTTAAGGCCTTGCCAAAAGGGCGAGTATTGAGCCTAGCAGAAGGGGAAGGACGCAATGCAGTTTTTCTTGCTAAACAGGGTTACGAAGTAACGGCTGTCGATAGTTCAGCGGTAGGACTCGAAAAGGCGCAGCAATTGGCCAAAAAGCAAGGTGTGGTCATTGAATGCATTCAAGCCGACTTAGCGAACTTTGATATTGGGGAAGATTGCTGGGATGCCATTGTATCCATTTACAGCCCGTTAGGTTCTCAAGCGCGTAAGTTGATACATCAACGAGTGATGAAAGGGCTGAAAAAGGGTGGTGTTTTCTTAACTGAATCTTACACACCAGCGCAAGTACATTATGGTACTGGCGGTGGCGATGATGCCGATACTATGCAGTCTAAAGCATCGCTAGCTGCAGAGTTTCCACAGCTGGAGTTTATTGATTTAAAGGAAGTTGAACGCGAGGTGGTGGAGGGCATCTATCACACGGGCTTAGCATCTGTGGTACAGGCGATTGGTAAGAAATAAATGCTTATCGTGAGCTAAGGATTTTATCGAGTAACTTGTTACAATCTATGGAGGTTACTGTCGTGATTTATTGGTTTCACCATGCTAGCCTTGAGCCAGTATTAATCCCCGATAAATTGATAACAAGAGAAAGTGATGAAGTTTCCTATTAAACCCCTCATGCTCGGGTTGCTTTGTGCATCGACTAGCGCAATTGCGCAATCAGATGAAGTAACAACCTTTACCTCAGACGATATTTTTAATCTAGAAGTTGCCACATCACCCAAGGTGTCACCTGATGGTGAAAATGTGGTGTATGTGCGCCGCTCTAACGACATCATGAAAGACTCTAGTCGTTCTAATTTGTGGATTGCCAGTATCGACGGTAAGTCTCATCGTCCGCTGCTGTCTGGTAAAAGCAACTTTTGGTCACCTGTCTACTCACCGAGTGGTGATAGATTGGCGTATTTGTCAAACGTAGAAGGTAAAACACAGCTTTATGTGCGCTGGATGGATAGTGGCCAAACGGCGCTAGTGACTAACGTGCAATCGTCTATTGGCAGCATTACTTGGTCGCCAGATGGTAAACAAATTGCCTTTGCGATGAATGTGAGTGATAACAGCAAACCACTAAAAGTTAAGATGCCGAAAAAGCCGAAAGGCGCTAAGTGGTCTAAACCGGTTAAGTATGTCACCAAAGCGAAGTACCAAGCTGATGGTCGCGGTATTTTATCGCCAGCTTATAAACATATTTTCGTGGTGCCGAGTGAAGGTGGTACGCCGCGCCAGCTAACATCTGGCAACTTTAATCACGGCGGTAAACTGTCGTGGAGCACCGCAGGCGATAAGATTTATTTTTCTGCTAATCGCAACAAAGAGTGGGAATATCAGCAACGCGATTCCGATATTTTCTCGGTCAGTCTTCAAGGTGACATTATACAAATTACCGATGACGAGGGTAGCGAATACAATCCAACAGTCAGCCCTGATGGCAAGTACTTAGCCTACTTGGATACCGACGGCAAAAAGCTCGCTTATCGCAATCGCTATCTAATGGTGAAGAAAATTGGTAGCGATTCCACTAAGAACCTGTCGAAAGATATCGACAATTCGATTGCTAATATCCATTGGCAAAAGAAAGGCAAAGGCTTGTATTACCAAATGGCAGAGCGTGGCTCGGTGACTATTGGCTACACCACAATTAAAGGCAAGCATAAAAAACTAGTGACTGGTTTAGGTGGCGGCAGTATGGGGCGTCCATATACGTCGGCAACCTTTGACGTTAACGATGATGTTATTGCCTTTACTAAAGGTCGCACGGATCGTCCGGCGGATATTTATAGCCTATACCGCGGTAAAGAGCGTCAGTTGACTGAGTTAAACGAAGACGTGCTGGGCCATAAAATCTTGGGTGAAGTGAAAGAGATTGTTTATAAATCATCTATCGACGGTGAGGAAATTCAAGGTTGGTATATCTTGCCACCCAATTTTGATCCTGAGAAAAAATACCCACTGATTTTAGAAATTCACGGTGGCCCGCATTTGTCATACGGCCCGCACTTTACTGCTGAACTGCAGCGTTATGCGGCGGAAGGTTATGTGGTGTTTTACGATAACCATCGCGGTAGTACCTCTTATGGTGAGCGCTTTGCGTTATTGCTGCAAAACAAATATTCAAGTAAGTGGGACTTTGCCGATCACAACAGTGGCATTAACGCGATGATCGACAAAGGCTTTATCGATGAAAACCGCTTGTATGTTGCTGGTGGTTCGGCAGGCGGTATCGCCAGTGCTTATGCCATTGGTTTAACCGATCGCTTTAAAGCGGCTGCGGTGTCTAAACCTGTCATTAACTGGTTGTCTAAGGTGCTGACGGCAGATAGCTATCTAGGCCAAATTCCGTATCAATTCCCGGGTTTACCTTGGGATAATGTTGAGCATTATTGGGAGCGTTCACCGCTATCACTTGTTGGCAATGTAACAACACCAACCATGTTAATTACTGGTGAGAACGACCGCCGTACGCCGATGTCAGAAACTGAACAATTTTATCAAGCATTGAAACTGAAAAAGGTCGATACCATTATGGTACGCGTGCCTGATGCGCCCCACGGCATCGCTGGACGACCATCGCGAATGATTGCCAAAATAGAAAATACCATCGCATGGTTTAACAAATACCAATAAGCGATACTGTTATCGATTAATTCAAAAGCCACTTCTCATTGGGAAGTGGCTTTTTTATTGGGATAAAGGTATTCAAAAGGACATTAAGTAGTCTATTATCGGTGTCCTTGTTACCAAGTAAGAAACTAGGGAAATGCCATGATTACGTGTTATTTAAAGTATGTTATCGACCCATACAAGCTCGATGAATTCGAACACTACGCCAAGCTATGGATCCCCTTGGTGAATAAATTTGGCGGCCAACATCATGGTTACTTTTTACCCTCAGAAGGTGCTAATAACATTGCTTTGGCACTGTTTACATTCGAGAGCATGGCGGCGTACGAGGATTATCGCAAGCAGTCGATGCAAGATGATGAGTGTATTGCCGCATTTGCGTATGCTGAGAAAACACGTTGTATTGTCAGTTATGAGCGCAGTTTCTTTAATCCACTGTTTCAATAGAACAATCACCACATGTTAGGGAGGCGCGGTGAAAACAGTTTATCTTTGTTTAGCAATAGCAGGAACTCTTTTGCCCTATGGTGCATTTGCGCCTTGGCTAATAGAACATGGGATGGATGTAGTCACATTAGTGGAGTTGGCGTCGGTTAATGCTATTAGCATCGGTGCGTGGCTTGATGTCATTGTGGTTGCTTGTGCACTAGTGATATTTATCATTGTCGATGGCGCAAAGCATAACGTGAGTTATCGATACTTATCAGTGCTCAGTACTTTTGTTGTTGGTCCTTCTTGTGGGTTACCGCTTTACTTGTATTTGAAAGAACGTCAACTAGATAAATCTCCAGAAGGTAGCACAAATGCAATTTGATACTCAGCAGCGGGATGCTTTATTGGCACTTCATGGTGTTGGACCAACAGTAATAAAGCGCTTTGAACAAATTGGAATTACTTCGTTTGATGAATTAAAGCAGTACCGAGCAGAAGATATAGCGGAGATGGTGGCGAAACTGCTTCACACCACGTGTTGGAAGAACAGCCCGCAAGCAAAGGCTGCTATTAATGCCGCCATCGAGCTTGCCAAGCGTCAAGCATAAGGAAATGAAATGAAATGACCGCAACACTGTATTTTTTGTGTGGAAAAATGGGCGCGGGAAAATCGACGCAAGCTAAAGAATTAGCAAGTGAACACAATGCTATTTTGATCAGTGAAGATGATTGGCTTGCTGCGCATTATCCTGAGAAAATACACTCGTTTGATGATTACATCCGCTATTCGGCGCAAATCAAACCTTTTATCAAACAGCATGTGCAGCAACTGTTAGCGAAGGGATTAAGCGTGGTGATGGATTTCCCTGCCAATATGATACGCCAGCGTCTTTGGTTCACAACACTGTCGCAGGAAGTTGGCTGTCAGCATCAGCTAATTTATCTCGATGTTAGCGATGAGGTGTGTTTAAGGCAAATTGCTAAACGCCGCATCGAGCAGCCAGCGCGCGCTAAATTCGACACGCTAGAAGTCTTTCATCAAGTAAACCAATACTTTGAGCCGCCATCAGCTGGCGAAACACTCAACATTATTAATTTTGTGAGTAAGTGATATGTACGCCGTAATTTTTAGAGCAAAAGCGGGATAGCAGGATAGTCAATACGGGACTATGGTGGCGAAAATGCGTGAGTTGGCGTTTGAGAAATACGGTTGCATAGATTTTGTCGCGGTGACCGAGGGCGATCAAGAAATCGCTATTTCCTATTGGCCAACCGAAGAAGCTATTCGAGCATGGAAAAGCGACAGTGAACATGCCTTCGCCCAACAACTTGGCCGCGATAAATGGTATGAGTCGTATTTAGTGCAAGTGGTCGAAGTTAAAAGAGCTTATAAGTTTAATTGTTAGCGTTTATTGGTATTAGTTTATGTGCCTAGGCAATAATTTATGAAGGTCAAGATGAAGCAAAAACGGCTTATTCACGGTCATTGTTTTTAGTGCAGGATTTTCAAGTATTGACGCTCGATAAACGGGGTGTTTTGCATCTTGAACAAGATTGAAATTTAAGTAGTTAACAGAAGAACAATTTTTAACGGTAGAACAATGAGTAAGAAATTATTAGCATTTTTGGTTGTGAGCCACTTGGCCATTGGCTTTTTCGGTTTCGCACTAGGGATTTATACCCTGCCTATTATAAGTGCACCGCCAGCACCAACAGCACAGCAAGTCACCAATGCGGTCAGCGATGTGCGATATTCAGCGCAATTTACGCGTGATCTTGCCGATAGCGATACGCTGCATTGGGGAGAAGGCGAGGTTACTATTGGTAATAATGCGATTACGCTAATGGGAGAACTCGCTCCGGGACCATCTTATAAGCTGTATTTAGCCAAAGAATTTGTTGAGACCGAAGCTAAGTTTAAACAACTTAAATCGCAAATGGCGTTGGTCGGGGATGTAAAAACCTTCGATAACTTTGTGGTTAACCTGCCAAGTGATGTCGATCCGTCGCAATACAATACAGTGATTGTGTGGTGCGAGAGTTTTAACGAATTTATTACGGCTGCGAAATATCGCTGATTTACGTGGAAGTTAATTCGGATAAACAATGAATTTGTCGAAAATGTTGCGTTTTATTTGGTGACATTGTTTGTTGTTGCGGATTAAACCAAATAGCGTTCGCTCCCGCTTCAATGGCTGGATAAACATCTTTATCCAGCGTATCGCCAACCATGATTAGCTGGTCAACAGATACGTTTAGCTCAGCGGCAATACGGTTGAAAAATTCAGCGCTACCTTTACCAATGCCCAAGTTTGCTTTGCAGAAGTAGCCCTTGATGAATTGTGCTAATCCAACTCGTTCAAAGGCCGCTTTAATGTCACTTTCCGCCGAATCGGCCGCGTTAGTCGCAACATAAACATCATGACGTTGAGACAGTGTTTGCAGCATGCTTTGAGCGCCTTTGACTGCCTTAACGTCTGGCCAATCACACATTTTTCCCATCTGCTGGGGTAAATCCACCATCAGTGTATCGCCCCAATCAAATAGATAAATACTCGGCATCTGTTAGATCCTATAGACTATTCTTCATCTTGCGCTGGCACGGCCATTGGCCAACCGCCTAATGCTTTCCATTTATTAACGATGTAGCAAAACAGTTCGGCAGTGCGCTCAGTGTCGTAAAGCGCCGAGTGGGCTTCTTTGTTATCAAATGGAATGCCAGCTTCGATACAGGCTTTGGCTAGCACAGTTTGGCCAATTGCCAAGCCAGCAAGCGTCGTGGTATCAAAGGTAACAAAAGGGTGGAATGGATCGCGCTTAAGGCCACTACGCGCCGTTGCGGCTTTAAAGAATCCTTGATCAAAGGCGGCGTTGTGGGCTACTAGAATAGCGCGATGACAACCTTGCGCTTTCATGGCTTTGCGCACGTGTTTAAATAAATCGTGTAATGCATCATGCTCGCTAACAGCACCCCGCAATGGGTTGTATGGATCGATGCCCGTGAAATCTAATGAGGCTTGCTCTAGGTTCGCCCCTTCAAATGGCTCAATGTGATAGTGATGCGTTTGCGCGATTTCCAGATTGTCGTTATCGTTGAATTGCAATATGCTGGCAGCAAGTTCCAAAACGGCATCTGTTTGGGCATTAAAGCCTGCGGTTTCGATGTCGATAACGATAGGGAAGTAGCCGCGAAAGCGTTGGCTCATCAATGAAGGTGCTTGGTCAGACATATTGCTCGGTAATTTCGATTTAAAGAGCCGACATTATCCAAGGTTTTAGCTGGCAAATAAAGATCGTTTTTATTGCTAAAGATCTAACAAACAGCGCCGATAGTATTTTTAAGTATTCCTCAGACCACACAGGACAGGTGTCAATGACAAATCGATTGCTTAGTTTTAGTGCAGCGCTTAGCGTGACGGCATTATTGGCTTTACCTGCCAATGGCATGATGCGCAGCTATGGTGCGTCGATGCAGGAATCTAGTTGGTCTATGACAAAAAACACGCCGACTGCCTGTGTACTTGAACACAGCATTCCGCGTTTTGGCAAAGTGAACTTTTCCAGTGTTGCCAACAAAAACATCAATCTCGATTTTGCAATGAACATGTTGCAAAAGCCGGCTAAATATACCGAAGTTGAACTGCGTTCTATGCCGCCAAGCTGGCGCGCGAATTCGCCGTCTGCCCATATTGCCGATCTCGCTTATTACAAGCAATTTGACGGCGAGGTGTTAGACGATCAAGCGTGGTTAATGCTTAACGAGTTAGAAAAGGGCATGAATCCAACCTTTTTCTACCGCGATTGGTACAACAGCAACGATTCTGTTGCCGTTGGTGTTTCAGCAGTTAACTTTGCACCGCAACATCTAGCGTTTATGGAATGTGTAAGTAATTTATTACCGTACAGCTTCGAAGATATTTCATTTACGACGCTTAATTACAAAAAGAATACGCAGATTTTAGATCGCCGCTCACAGCAAAAGCTCAAGATGATCCGCGATTATCTTAAATACGAGCCTGAGATGGAGTTAGTGCTGGTAGACTCTTACACCGATAGTTACGGTGGCCGTGAGAAAAACCGTCAAATATCTAAGCAACGTGCTAATGATATTAAGCGTATGTTAGAAGAGTCGGGCATCGCAGGTAACAAGATTATGGTAAGCGGTCACGGCGAGAAACGTCACATTGCATCAAATGAAACGGTGCAAGGACGAAACGAAAATAGACGCGTGGTGATCACCATGAATCGCGGCTACTAATCCAATCCTAATATTCAAATAAAAATGGCGCTCTCATAATGAAGTAGCGCCATTTTTATGGGTATTGGTAACAGTCTTGTAGCCTAGTCTTCGCCTAAGCCCTTACCTGCAAACTTGTTTTCAATTAGCTCAATTTTATAACCGTCTGGATCTTCAACAAAGGCGATCACTGTGCTGCCGCCTTTCACTGGACCTGGCTCACGGCAAATAGTTGCGCCTGCGGCTTTTAAAGCGTCACAGGTGGCATAAATATCATCACAACCGATGGCTAAGTGGCCAAAGGCCGTGCCCATATCGTATTCGCTGGTGTCCCAGTTGTAAGTCAACTCTAATACTGTACCAGTCGCTTCATCATCGTAACCAAGAAACGCTAGTGTGTAACGATATTCGGTATTTTCAGATTGGCGTAACAAGCGCATTTTTAGCGCCTTAGTGTAAAACTCTATTGAACGTTCTAAGTTGCCGACGCGTAACATCGTGTGTAAAAAACGCATTGCTATTCCTCTTATTGCTAAGTGTTGTTTTTAGGTCACATTATACTGTGACAAACTACTAACTAGTAGAGTATGCAAAATAATTACAAAGGCTTTGTCACCTAATGATTGATTTGGCTGTGCAATATTTATTAGTGCTAGTTAAGTTTTTCTTTGTCTTAGACATTATCTCAGTGACCCAATCTTCGCTAGATTACGAGTAAGTGTCGTCCTGATTGTTTTTAAGTTGACAGGTATTATGTTTTGCACCTTGGTGACATTAGGTGACAAAGCAATGCGTATGGTGACAAATCGTTGCTTCAGTTGACAGTGATTGTCCGGTAACTTTTTTAAAATGAAGTCATTATTAGCATAGTGGAGTCATGGCGTGAAACGTAGTGGATTAGTGTTGGGGATGTTATTGGGACTATCGGGATGTGCCTCAGACAGTACTGAATATGAAATAGAAGATAAGAAAATCAAAGTGGTTGTTATTGGTGCTGGAATCTCTGGATTAGCCGCTGCCAAAATGTTGCAAGAAGATCCGCGTATTGAAGTAACACTGCTAGAGGGGCGAGGACGTGTTGGTGGCAGAGTCTGGACTAAACTTAGAGAATCAGAGTCTTCGTTAGATATGGGCGCAAGCTGGATTCATGGCACGCGTAATAATCCAATTTTTGATCTTGCTGAGAAGCTATCATTAGAAACTGTCAGGACTGATTATAGCAATGGCATTGTCTATAATGGTCGGGGGCAACGTGATACTGAGTTGTTTTCCCGACTATCTAATTTTAGCGCATTGTTTAAACAAGAATTAGCATCACTTATTGAACAAGATAATGATGATAGTATTCAAGGTGCTGTTAACAATACTTTAGCTGAGGGGGGGCAAGGAAAGGCTTCTATAGCGGATATCGATTTCTTATTAAATACACGGATTGAACATGAATTCGCAGCCGATGTTAGTAAATTATCAATTCTGGCATTGGATGAAGGGGAAGCATTTTCTGGGCAAGATGTCATTTTTCGCGATGGTTACACTCAGATTGTTGATTATCTTGCACGAGATTTGGATATCAAACTTAATCAAAAGGTACTAGCTATTGATTACTCTGATAGTAGGATAAAAATTACCACTAGTATGAGTGAGTTTTTCGCTGATCGAGTGTTAGTGACTGTGCCACTAGGCGTACTAAAAAACGACGTTATTGAATTTATTCCAGAACTTCCGAAAACTAAAATTAATGCCATAAACTCTCTTGGAATGGGACTTCTTAATAAGGTTTATTTACCGTTTCCTTATGTATTTTGGGATAATAACGTTCATTTCATTAATTACGCCAGTAATGATATTAAAGGCTATTGGGCTGAATGGCTGAATTTATCTGCCTATACAGGTGCTCCGATCCTTTTAGGATTTAATGCGGGAGAGTTTGGTAGTCAGCTTGAAAATTTATCTGATCAAGAAATAACCGAACAAGCCATGGACGTATTGCGCAAAATATATGGCGAAGATATACCAAACCCTACTGACATATTGATAACTCGTTGGGGAAAAGATCCATTCTCATTTGGCGCATATTCTTATCTTAAAATCGGAGCGTTTCCAATAATGAGAGAAACGCTCGCTAAACCTGTTAATGGTCGTTTATTTTTTGCTGGAGAAGCTACAAGTCGAGACTATCCTGCAACGGTACACGGTGCTTACTTATCAGGGCTTAGAGAAGCTAAGCGAATTATTGCAAAATAACTTATAATCCAATCTCGATAGTTTTTGGAGTCGTTAGTGTTAGAGTCTAATTCACAGTTTGACAATACGCTGTATCGTTTGTTGGTCGTTGAAGATGATACTCGCATTGCAAAATTACTTGTCCAATTTTTAACAAGTGAAGGTTTTTTGGTGGAGTGTGTCGACAATGGTGAAGATGCTGTAACAATAATTACCCAGTCTCCGCCGGATTTAGTTATTCTGGATTTAATGCTCCCCAGAATGGATGGGGTGGAAGTGTGTAATAAAGTAAGGCCAACTTTCAATGAGAGCATTTTGATGCTCACTGCTCATGAAGATGAAATCCAAGAAGTGATAGCGCTAAATGCTGGTGTTGACGACTATCTCACCAAACCGATACGTCCTCATATTCTTCTCGCAAGAGTTAATGCTTTGTTACGCAGACAACAAAAAATATCTCAAGCATTAATTAGGGTGAATGATCTCGAAATTGATCGTCGTAAGCGCTTAGTAACTAGGCGTGGTGAGTTAATCCCGTTACTGGATTCTGAATTCGAAATGCTGTGGTTCTTTGCATGTCACGCAGGTGAGATCGTCAATAGAAACGATTTATTTTCAATACTACGAGGTAGGGATTACGATGGGCTAGATCGTTCAATCGATATGAGAATATCTAAATTACGTAAGAAATTATCTGAAAATAGTAAAGGAAAAGAATACATTAGAACAATACGTCAACAAGGTTACTTACTGTTAAGGGATTAATCAA
The DNA here is from genome assembly GCA_049607155.1 of Psychrobium sp. Classification (GTDB taxonomy): domain Bacteria; phylum Pseudomonadota; class Gammaproteobacteria; order Enterobacterales; family Psychrobiaceae; genus Psychrobium. Next base: position 15,261 of record JBMYWG010000047.1, read on the forward strand.
TGAGATCTATATTCGCAGTTCTAATGTTATTGATCTTAGGTGGGGTAATCGTTATCGGTTTAGCTTTTAAAGTTATTACAGATAAATCTTATCAGGAAGAAGCTCGTAAAGAATACTTACATTACTCACAGTTAGTTACGACAGCTATTGAACAAAACTTATCAGCGAAAGATATATCCGCTGACGATCTTATGCTCATTAACGGAATAATGAAAAACTGGCAACGAAAGGTCGGAGACGAGCTTATAGAGTTGAAACTGATTGATGGAACGGCGTCATCGGGCAGTGATAAAAAAGGTAAAGTTAGTCATCTGTATATCAGCGAACAACTTGATGAAGTTACTATTTTCATTCCTCTTAAATTAGAAGGTTACTCAAATAAAGCGCTAAGCTTTTCCTATCAGAGTGAATATTCACAACAACACATGACATATTATTACGCAAGTATCCTCGCTGGGTATTTAGTGATGTCATTCATTGTCGCTGCAATCTCTTGGGGAGCTTATCGTTATATCAATCAAATTCGCGCTGTGACTCGGTCTGTTGCCGCTGGTAAATTTGATCTTAAAATGGCTGATAGTGGTATTTCTACACTGCAAAGCTTGTCGAATGACATTAACTCTATGGTAAATACTATTGAGGAGAAAACATCCGATAATCTGATTCTCACTGCGGCAATTCATCATGAATTGAGAATACCAATGACTAGATTGCGATTAGCAGTTGATATGGCAATGTACGAGAAGTCTTTTGCAGTTATCAACGAATTATTAATCGGAATTGACGAAGACCTTGAAGATCTAACATCATTGACAGAAGAACTTCTGACTATCTCTCGATTGCGATTAAGCGCGATGGATATAACAGCGGACAACGTTGAGTTTCCAACGGTTTTAACACAAGTTATTAAGTCAGTGGATAGTGAAGTTGTTGCTCTTAAATTATGTGATTCTTTTACACTTCAAGCCAAGCAGGCACTCGTTGAACGAGCAATTGTCAATGTTATTGACAATGCGGTTAAGTATTGTCACAGTCAGGTAATTATCTCGGGAAGCATTGTTGACTCTTCATTTGTTGTTCGTATAGAAGATGATGGCGACGGTATCGAAAAAGCATTACGCAAGTTGGTTTTAAAACCGTTTTATCGGACGGACAAAAGCCGTACTAGGAAAACAGGGGGCTTTGGACTAGGTTTAGCAATCACTGATATGGTAGTAAAAGAAACAGGGGGAACAATCAATATTTTACCCTCATCAATTGGTGGTACGAGTGTTGAGTTAATCTGGCCTGTAGCTTAGTTATATTCCTATTAGTAACTAGATTTAATTAGTACTAATTGGTATTTTTCTTAAACTTTCTCAAAGTATCTTGAAAGAGAATGCTTCTCCATTGATATGGGAATATGGAAACAAATAAATCGCCAATTTTATTCCATCTTAAATAGCATCATGGGCGCAAGCCATAATGCTAAGTTTGCTTCACATCTATTATAAAACCACCTACAATAGCGGCGATTTTTGTTTGAGATAGTTATGATTAAATCATTGTTACGCTGTTTAGTTATGTTAATTACCTTGGTGGCCTTTACAGGGCAATCAATGGCTTATCATATGGTGACAGCACATGACGATCTCGCGTCTTCTCAGACTCAGCAGCAAAAAACAGCTGAGATTTACCAAGAATCGAACCATAGCAATGAGTCCTCAGCAGAGGATGATTGTTGTGACGTAGACTGCTGCGTCGGCGAGTGTATTTGTCCTGACAACAGTTGTAGTTCTTACGCCTATCTTATCGCCAATTTCTCATTGTCAGAATTAGTGATGTTGAGTGAAGCGCAGTGCATAGTCTCAACTAAGCAGCCCCATTTATTCGCCAAATCCTTATATCGACCTCCCATTTTCTTCGCGTAGTTTTTCACGTTATTAATCACATTACTTGCTGCGAATTAACGCAGTTTTACGCTATTTCATTATAAAAATGTAATGGCATTAGCATTATTTGAGGTCGAAATGCTTACTAAATATTCTAAAGTGGCACTGGCAGTGTTGCTTGCACCATCAATGGCAACCGCTGGTGGCGATGATCATGACGAGCATCATAAACACGAAGAAAAAAAGATAGAAAAAATTCAGGTGACGGCGTCGCGCCTAGGTCGCATCGTGACTGAATCAGCGACGCGTACTGAAATTATCAACGGCGAAGAAGTGCAAGAAAAAGCGCTAATGAGGCCGGGAAATATTTCGATGCTGGTGGCAGAAACTGGCGGCGTGCGAGTCCAGAATACCTCGCCAGCATTAGGCAGTGCCAATATTCGATTACAAAGTTTGTATGGTCGTTATACACAGCTACTTAGCGATGGTTTACCACTATATGGCGGCCAAACGGCATCCATTGGTTTATTGCAAATTCCGCCGACTGATCTTGCTAATGTTGAAATCATCAAAGGCTCTGCGTCTTCACTCTATGGCGGTTCAGCACTTGGCGGCGTGATTAACCTTATCTCTCGCACGCCGTCGGATGAATTTGAGGGGGAAGTGTTATTAAATGCGACTTCAAAAGGCGGCCAAGATATTACGTCTTATTTTGCCTCGCCAATTAATGAATCGACCAGCGCATCGGTTACTGCTGGCTTACATAATCAAGCCGACAAAGATCTCGATAGTGATGGCTGGAATGATATCGCGCAATACCAACGGGCGACGGTTCGCCCGCGTTTGTATTGGGAGAGCGACAGCGGCGCTAATCTGTATGTAACCTTTGGCGCGATGAAAGAAGAGCGCAAAGGTGGCACTACTGCGCAAGGCACAGTTGCTGATGGTAATCCGTTTGTCCAAAACCAAGACTCGTTAAGACTCGATAGCGGCTTTATTTTCGATCAGCCACTGGCGGATGATCTTAATCTCAACCTGCGTGGCTCAGCGATGCAGCAAGAGCACGACCATATTTATGGTTTAGTTGAAGAAATCGATACACATGAGAGCTATCTTTTTGAATCGAGCATTTCTGGTTACAACGACGAAATAGCATGGCTACTGGGGGCTGCATATCAATCTGAGCGTTTTGATTCGCAAGACTTTAGTGAATTTAATTACGACTACCAAGTACCGGGATTGTTCTCACAAGTTGATTATCAAGCCAATGATGATGTGTCTATGTCATTAAGTGCTCGTGCTGATTGGCACAGTGAATACGGCACTCAAGTGAGCCCACGTGTGTCCGTGCTATATAGCCCGGAGACTTGGACTATTCGCGGCTCTTATGGCCAAGGTTTCTTTGCGCCGACGCCATTTATTGAAGACATTGAAGATGCTGGGCTGTCTCGCTTAGCGCCGCTTGACGGTCTTGAGGAAGAGCGCGCAACGACGGCATCTATCGATGTCAGTTATGCAATGGATAATGTTGAAGCCAGCGTTACTTTGTTTGCATCAAACGTTGATAATGTCACCGAGCTTGAAGTGATTAACCCGCTTGATAATGGTGGGACAGCTAAACAGGTGAGAATTATAAACGCGGCGGGGGAGAGCGAGATTCGCGGCGCAGAATTACTGCTGCGTTATCGCTGGCACGATATCAAGCTAACTGGCAGTTACTTATACACCGATGCCACTAAGCAAGCGCAAAACGGCACAGGCCGTGCGCCGCTTAACCTAACACCAAAGCATTCTGCGGGTGCAGTATTAATGTGGGAAGAGCACGGTAGTCACCTTGTTGGCTTTGAAGCCTATTACACTGGTACCCAACATCTTGAAGGTAATCCGTACCGCGAGAAAAGTGATGCTTATTGGCACTTAGGACTGCTTGGCCAAATTACCATTGGCAAGGTGAGTTACTTCATTAACGCGGAAAACCTACTCAATGTGCGTCAAACTAAAGACGAGTCATTATTGTTGTTAGAGCGTGCACCAAGTGGCCGTTGGGCGACAGATATCTGGTCGCGGAATGACGGATTTACTGTTAATGCGGGTATTCGCTTTAAATTTGGTCATTAATACTTTTAACTGGAAAATAAAAAGGAAGGTGTGAACCTTCCTTTTTTTGTTTTTTTGAAGAGAATTAATACTCTGTTTTTTCTTTAAACTCGCACAGCTCTTCAATAACACAGGCGCCGCATTTGGGTTTTCTGGCGGTGCAGATGTAGCGGCCGTGGAGAATAAACCAGTGGTGGGCGTCTACTTTGAATTCGGCGGGAATGACCTTTAGTAGTTTTTCTTCTACTTGATCGACGTTTTTACCCATCGCGAATTTAGTGCGATTGGCGACGCGGAAAATGTGGGTATCGACGGCGATTGTTGGCCAGCCAAAAGCGACATTGAGGACGACATTGGCGGTTTTGCGGCCAACACCCGGCAGTGCCTCTAGTGCTTCGCGATTCTCTGGTACTTCGCCATTGTGCAAATCAACAAGCATCTGGCAGGCTTTGTGGACATTTTTCGCTTTGGAATTATATAACCCCAAGGTTTTGATGTAGCTTGCAAGGCCCTCAACGCCTAAATCAACGATGGCTTGTGGTGTGTTAGCGATGGGAAAAAGAACACGAGTGGCTTTGTTAACACCAACATCAGTCGATTGCGCTGATAGCGTCACCGCCACCAAAAGTTCGAATGGTGAGTTAAATTCTAGCTCCGTTTCCGGATGTGGATTTTCGTCACGCAGAATCGTTAGTATTTGTTGGCGCTTCGACTTATTCATTTTTTCTTTTGCTGCAGCTTTTTGGCTTTCTTCTCTTGCTCTTTAAGCACTTCATTAATAAAGCTCTTGCGGCCATATTCGCGGGTGATAATACATTTATCTAGCGAAAATCCACGGGCCGGGCAATATTCACGGCCGTAGTAAATAATTTGCAGGTGTAAGTCGTTCCAGCGCTCTTTTGGAAACAGACGTTTACCATCGCGCTCTGTTTGTTCAACACTTTTGCCGTTAGACAAACCCCAGCGATACATCAGACGGTGGATGTGGGTATCAACTGGAAAGGCCGGAATATTAAAGGCTTGCGCCATGACAACAGATGCGGTTTTATGGCCAACCCCCGGCATGGCTTCAAGCGCTGCCATATCAGCAGGCACTTCGCCGTCGTGTTGTTCGATGATCATTTGCGATAGATGCCAAATGCCTTTCGATTTCATTGGCGATAAACCACATGGGCGAATGATTTCTTGAATTTCTTCAATGGTCATCTTCACCATGTCGTACGGATTATCTGCTTTAGCGAATAACAGCGGGGTAATTTGGTTAACGCGCTCATCGGTGCATTGGGCGGATAACAATACCGCCACCAGAAGTGTGTATGCGTCGGTGTGATCTAAAGGGATCGGCACTTCTGGATATAACTCGTCGAGAATATCGATGATCGCCTGTACTTTTTGTTGTTTTGATAGTGGCTGAGTCATTATTTATTCCGATTGTTATGAGACTTTACTAACGCGGGCGCGCTCGATTTCTTTCTTTTCAACGGGCGGCACTACCATAGATTCAACTTTGTTATTGAGGCTATTTTTTAGCGCTAAAATAAAGCCCAAGGCGACGAATGCACCCGGTGGCAGCATAATGAATAGGAAAGATTGATCGATGGCGAATAGTTCGATACGCAGGCTACTTGCCCACGAACCTAACAGTAAATCTGCGCCGTCAAATAAGGTACCTTGGCCCAATAGTTCACGGATAGCACCTAACAGCACTAATACCACGCTAAAGCCAATTGCCATAATAAAGCCATCGTAAATCGACGGAATAAGCGCATTCTTAGAAGCGTAGGCTTCGGCGCGGCCGATAATAATACAGTTGGTTACAATCAGCGGTAGGAAAATACCCAGTGATTGATATAGACCAAATGCATAGGCGTTAAACAGCAATTGAACACAGGTTACGTAGCCCGCGATAATCATCACGAAAATTGGGATACGAATTTCTTTGGGAATAAACTGACGAATAAGGGATACCGTAGCGTTTGAGCCTACCATTACCAAGATTGTCGCCAAGCTCATGCCCAATGCGTTGGTGAGAGTTGAAGTAACCGCGAGTAGTGGACACAGACCAAGTAGTTGCACTAGTCCGGGATTGTTTTTCCACAATCCTTGCCAGGTGAGTTCGCCGTAGGTATTCATTATTGACCTCCGCAGCGTTGAGTTGATTCGATAATTGCACGTTGCTCTTTGTTAACAAACGCAAGCGCTTTACGGGTGGCTTCAACCACGGCGCGTGGTGTGATGGTTGCGCCAGTGAATTGATCAAATTCGCCGCCGTCTTTTTTAACCCGCCATTGTGATTCGTTTTTATCTGTGAGTAGCCAGCCTTTAAAGCTGTCCATCCAAGACGATTTAGTGATTTCGATTTTATCGCCAAGACCCGGTGTTTCTTGGTGGCGCAAGGTTCGTACACCGCTGACAACACCATCGGTGGTAATGCCAACGATAATGTCGATATTGCCGCTGTAGCCATTTGGCGCAGTGGTTTCAATGGCGATGGCAACAGGGGTATTGTCTTTTCTAGCGATAAAAGCGCGCTGTGGTGTCGCATGGCCAAGCATGTCTGGTGAAGTCACTAAAACACATTGATTGGCTAAATCGTTGTTATAGGTTTTTGGATCGACAACTTGCTCTAACAAGGTCAGCAGGTAGCGCTGCTCCTGTTTTTTAATGGCATCTTTCGTTAGCTGTTGAGTGAGGGCAACAATGGCGGTAACTATTAGCGCAAATACCGCTAAAATTAATCCGTTTTTCGAGATAACTTTAGTCATTATTTACCTCCCTGACGCTGATGACCATAGCTCGATGGCTTGGTGTACATATCAATTACTGGCACTGTCATATTGGCCAACAATACTGCAAAGGCAAGGGCGTCAGGGTAACCGCCGTATTGTCTGATGATATACAGCAGCACGCCAACAATAATGCCAAAGATGATTTTACCTTTGTTACTGGTGGCGGCTGTTACAGGATCGGTGGCAATAAAAAATGCTCCAAACATGGTTGCGCCGCTAAGCAAATGGAAAAATGCCGAGGCGTGAGTATCAGGATCAACTAAGTATCCCAAGGTGGCACAAACCGTCAGGGTTGCCAATATTGCCACGGGAATATGCCAGCGAATAATGCGCTGGGCTATTAACCATAAACCGCCAAATAAAAAGGCGAGGTTAACCCATACCCAGCCAACGCTAACAAAGCCATTAAAGATGGGCTTGGTAAAACTCTCGTAAGTGGTTAAACCAAGGCTTAAATCGGTGCGTAGCGTATCTAGTGGCGTTGCCATAGTCACGCCATCAACGGTTTGACGCAGTTCGTTAACCGTCAGTCCTGAGGTGGTTACGCCAGTGAAAATAGCGCTAAATACATCGCCAATACTCAGGGGATATTGCGCCAGTTCACTAGGAACTTGCCAGTTGGTCATAGTTACAGGGAAGGAAATCAGCAATAGCACATATCCCACCATGGCGGGGTTAAACAGGTTAAACCCTAAACCGCCGTAGAGTTGTTTGGCGACAATAATGGCAAAGCCAACGCCAATAACGCTGATCCACCAAGGAGCAAGCGGAGGAATGGCAATACCTAGCAATAATCCGGTTAGCAGGGCACTGTTGTCTTTTAGCACATGGCTAATTGGGCGCTTGCGGATCTTCAAGATGGCCGCTTCACTAATCAGCGCAACGCCAATACATAAGGCTATTTGAACTAGGCTACCGATGCCGAAAAAATACACCATGGCAATAATGCCGGGAATAGTCGCCAGTGCGACGGCGCGCATAACACGCGAGACGTCAACTTGCGCTAAATTGTGTGGTGATGGTGAGACGGATAAAAACATATTATCGGTGCCTATTTATCATTTGTTTGAGAATCGCGTGCAGCTTTTTTAGCCTTGGCTTTGGCAACTGCCGCAGCAATACGTGCTTTTTTATCGTCAACTGGTGTTGGTTCATCAGCTGGCGTGGCGGTGCTTTCAGAAGCTATTTCAACCTCTGAGTGTTGCGTTTGTTTTGACTCTGGTGATTGCTGATCGTCAGTAGCGCTGTCATCGTTAGCTTGTGAACCTGCTTCTTTCGCCGCTTTCTTTGCTTTCGCTTTAGCTACCGCAGCGGCAATACGTGCTTTTTTGTCATCTGCTGGGGTCGATGCTGATGCATCATCAGCAGTTTCAGCAGTTTCAGCAGTTTCAGCCGTTTCCGCTGTTTCCACCGTGTCAGTTGCTTGCGCTGCTTTTTTGGCTTTAGCTTTGGCTACGGCAGCAGCGATACGCGCTTTTTTGTCATCTGCTGGGGTCGATGCTGATGCATCATCAGCAGTTTCAGCCGTTTCCGCTGTTTCCACCGTGTCAGTTGCTTGCGCTGCTTTTTTGGCTTTAGCTTTGGCTACGGCAGCAGCGATACGCGCTTTTTTGTCATCTGCTGGTGTCGATGCTGGTGCATCATCAGCAGTTTCAGACGTTTCAGACGTTTCAGCTGTTTCCGCTCTTTCCACCGTGTCAGTGTCAGCTGCTTGCGCTGCTTTTTTGGCTTTAGCTTTGGCTACGGCAGCAGCGATACGCGCTTTCTTGTCATCGGCTGGTGTCGATGCTGGCGTAGCATTGCCAGTTTCAGCCGTTTCAGCTCTTTCCACCGTGTCAGTTGTTTGCGCCGCTTTCTTCGCTTTAGCTTTGGCTACTGCCGCAGCAATGCGTGCTTTTTTGTCATTGCCACTTTCAGGTGTTGCGCTGCTTTCTGGTGCCACATTGTTGTCAGAATTTGAGGCTTGTGCCGCCTTAGCTGCTTTTTTCGCTTTGGCGCGGGCGATGGCATCGCTAACACGGGCTTTATCTGGGTTTACTGGTGTTGGGCTACCGCTGTTTGTATCTGCTGTCGTTTGTTCACCTGCCGCAGCGGCCTTTTTGGCCTTTGCTCTGGCAATCGCTGCTGCGACGCGATCATTTTGCGGCTTCGCTGGGGCGTCAGCTGCTGGTTCTGGTGTACCTGTTTTTTTCGCTTTCACGCGAGCCAGTGCAGCGGCAATGGCGTCGCCATCGTTGTTTTTGGCCATTGCGGCTTTGCGTCGTTCATTAGCGAGACGATTGCGCTCTTCACGTTCTTGTTTTTCACGCTCAAGTCGCGCTTGGCGCTGTTCGTAGCGCTCTTTCGCGCGTTGTGCGGCAAGCTGCTCTTGGTGCGCTTCGCGGATCTCTGCTTTGGCAACACGATAGTATTGAACCAGCGGAATATGCGACGGACAAACGTAGGCACAAGCACCACATTCGATACAATCAAATAGGTTGTGTTGTTGCAGCTTGTCGTGATCTTTGTCTTTGGCAAACCATTGTAGCTGTTGCGGCAATAACTGCGCTGGACAAACCTGCTCACAATCACCACAGCGAATACAGTTTTGCTCTGCTGGCGCATCTGGTAACTCTTGGTTGCTGGCGGCAATAATACAGTTGGTGGCTTTGACCACTGGCGCATCGAGGTTTTGCAATGCAAAGCCCATCATTGGGCCACCCATGATGATTTTTTGTCGGTCTTGGGCTTTAAAACCACAGAAGTTGAGCAAGTCGATAATCGGAGTGCCAAGGTATACGCGATAGTTACCCGGGCGCTCGACGAGATCGCCAGTCACAGTCACAACACGCGATAATAGTGGTTTGCCGTGAAAGACAACGTCGGCAATAGCATGCGCTGTTGCTACGTTTTGTACTACAACGCCGATATCGGCTGGAATCTTACCGCTAGGCACTTGATGCCCAGTGATAACTTCGATTAGCTGTTTTTCGCCACCGGCAGGATAAAGCGTTGGAATAGGGCGAACGACGATATGCTCGTGTTTACTGGCGGCGTTTTCCATTGCCTTAATGGCTTGTGGTTTATTGTCTTCAATGGCGATAACCACGCGCTGTGGCGTTAGTAATTTATTCATTACCATAATGCCAGCGATAATCTGTTCGCTGTGGGCGCGCATTAACGCATCGTCAGCGGTGATATAAGGTTCACACTCGGCGCCGTTAATCAGCAATAAATCGATAGATTTACGCGGTGATAACTTCACAGACGTTGGGAAACTTGCGCCGCCAAGACCTGTAATACCACTTTGTTTGATGCGATCTAAAATCAGTTGACTGTCGTCTTCTAACGATAACTTTTCCCACGACTCTAGTGCATCTGATTCAGTTTTTATCACCACAGTTTCGGTGTTAAGTCCCGATGGGTGACTTGCTGGATATTGAGTAATATCGCTCACTGTGCCGCCAAGCGGTGCCAGTACGTTGGCTGAGACAAAACCATCGCTGTGGCCAATAATTTGACCGCTGCTGACGCTATCGCCAACCTTAACGCTGCACAAGGCCGCTTGGCCTGAGTGTTGGGCGAGTGGTAGCGCTATTTTTTCTACCATTGGCATGTCGATAATGCTTAGATCTTTGGTACGATCTTTGCGCGACGGCGGGTGAATGCCACCGTGGAATTGTCCCAGTTGACCCTGATCGATTAATTCAAAAATACTACTCACAATCAAGGCTCCAACTGCTTCACAGGAATGATATTGAGTTGACCGTTCCAGTTATTGGTTTTTTGTGCCACTGGGATCATTTCTATACAGTCAACTGGACAGGGATCGACACACAAATCACACCCCGTACACTCATCGGCGATAATGGTGTGCATTTGTTTAGTGGTCCCTAAAATGGCATCGACAGGGCACGCCTGAATACACTTGGTACAGCCAATGCAATCTTCTTCGATAATAAAGGCGACTTTTTTAACAGGCTCTTCGACATCACCACCGGCGGCAGGGACTTCTACGCCCATAATCTCGGCGATGGTCTCTATAGTTTGCTGGCCACCTGGCGCACATTTGGTAATGTCGTCGCCATTGGCAACAGCTTCGGCGTATGGCTTACAACCAGGGTATCCACATTGACCACATTGAGTTTGCGGCAAAATGTTATCGATTTTCTCGGCGATAGGATCTTCTTGAACTTTGAATTTTATTGACGCAAAGCCAAGCGCCATACCAAAGATCAGGCCGAGTACACCTAATACGGCGATGGCAATTAATACAACACTCAACATTAAGCTAACCCACTAAAACCGCTAAAGGCTAAAGACATTAATCCAGCGGTAATCATGGCAATTGACGCACCGCGAAATGGCATCGGAACATCGCTGGCCGCGAGACGTTCGCGCATGGCCGAAAATAAAATTAATACTAGAGAGAAGCCTGCTGCGGCACCGAAACCGTAAATAATAGAGTCAATGAAGTTGTTGTTTTCATTGGTGTTTAACAGCGCAACACCAAGAACCGCACAGTTGGTAGTAATTAGTGGTAAGAAGATACCAAGCATTTTATAAAGCGCTGGGCTCGTACTGCGCACCACCATTTCAGTGAATTGAACAACGAAAGCAATAACGAGGATAAAGCTTAAGGTACGAAGGTATTCTAGTTCGAGTGGCACCAGCAAAAATTCGTTAACTAGATAACTACAAAGCGAGGCTATCGTGAGTACGAAGGTAGTTGCCATGGACATGCCGATGGCGGATTCGAGTTTGCTCGATACCCCCATAAACGGGCATAAGCCAAGGAATTTAACTAACACAAAGTTGTTTACCAACACTGTGCCAATTAATAGTAAAAAGTATTCGACCATTGCGCTATTCATTGTATTTTTAATGGCGCATATTATCCGTGTTTATTTGCCGATAAACAACCACATAAGCTATAGGTGTAATGCAGAAAATTCCCATCATTTGACGCAAATCATGGCGTTTTGATTGCCAAACGGTGGTTTTCAATTACACTGGCGCCAATTTCAACCTTGGTCGCTGTTTATTATCATGCAAAAACCTGTTTATTTTTCGTCGATGATCCTGCTTGTTTTCGCGATGCTGTTGTGGGCGAGTTCCTTTATTGCACTTAAAATCGCCTTTGAAAATTATTCGCCGATGTTAGTGATTTGGGCGCGAATGCTGATCGCTTCAATTTGTTTTTTGGTGTTTATTAAACAGGTGATGCGATTCGAATATAAGGCAGGGGATTGGAAATTACTCTTGGTGATGGCGGCACTTGAGCCTTGTTTGTATTTCATTTTAGAGGCCAAAGCTTTACAGCTAACCAGTGCGTCAGAAGCAGGGATGATTGCATCGCTGAGTCCACTGATAATCGCGGTGCTGGCTTATTACATGCTCGATGAAAATATCACAAGACGTCAGCTATCTGGCTTTGTGATTTCTATTGCTGGCGTCGTGGCATTATCGCTTGGCGGCGAGGCGACAGAAGACGCGCCAAATCCGCTATTAGGTAACTTTTTTGAGTTTCTTGCCATGTGTTGCGCAGCTGCGTATTCGGTGTTGTTAAAGCGTTTTAGTAGTCGCTATTCACCAATGTTTTTAACGGCATTTCCGGCGTTTATTGGTTTGCTGTTTTTTAGCTTATTTGTAGTGATTGAGCCATGGCCAACGCAGGTTAATTGGCCAAGCATTAGCGCCATATTGTATCTGGGAGCTTGTGTCACGCTAGGCGCTTATTTGTGCTACAACTTAGCGATTACTAAATTGCCGGTGACGATTGCAGGCGCTTTTATTAACTTGATTCCAGTATTCACACTATTGTTGGCGTGGCTGATTTTAGACGAGCAATTAACGTCATTTCAGTTGCTCGCCTGTGGTGTCGTAGGTGTTGGTCTGGCGATTAGTCAGACAAAGAAGCGTCGAGGTTAAACGACAGAACGATCCCACTGACTAAAGCGCTAATTGGGATGATTAAAAACCAGCGAATGCTGTCGAACGGTAGTTTGGCATGCGTGCTTGAATCCATTAGCACAAATAATAATCCGGCACCTGAAATAATACCGATTGCCATAAGAGCGATTGCAAAACTTTTCATTGAGATCACGTTTCTATTCCTTAGATGTGTATAAGCGTTCATCATAATTGCGGCGCAGTGCCGCCGCAAGCAACTTTGCCCACTTTTACATTCCGTTTAAACGCTGTTTACATTTGCTCAACCATGGCTTTAATTTTGACGGCTTTCTCAAAATGATCTAGCTCGTGGGTTTGAATCCACCACGTTGCTGCTTCCATCAATAGTTGTGGGTTATCGTTTTTGTTGGCAAAAAACGCATAAAACGACACGCCAACATTATCGCCTTTAGCCGCGATTTTCTTATCGCATATTTCAATTATCTTGGCGCGTAAACTATCTCGCATGTGAGTTTCCTTGTTAAAAAAGGAAGCTATTTTGGTATGAATTGAACGTCGAGTAAACCGTTAAATAAGTATCTGAATATTGCTTATACGAGATAAAAAGGGGATTAGCAGTCATTGACTGTTATTTGGAAAATATTGATTGTATGAAGTAGATAAGATGGCTCCCCAAGCTGGACTCGAACTAGTGTGAGATAAATAGGGGATTAGCAGTCTTGGACTGTTATTGAAATGTCACGGAGTAATCTAAGAAGTAAGATGGCTCCCCAAGCTGGACTCGAACCAGTGTGAAATAAAAAGGGGATTAACAGTATGGACTGTTTTGGGTACAAAAGGAAAAATTCGAAAGTAAGAAGATGGCTCCCCAAGCTTGACTCGAACTAGTGTGAGATAAAAAGGGGGTTAGCAGTCATGGACTGTTACTAATTTATCAGGGAGTAGGTTAAGAAGTAAGATGGCTCCCCAAGCTGGACTCGAATCAGTGTGAGATAAAAAGGGGATTAACAGTATGGACTGTTTTGGGTACAAAAGGAAAAATTCGAAAGTAAGAAGATGGCTCCCCAAGCTGGACTC
>JBMYWG010000048.1:0-23300 GCA_049607155.1 Psychrobium sp.
CCAGTCCGTAAAACGGTAGGTTATGCATAAACTCAATAAAGGTATCTTCGAGCTTGCTAAAATCACCTTGGTAGGTGTCCATATGATCCGCTTCAATGTTGGTCACTATGGTTACCATTGGCTGCAAATGAAGGAACGATGCGTCACTTTCATCCGCTTCGGCGATTAAATATTCACTACATCCAAGCTTGGCGTTAGTGCCAGAACTATTGAGTAAGCCACCGATTACATAAGTCGGATCCAGCTCAGCTTTAGCAAAAATACTCGCAGTTAAACTAGTGGTTGTGGTTTTACCGTGTGTGCCAGCCACAGCAATGCCGTGTCTAAAACGCATAAGTTCAGCCAGCATTTGCGCGCGCTGCACAATAGGAATACGCAACTCTTTAGCGCGAATAATTTCAGGGTTTAACTCATCAATAGCGGTAGAAACTACAACCACACAAGCGCCTTCTACTTGAGCAGCTTGATGGCCCAAATAGACAGTTGCGCCTAAGTCAGTTAAGCGCTCTGTCACGCGATTTGCCGCCTGATCTGAACCCGTTACCTGATAACCTTCGTTGGCTAGCACCTCAGCAATTCCGCCCATGCCTGCACCGCCAATTCCAATGAAATGGATACGATTAACGCGGCGCATTTGCGGAACGCGTTGGCGAAGTTGGCTAAGCTTATCGCTGCAAATTTTTGTCATCTAACTACTTCCATCTTTCACTGCGACAAAATCTTGCTCAGCAAGCTCGCAAATGACCTTAGCCACCTGCTCTGTCGCATCTGTTATCGCCAGCGTTTGACTGGCGTTATGCATTTGTTCTAATTGAGTGCAATCACTCATTTGTTTAATTTTCTCGCTCAAGCTTTGCGGCGTCATTTGTGATTGTGGCATCACAAAGGCAGCACCTTTATCACTCAGCGCTTGCGCATTTTTAGTTTGGTGATCGTCAACGGCATAAGGCAACGGTACGAAAATCGCTGGTAAGCCGACTGCCGCAACTTCTGAAACCGTCAAGGCGCCAGCGCGGCAAATAATCATATCTGCCCATTGATAAGCGCTGGCCATATCATCGATAAAGTCGGTGGCTTGCACGTAATCACCACAACCAGCAACCTGTGCTTGATAAGCCGCCAATACACCCTGCCCGTTATTCTTGCCTGCTTGATGTTTGATAGTGACATCGAGTTCACTAAGTAGTGGCAGCGTTTGTGGCAACATTTCATTGAGTGCTTTCGCGCCTAGGCTACCGCCGATCAATAAAATATTGAGTTTGTCACCTAGTGCTGGTGTTAAACGTCCCAAATCAACAATGTCTTTGCGGACAGGATTACCGACAACCTGAGGTTGATGCTCCAACAGCGCCCCTTCAAAGGCAACCATCACCCGAGTTGCCATCTTGGCTAAATAGCGATTGGTCATGCCTGCGACCGCATTTTGCTCATGCAAGACCAATGGAATACCAGCTAATTTCGCTGCAATACCGCCAGGTCCACTAGCAAAGCCACCCATGCCCAAGATAACGTCGGGCTTAAATGAATTAATAACTTTTTTGGCCTGCCATACCGAACGCATTAATTTAAACGGCGCCTTTAACAAACGAACAATTCCGTTACCGCGCACGCCTTCAACATCAATGTAAGAAATATCGATATTGTGCTTAGGAACTAAATCAGCTTCCATACGAGTTGCACAGCCTAGCCAATGAATCTCCCACCCTTGATCACGCAGCATGTTCGCTACAGCAAGTCCAGGGAAGACATGACCACCAGTGCCACCAGCCATCACTAATAATCGTTTAGCCATTATGACGCTCCTCGGTGCGTAGCTTGAACACAATCGAGTCGGCGCTCGTGATCAATTCTCAATAAAATAACTATCGCTAGCGTCATCACCCACAAACTACTACCGCCGTAACTGACCAAAGGTAAGGTTAATCCCTTGGTTGGCAAGATGCCGCTAGCAGCACCAGTATTTACCGCCGCTTGAAAGCTGAGCCATAACCCAATCCCCATTGCCAAATATCCGGTAAAGTGATGATCAGCAAGTAAGGCCTTGCGACCGATGTTTAGGGCGCGCAATGCCAATACTAATTGCAGTAATAATAAAGTGCACACACCGATAAGGCCGGTTTCCTCCGCCCAAATGGCAAAAATAAAGTCGGTATGCGCTTCAGGCAGATACTCTAGCTTTTGAATTGAATTGCCTAAGCCTTGTCCCAACCAATCACCACGACCAAAGGCCATTAACGATTGTGTTAATTGGTAACCTTTGCCGAAAGGGTCTTGCCAAGGATCTAGAAAGGAAGTAACACGAGCCATTCGATAGGGTTCGAAAATAATCAGCCCCACCACCAAGGTGACCCCAACAATAATCAAGGCAAAGAAATCTCGAATTTTTGCGCCCGCCAAAAATAACATTCCAACGGTAGTCACAAACATCACCACCACGGTGCCTAAATCTGGCTGTTTTAAAATAAGCGCAGCAATGATGACGAATACCGCGAGGGGCTTATAGAAGCCTTTGGCACGCTCAGTCACTTCTTCATGACGGCGCACAATATAAGCCGCGAGGTAACAAAAGAAGGTTAATTTAGCAATTTCAGACACTTGAATGTTAATCGGACCAGCTGATAGCCAACGCTGACTACCGTTTACCGTTTTACCAGCCACCAACACTAAAATCAGCGCCATTATCGAGATAAGTAAGATCCAGCCACTATATTTTTGCCACACCTTCATGGGAACTTGCAGCCCCACAATCATAATAATAATTGAGCCAATAACATAAACGATGTGACGCTGAATAAAGTGAAACGGATTGCCCGTCAAACGCTGTCCTTCAGGCATTGAGGCTGAGGCGACAATAACAAATCCAATCAAGATAAGGCTAGACACCAACACGAAAAGCGTTCTGTCGTAGAGAGGCACGTGCTTAGCACGGCGCTCACCTTTGATTTCTTTAAAAATCGACGTGAAAGACGCTGGGAAGAAGTTGATTTGCTTAGTGCTCATGCAAGCCTCCCACTGCAGTCATGAACTGCTGGCCGCGTTCCATGTAATTACTAAACATATCGATGCTGGCGCAAGCTGGTGACAGCAATACAATATCACCACAATTTGCCAAAGACGCCGCAAGAGCAACCGCTTCTTGCATACTGGTTACTTCACGCACATTGTCAGATAGTGATTTAAATAAATGAGCATCTTTGCCCATCACGATAATATCACTGACTTGTTCATTAAACGGCTTAAGCAGTGGTGACAAATCGCCACCTTTGGCATCACCACCAGCAATTAACACTAAATTGCCATTGTGAGACTTGAGTCCCTCAAGCGCTGCTAGTGTCGCACCTACATTGGTAGCCTTAGAATCGTTGAGCCACAAAATACCATCATTGGTGGCCACTTTTTGACAACGGTGCTCTAAACCAGTGAAGGACTTAAGCGTTGCAATCATCGCATCAAGGCTAAAGCCCACTTGCAGACCAAGCGCAATGGCCGCTTGGGCGTTAAGTTGGTTATGTACTCCCACCATTGCCATATCATTTACTGACATTAACGGGGTATCACCACGCATTAAGTTACCGTTTTTGAGGCCAAACTCATTATCATTGGCTGGTGCGTCTAGCCCAAAAGATTGACCACGACCGTCAAGCATATGAGTACGGGCATCTTGACGATTAACAATTGGCATCTGACAGTGTCGGTAAATGCGCTGTTTGGCCTGTGCGTAATCATCTAACCCGTCGTACCTATCCATGTGATCGTCACTAATATTCAGCACAGTTGCGGCCTTTAGGCACAAATTATCGGTAGTTTCTAACTGGAAGCTCGATAATTCAAGAATGAAAAGCTCAATCGATTTGTCTTCCACAACATCAAGTACGGGAACGCCAATGTTTCCTGCGGCAATCGCATTAACGCCATTTTCTTTGGCCATTGCTTCAAGCAGCGATGTCACTGTTGTTTTACCGTTTGAGCCAGTGATAGCTAGCACGGGTACAGATACTGCATTCGCAAAAAGCTCAATATCACCAGCGACAATACAGCCTTGCGCTTTAGCTTTTTCGAAAGCCGGCTGACGGATACTAATACCGGGGCTTACCACTAACAGTTGATACTCAGAAAAATCGATATTATCCAGATCACCAAGCGCCAATTCACACGGAGCAAAAGATTCTGGTAACAGTGATCTATCTAAATTTTCGCGCGTATCAACTAATAATGGTAGAAGACCTTGCTTGATCAGATAAGACGCGCAAGAGCGCCCAGTCATACCCAAACCGATGACTGCGACTTTTGTGATCTCTTGCCCGTTAAAATTCATGAGTTGTCCTTACCTAATTTTCAAGGTAGCTAAGCCAACGAGTACCATTACCAGCGAAATAATCCAGAAACGCACGATAACGCGAGGCTCTGGCCAACCTTTTAATTCGTAGTGATGATGAATGGGTGCCATACGGAAAATGCGTTGGCCGCGCAGTTTGTAACTGCCCACCTGAAGAATTACTGACAGCGTTTCCATCACGAACACGCCCCCCATAATCACTAGTAAAATCTCTTGGCGCACCAATACGGCAATTATGCCTAAACACGCACCTAGCGCTAATGAGCCCACATCCCCCATAAACACTTGTGCTGGATAAGTGTTAAACCATAGAAAGCCCAAACCGGCACCAAAAATAGCAAGACAGACAACAGTCAGTTCACTCGCTAATGGTAGGTGTGGTAAATGAAGATATGCTGAGAAATTAACGTTACCGCTGATATAAGCAATCAAGCCTAATGCACCTGCCACCATAACGGTTGGTACTATCGCCAGACCGTCTAAACCATCGGTTAGATTTACCGCGTTAGATGAACCCACCACCGTAAAATAAACCAGTGCGATGTAGAGTAAACCGAGTTGCGGTAATACATCTTTGAAGAAAGGAACCACCAGCACAGTTTCATTTGGCTGTGACACAGCATACAAATAAAACGCGACACCTAATGCAATAGCAGACTGCCAAAAATACTTCCAACGAGCGATTAGCCCAGCTGAGTCTTTGCGGATAACCTTGCGGTAATCATCAACAAAGCCCACTAAACCAAAGCTCAATAACACAAAGAGTGTCACTAATACGTAGTGATTAGAAAGATCTGCCCACAACAAGGTACTTAAAGCGATAGACGCCAAAATCAAGATACCACCCATGGTTGGTGTACCAGATTTGCTTAAGTGAGACTGCGGACCATCATCGCGCACCGTCTGTCCAATCTGCATATTTTGCAGATAGCGAATCAGTTTTGGTCCCATCCACAGCGAGAACATTAACGAGGTAAGGATCGCTAAAATACTTCTAAAGGTCAGGTATGAAAAAATGTTAAAACCACTGACATATTGCGTCAGATAGTCGGTTAACCAAACTAGCATTGCGCTGGTACTCCAATATTTTTATTATTCTTAATAAACTCCACCACGGTTTCCATTGTGGCACTGCGCGATCCCTTCACCAACACGTTAATGCATTGGTTTTCTTGGCTTACAATATCTTGTTCAAGCGCTTGATAGAGCGCCGCTTTATTATCAAAATGCTGATGCTGACCACTGTAGTGATGGCCATAATGCTTGCTTAGCTCGCCAATCGTCATCAAACAATCAATATTATTTTCTTCAATCACAGGGCCGAGTGATTGGTGGCATTCGACGGCATAGTCACCTAGTTCGCCCATTTCTCCCAACACAAGGATCTTGCGCCCTTGAGTGTTAGCCAATACTTCAATTGCAGCCTTAATAGAGTTTGCGTTGGCATTATACGTATCATCAATCACAGATAATTGTGGCGATATCACATTTACGTTTAATCGGCCTTTAACATTGGCCATTGACGCTAAGCCAATCACAATATCATTAAGGCTAGCGCCGACAGCAATAGTCGCTGCCGCTGCTGCCAAAGCGTTTTTTACATTATGTAAGCCAGGAACTGACAGAGTGATCTGCTGATGGTCAGTTTGCGTGTTTAACACAAATTCTGCGCAGCCATTAGCCAATACATTAATCTCTGTTGCCCACACATCATCTTGATTATTAAGCACGCTTTGGTCACTAAAACAAGCGATGCATTTATCGCTGTTTTGCGCTCGCCATTTATCAGCGTATTGAATATCAGCATCGAAGATAGCAGTGCCATTGATCGCTAAATGATTGTAAATCTCGCTTTTTGCGGTCACCACACCATCAATTGAGCCAAAACCTTCTAGATGGGCGGCTCCAATATTGGTAATTACACTGACATCAGGTTTAGTTAACCCACTTGTAAAATCGATCTCACCAATATGATTGGCACCAAGTTCAATCACTGCATACTGATGCTCGCGCGCTAATCGAAGCAGCGTTAGCGGCGCACCGATTTCGTTGTTGAAATTACCCAGTGTTGCCAGCACTTCGCCTTTTAATGACAAAATAGCGCTGATCATTTCTTTAACTGTGGTTTTGCCACAACTACCTGTAATTGCGATGGTTTTAACATCGGCTAACGATTTGTTCAGCGCTGCTAATTGGGCAAGTGCTAATCTGGTATCTTCAACGACTAGCTGAGGCACAGAGCAATCTTCTTGTGCTTGGCTAACAATCAGCGAAGTTGCACCAGCCACAATGACTTGCTCAATGAAGGCATGAGCATCAAAATTATCGCCATAAAGCGCGATAAAACAATCGCCCTTATCAACTTGACGTGAATCTGTAGACAAAGACGATAATGTTTGATCTTCGCCTATCAAGCGCCAACCTAGTGTCTGTGCTATGTATGAAAGGGAGAGTGGAATCATAGTAACTCTTCAACCGTTTTCTGTGCTAATGCGCGCTCGTCGTAATCGACACGGCCACATTGCAAAATCTGATAATCTTCATGTCCCTTGCCAGCCAGTAGCACAATATCGCCCACTTTTGCGCGTTCGATGGTGCTTTTAACGGCAAACGTACGCTCGTGCTCAACAACCACGTCGTCATTTTTCTCGATACCTTCAAGCATATCGGCGAAAATCAGCGACGGTGATTCGCTGCGTGAGTTATCTTGTGTAATCACTAATTGATCGGCGTACTGCTCGGCGATACTTGCCATCAATGGGCGCTTTGTTGCATCACGATCACCACCACAACCAAAGACTACCCAGAGTTCACCATTGCAATGTACTCGCAACGCTTTAAGCGCTTGCTTTAAGGCATCTGGCGTATGAGCATAATCAACAACAACGCTTGGCGTTTTATCATTACCAAATACTTCCATGCGACCGGCAACAGGGCTTAGCGTAGAAACATATTCCAATAACTGCTCGGCCGTAAAACCAGCAGCTAACAAGCAACTAAAAGCGGTTAAAATGTTATCGAGATTAAACGCCCCTAGCAGCTTAGAGCGCAGATTATAGGAGTTATCATTAACACTTAATGAAGCGCTGATGCCACAATGGTCAAATACCACGTTATCAGCAATGATATTGTTCATTGCCAAATCGCTAGCTTGGTTAAAGCAAGTCAGTTCAACTAAGCGATTATCAGCGCGCCAACGTTCAATCCACTGCTGAGCTGTCTTATCGGCATTATTAAGAACAATCTTTTTAGAATAAGCGTCGGTAAACAGTGCATATTTTGCCTCACCATACGCCTGCATGGTGCCGTGTAAATCCAAATGGTCTTGGCTTAAATTAGTAAAAGCAGCGACGTCAAAATTAAGGGATTTTACCCGACCAAGCTCTAAGCCGTGGGAGGATACTTCCATCACCACATGGCTAGCACCAAGTTGTTTTGCGCGGTATAAATGGGCAATTAAATCAACGGCATTAAGAGTTGTGTTAGGGCTATAGGCTAAATCGTTATATAAACCGTTGCCCAAGGTGCCCATGCAGTATGCTGTCTTTCCTAATAACGTTAACCACTGACCAACGAGTTGGCTGACGGTCGTTTTACCGTTAGTGCCGGTAATACCAACAAGAGACAAGCCGTTTTGCGGGTAATCATAGAATCGCGAGGCTATCTCACTCAGTTGCATCTCTAATTCAGCTATCGCGATAACTGGCACTGAATATGCGTTAATATCGAAAGTATCGAAGTCTTTATCGCTGCTATCAATCAGTACAGCGACAGCACCGAGCTCGATAGCCTTGTCGATATACAAACGACCGTCAGTTTGCGCGCCATTAAGCGCGATAAATAGACCGTTAGTGGTAATGAGACGTGAATCGATGCCTATGTTACTAATATCAATTGCCGCTAAAGCAGCTAACTGCTCGTTAGTTACATAGCCCTCGAGCAGGTGACTAAGCGCTTTATTGCTCATGCACACCTCCTACCAACGGACTTTGCCCTTGGTTGGTTGCAGCGATTTTAACGGGTAACTCAACGGTTTTACTCGGCGCTACATTGAGTAACTGCAACGCGCCAGTAGTGACTTTCGCAAATACTGGTGCTGCGACATCACCGCCGTAATATTTATCACCTTTTGGCTCATTGATAATAACGACTGTCACCAAGCGTGGATTATCAATCGGCGCAATGCCCGCAAATGACACTATGTAATCTTCGCCATAGCCGCCAGCTGTTGCCTTACGCGCAGTACCGGTTTTACCCGCCACGCGATAACCACCGATGCGTGCTTTTACCGCAGTTCCGCCATCTTTGGTTACACCTTCCATCATTTGCAACATCGCATTGGCTACGCGAGGTTCGATAACCTGTTCGGCTCGTGGTGGTTGCTCCAGCTTTAAAATAGAAATTGGATTGAGCTTTCCTTCATTGGCGATCACTGAATAAGCGCGGGCCAACTGCAATGGCGTCACCGCTAAGCCATAACCAAAGGACAAGGTTGCGATTTCAAAGTCTGACCAACGGCTACGCTCACTCAATACCCCAGAACTCTCTGCTGGTAAGGTAATATGGGTCGCAGAGCCAAAACCTAAATTAAAATAACTATTGAGTAAGTGCTCTTTCGGCACAGATAGCGCCATGCGGCTTACGCCAACATTGGAAGATTTTGCAATAACAGTATTAATATCGATTTTGCCGTAATTGCGTGAATCACGAACGGTATTGGCACCTAAACGATAAAATCCAGGGCTTGTATCAATCTCAGAATCTAAGTCATATTTGCCATAATCAAGCGCCATCATTGCGGCCAGCGGCTTAATCGTGGAACCTGGCTCATACATATCGGCAATTGCGCGATTTCGCATTCGATATGGTTTCATAGTACGGCGGTTATTTGGGTTGTAAGATGGCGTATTAGCCATGGCCAATACTTCGCCAGTTTGAACGTCTAATACAATTACTGAGCCCGAGGTAGCGCGATATTTTTCAGTGGCGGTTTTTAGCTCTTTGTAAGCAATCGCTTGAATACGTTGATCGATACTAGTGACAACATCGTTGGCATTTTCACCTTCTTCAACGGTATTTAAACGCTCAACGACCATGCCATCGCGGGCGCGGCGAACCTTGCGTTTAATTGGCGCACCGGTCAGCCAATCGTCATAGGTTTTCTCAATGCCGTTCTTACCTTCATCGTCAATATTAGTAAAACCAACAACGTGGGAAGTCACTTCTCCTGTTGGGTAATAACGACGCGACGATGGTTTAAGGTAAATACCGGGAATTTTTAATTGCTTAATGTAGTCTGCTTGCGCTGGTGAGACTTGGCGCTTGAGATAAACAAAACGCTTTTTAGGATTTTCAACCGCTTTTAATAACTTTTCTACAGGGCGCTCTAACACGCCAGCGAGGGCTTCCCAACGTCTGCGATCTTCGAGTCCATTGTTCTTGTGAATAACATTTGGCTCAGCCCACACCACTTCGACGGGTACACTAACAGCCAATGCAGTGCCATGACGGTCGAAAATATTGCCGCGATGCGACTGTGACACTATGGTGCGTTTAGAGCGTAAATCCCCTTGATGACGCAACTTTTCAGAGTCAATAACTTGCAAAAAAGCGGCACGCGCCGCTATACCGATAAATACCAGAATAATAAGGGAAACCACCACATAGAGCCGCCATGTGATCAAGCTAGGTTTCTTTTTTGTTTTAGCTTGTTTGGTCATTTTGCTGACACCGCTATTTCTTTTTCGGTTGCTGGACGTTTCATTCCCAGTTTTTGCGTTGCTAATTCTTCAATTCTGCTGTGCTCTGCCAACGCCATTTCTTCGAGTAACAAATGACGAGCTTCCAGCTTTAATTTATCGCGCTCTTCTCTAAGCTCTTCCCAATGGCCGATTAACAGCCTATTTTGATGGGAGCTGTAAATTACGGCGATTGCCGATGCTAAAACACTAGCAACAAGCAGCACTAACCAAAGATGCGAGGTTAGATCTCGCCATATCACCTTGGTTAAATTAACTTGTCGCTCATTCGCCATCTAAACATCCGCCCTTTAGAGTCGCTCGGCGATACGCAAAACAGAACTGCGTGAGCGCGGGTTTTCGGCAATTTCATCTTTCGATGGTTTAATTGCTTTACCAATCGCCTTATAAGTGCGCGATTTATTGAGCTCATCTTCAGTAACAGGTAAACCAAATGGCACTTCTTCACCTTTACTTTGTTTGCGAATGAAACGCTTAACAATGCGATCTTCAAGCGAATGGAAGCTAATAACTGATAAACGGCCTTGTGCCTTTAACACATCAATAGAAGCGAGCAGTGCTTGCTCAACTTCTTCCAACTCGCTGTTGATATAAATGCGAATTGCCTGGAAGGTTCGTGTCGCCGGATGTTTGTTTTTATCTTTAACAGGCACAACGCGAGCAATAAAATCTGCTAACTGCTTAGTGGTTTCAAATGGCGTTGCCGCGCGATCTTTAACAATGGCGCGGGCAATATGAACCGCCCAATTCTCTTCACCAAAGTTTTTGATTACCCAGCTGATTTCATCAACATCTGCTTGTGCTAACCATTGTGCAGCGCTGCGACCAGACGTTGGATCCATACGCATATCCAAGGGTCCATCACGCATAAAACTAAAGCCGCGTTCAGCATCATCTAGCTGTGGTGACGACACCCCAAGATCCATCAACACACCGTCTATTTTTCCAGTGAGACCAAGTTCTTCAACGTATTGTGCTAAGCCAGAAAATGGGCCAGGAATAATTTTAAAACGGCTATCTTCTTGCTCTAATTCTTTAGCCACTGCAATGGCAGTTGGATCGCGGTCAATCGCGTATAAAGTACCAGTTTCATCTAGTTGAGATAGCAGATGACGGCTGTGACCTCCACGACCAAAGGTCGCATCGATATAAATGCCGCCGGGTTTAAGGGCAAGTCCCTCTACCGCTTCATTTAACAGCACAGTAATGTGGGAAAATTGTTGAGTCATAAGTTACAGTGCCAGTTCCTTTAATCGGGAAGACTGTGAAAAATCGATTGATTTAGCCAAGGCTAAATCAGCTTGAACCTGTGCGTCCCAATTATCTTGTGACCACAATTCAAATTTATTCACTTTCCCTATTAACATTAATTTTTTTTCTAAGTTGGCGTGGGTTCTCAATGGCGCTGGCAATAGAATTCTGCCGTTTTTATCCATCTCACAGTCGTTAGCGTTACCTAAAATCAAGTTCTTGATAGTCGCTTCTTGCGGATCAAAATCCGACAACTGAGAGAGTTTATCTTCGATTGGTTTCCATTGAGCAAGAGGATAAAGCATTAAACATGAACGTTTTATATCGATAGTGACCACCAACTTACTTTCACCGTCGACAGTAACGAGTTCACGATAGCTCATTGGCATCGTGAGGCGTCCTTTTGCGTCGAGGTTAATTGCGGTTGTGCCACGTAACATAAATGTTCGTTTTCCTAAATAATCCCTAAAAATCCACTTTGTGACACTTTATGCCACAAAAACTTATTCTATGGATTAGCACAACGATCGTCAAGGCGCAAAAGCCTTAATTCCTGCGAATTTAAGCAAGCGTATGAAGTTAATAGAAAAGTATTTTTTGATGGGTAAATAATTGATAAAAAACGTAAGAATTATAGCACAGGCCCAACAGCAGAAATAAGTACTAACTTGCGCTAAAATTGCTTATTTTACGGGCTCTACTGGATAAGAAATAAAAAAGGTAACCCCTTCACCCTCTGTGGATTCACATCTGATGCTACCGCTCAATTGGCTGGTAATAATATTGTAGATAATATTGAGTCCCAACCCGCTGCCGCCGTTCTCTCGATTGGTGGTATAAAAGGGGTCGAAGATCTTAGGTAAACTCTTTTCTGAAATTCCTTTACCATCATCTTTATACACAACAGATAAGGTGTTGCCGCGCAATGTAATTGCTATGCTAATAACGCCTGATTGCTTATCAGGGTAACCATGAATGTTTGAATTGATGATCAAGTTAGAAATGATTTGTGCAAAAGAGCCAGGGTAACTATAAATCAATAAATTGTTATCACAGTTAACCTGAATATCTAAATTGGTATGCTTAAGAATATTACTCAAGCTAATCAAGATCTCTTCAACATATTCCCTCATATTGAACTGACGCATTTCTTCACTGGTTTGATCGACTGAGACTTGCTTGAAGCTCGATACCAACTGCGCGGTACGCTCTAGATTTCTCAACACCAAATTAGCGACACTGTCAGCCTGCTCTAAATATTGTTCGAAGTCCTTTTTCGACATTTTTTGCTGCTTATAACGACTATTAATATCCTCCGTAATGCTGCAAAAATGCGAGATTCCCGTCATACCAATACCAACAGGTGTGTTGATTTCATGGGCCACACCTGCAACGAGCTCTCCGAGACTTGCGAGTTTCTCCGACTCAATTAACTGGCGCTGAGCCGCATTGAGATCGGCAATTGATTTCTCTAGTTCCTTGTTAGTCGACTGCAATGCTAGATTGTGATTTAGGATTTCCTGCTCGAGAGATTTTCTATCACTAATATCACTAACCACAACATGCACAACGTCAGAGTTATTCATTTTCATGCGCGTTAGAACAACATTACACCACAGCTCATCCTTGGTTTTAGTAAGCAATAACCACTCAAATGACATAGTGCCCGTTGCTAAACACTGTTTAATGTATTGAATCACTTGCTTGGTAGAAGTGACGCCACTAGGTTGCTCTTTCGGCGAAAAATCATCGATGGACAAAAATAGTAAATCGTTTTTATCTTGATAACCCAACAGCTTGATTAGCGCATTATTACAATCGACGATACGCCCTGATTGAATTAACAATGATCCTAAGGTTGCGTCGCTAAACAGCGACTCAAAATT
Source organism: Psychrobium sp. (assembly GCA_049607155.1). GTDB lineage: Bacteria > Pseudomonadota > Gammaproteobacteria > Enterobacterales > Psychrobiaceae > Psychrobium. The sequence continues at coordinate 13,233 of JBMYWG010000048.1, forward strand.
CTCTTTTTGCTCTTGTAACGCCTTAGTTTTGACGGTTAGGGCTTGCTGCATGTTAGTTAAATCATCGATAGTAGAACTTAATCGCTGATTCGTTTTTTCAATCAGCGTATTTTTCATCATTAATTTGCGAGTGAAGAAATAGCCAATTAAAAATAGTAAGCTAAAACCAAAGACAATCTTGATAATGAGTTCGTAATCTGTTTTCGCGACTTGTTGTTTATCTATCCATTTATTTCTGATTAATGCGGTCTCATCGTAATCTAAGTCAGCCACCGCTTTAGATAAAATCCCAAACAGAATTTGGCTATCGGCCTGAACCATCATGCGGTGGGCATAGGTGTTTTCAGTAATTCCCACCACCGATAAATGATTAAACTGCTCAACGATGTGGTGCCAAGCTACTGCGGCGTGGCCTATAAAGGCATCGGCCTCTCCGCGACTTACCATAGACAAAGCATCAGTCGCAGATTTTGCCAACACAATGTCTATATGGGGGTATTGATTTTTAATTAATGAAGCAGGTGTAAAACCTTCTATGGCTACTACGCGATCGTTTTCAATATCTTGAATACTGTCGATATAGCCACTGGATTTTCGCTTAACCACTGCAAAGTTAAATTTGGCATAAGGCTTTGTTTGCAGGCCAATAGTATTTTCATCATCTCCTGTCGACGGCAACAACTCCACAGCACCATAGCCAAATAACTGCTTTGCTTCTTCCCATGTCGATGAAGGTACATACTCAAAGGTTAATCCCGTCTTACGCGATATCAACGCAAGATAATCGACAACAATGCCGCTTATCACTCCTTCATTTTCAAAGATTAAAGGACGCCAGTTAGTGTCTGTATATTTAATAGGAGGTGATTGAGCAATAAAGGCTAGCTCTTGTTCAGTAAAGCTAATGCTTTGTTTAGCATACCCGAGTCGGCGATAAACTGATTGGTAAAATGAATAGTCTTTTAAATGTCGATATTTACTTAAATGAGGAATTACATAACCATTTGCCATGGCCAGTGATAGTTTTCGAGGCGCAAACCACACCCCCACTTTACCAACGGCTTCGACAGTTTTGCTCTCTAAAAAGACCACGTTACTCAATTGACGTTGAGCATTGTTAGTGCGCTGACCAAACTCGTACTTACCGCCTTGGCTATCAGTTACAATAATCTGCTCAATAAAATCTAGATTAGCGAAAGACTTACTCAATAACTCAGTCGTATTCCTGTCATTTTCCTTAAGTGATTTTGACAGCATATTAGTAATGAGATCGGTCAGTTTAAGCTGGGTTCTGATAGCGCCTTGCGTATATCGCCGAATAACGGTTTGATACTTTCCTGAATCTTTAAATATTTTTAACTTGGCATTAAATCTATCTCGTAAGGACTTATCCTTAAACGCCACATAGCGTGGCACCGATTTACTAATGATATGCTCGATAGATAACTCACTGAGAATATTGGGATCTATTTGATTGATGTACCAACGTAAAATAGTTTGATCAATCACAATCGCATCCACTTTATTAGCTATTAATAACTCCAATTGCTGCCGTTGGTCTTCCATTTCACGATAATTCTCAGGCCGATTAGCAGGCGAATACATCGATTGATATTCATCACCAAGGGCTTGATAAGCACCGTGCCAAGCAATAATGGATTTACCTTTTAAATCAGTCAAATTCTGAATTAAATAGTTGCGCTCCGCTCTCGTCACAACAACGTCCGAATAACGAATAACAGGATCTGAATAAAAATAACCATCGTCTTCGATATCTACCATCGCCATTACGTCAAACTGAGTGCTAACTTCAAACTCATCCCTGACGTTATAATCGGCTATTTTATAGTTATCGATACCCACATCAGCGCTATTTAATACTCCCTGAATTAAATCGTGACTAATACCTTTAACTATGTCATTGGCCATATAAAAAGGAACAGGCTCTTGACGTGCTATTACGCTAACTTTCTCGAGATACGATTGCGAATTTTCCCCTTCAACAGGTCGTTTTATGTATCTAAGGCTCTTTTGAATTATCGATTGCAGCGTAGAGTTTGATGCATTGGTGCGCAGTGAGATATTCAACATCGGCCAATCAGCCACTTTGTTTTGTTTTAAATGGCTAAACGACTGACGATGTACTTCGGAAATCAACGTGGGGCTCGTTAGGATCGCATCAACAATACCTTCTTCAAGTTGATTGAGAGCTTGTTCATGAGAAATGACTTTCCAATCAATTGGCGTATGCGTAAGCTCCCCGCCGAGTACTTGATAAAGAGGAACGTCAACGGCGACCGTTATATTGTCATCTCCTAATAGTGTTTCAAGCGACAGCGGTTCTTTTGAATATAAAGATAGTAACAGGCTTAAATAATGCTGGGACATTAGGTCCGTCGCGCCAGCAATGGTATTTTCGAACTCTACAGCGATCGATAAATCAATATGCCCCTCTGTCAGAGCCGCGGTGAGTTTATTACCGTCATCATGCAATAATACCAACTGCATACCTGTCATATTAGCAATTGCATTGATTACGGTTGCCGACGCACCAGTAAAACTACCACTATTCTGTCCAACTAATTGCGGCCAAACTCGACTGCCAATCACCAATGTTGGATGCTGACGAATGAACGAGATTTCTTGTTGATTAAATAGCGAATGCATCGGAGGTTCAGCCAACCAACTATCGAGCAGTGTCTTACGCTGTTTTGGAGTCAAAGAATCAACACCTTTACGCATTATTGACGACACCATGGCGTTGGATTTAGTCGTAGCTATGGCAAATTCGCCACCAGAAACCGAAACCTGTTCAAGGACTTTTAACTCATTATGGAAGTTATTGGCAACGCTTTCACTAACCATAATTCCAGCCTCAGCTTTACCATTTAATACAGCGGCTGTGACTTCTTCGTCATTTTTTACAAACAGCAATTTAGCGTCAGGGAAGCGTTTTTTAACGTAACCTAGAAGAGCATCGCCAGCTAAAACAGCAATAGTGCGCTGACTGATATCGCTAACAGTGACGATATCTTTGTTACTTTGATGAGTGAATATTTCTGCAGGGCGATATAGATAGACGCCAGAAAAATTAAACAGTCCATTTCGCTGCACCGTTGGTGTGACTCCCATTAAACTATCAAAATCACCGCGAGCAACTTGTTCTAACGCACTCTGCCAATTGTTATAGGTCTTTACGTCAAATTTGGCACCAATGTTATCACTGATAAGTTCAAGCATTTGTGCGTGATAACCAATGATGTTGTTTTGTTTAGTTTTGAAACTATACGGATACCAATGCTCACTCACCACCACAGAGATCGGATTGTTGGCCAACCACTGACGCTCTTCTGGAGTTAGCATTTTAACCTTGTTTAAATCGCGGTAATGCTGAAAAAGGCGCTGACGTGCTTTAGCATCAACCCCAATATAGTTGATATGCTTTCCACTCCTTGTATCTACAACGCCCATATACAATTGATTGTCGATATCGGAAGGTTCATTTCCCTCAATTAAATAGCTACTGTGAGACTCATCGGCACAAAATACGCGATAAGCATCTGCATATATCGCATCGACATCATATTCTTGCGCCGCTTGCAGTAAATCTTCCATCGACTGATAGGTAATGACTTTTCGATAACTTTGACTTAGTGACTTTACCAAAGCACTCCCCAACGAATCTGCAGCAATCCCAATAGTAGGTTCAGCTGATTGCTGGCTGTAATTTCGAACTTTATATAGCTGCAAATCGCGTTTGAAAGGTTCAAACAATGGCTGACGATGAGTATTAGGAATAGCAGAGACTAATGTGCCAGTGACGACTTCAATAGAATTGGCAGGGAGCGTTTTTAGTTCATCAGCAGAAGCCAAAGCAATAAAATCGACGGTTCGTTGATTTTCTTGTTGCCATAACCGCCAATAATCGACAATTAACCCTTGAGGTTTACCAGTATCGTCAATGAAGGAATAAGGCGCAAAATTAGCATCAATTGCCACAAAAATTTTCTCTTGCTGCGCCGATGCAGCTCCATTAATCAAAAACGATAAAAAAGTGAAAGTAGTGACAAGAAATTTAAGCAAGACATTAACCTATGTCAGTGATGATGCCCTATAAAGAGTAGAATAAAAGTCTAATTATTCAACCGAAGTAGGTATTATTTGTGGGAAGTAAAAATAGGATAAAAAAATGCTATAGTATTTAAAACTTCGGCCGATAGTAAGATACTCACTCAACTAATTTTAGAGGTTGTTATGGACGGAATTTCATCAGGAAAGTACACACAAGGCGCAGAATTACTCAGCGCGTCAATGAGCAAGAGCCAGCAACAACAAGAAGGTAAAATGGCGCTAGCTCTAATTGAAGCAGCGGCTAGCTCCGGCCCAGCGCAGTCAAACCTGCCTTCACCAACCGCGACTATGGGGAATCATATTAATATCAAGGTGTAGCCCTCATTGCGATAAAAAGAGTCCCATCAAAAAAGGCGATTGCGCTATTACAAGTAGCTCAATCGCCTTTTTAATTGCCATCGCTGTTAGCCTATAACGGCATAACGCGATTTCGTCCTTGCTCTTTCGCTTTGTATAAATAATCATCCGCTCGCGCGATAAAGCTGGTCAGATTATCCCCAGCAACAAACTCAGAGACGCCAAAAGAGGCACTAATATGGTCGATAAGCTTAGTAGTTCTCTTATCCCGCAAAGTGAGTTTATCCACGAGTTTGCGCAAAGTTTCTGCATATTGCCTTGCTTGTCGTAGCCCACTATTAGGAATAAGGATAGCAAACTCTTCGCCACCAAACCGAAATGCCATGGCTCCATCACGCGTTGCATCGAGTAGACGACGCCCTACTGCTTTTAATACCTGATCACCTAATAAATGACCGTAATCATCATTGAATTTCTTGAAATGATCGATATCGGCAAGAATTAGACATAGCCCTTTATTGTCACTTTTAAGTAACGATGATAATTCAGTATCAAATGAATGACGATTGAGTAAGCCGGTGAGTGAATCGTATAACGCTAGCTTTTGACTCTGTTGCAACTGCGCCTTAAGCGATTCAATCTCTTCTTTCGCTTTGTCTAAGCTATTGCTAAAAAACTGCGTTGCATTGCGAATGGCCTTTGAATCGCCATCTAACTCACGGATAAGTCCCATAACCTCTTCAATCGACCAGCCTTCATCTTCTACGCGGTGAAGGTTAGAAAAGGTTTTATCGATGGTAGTTTGGAATTTACTCGCGTCAGTTGAAGTATCTTTTATCGATTGGCCAAGTTCTAATAACATGGCCTCAACACTCTCGCGCATCTTCCAAGTGCCAGATTCAATTTCATCGGCAACGAACCGGCGATATAGGGTTTGCGCTTGCACCTGCGGGAAAATAGGATAGTTCTTTAACAACTCATCAAGCTCAGAAGTTAATTGCTGATCATCATTGCCAACGTAGGAATACCACAGGGCATAATTCATTGGCGTTGTCGCCACATGATGTTTCATCATCAAGGGAACAACTTTCTTTAGCCGCTTGGTGGACTCGGCAAAAATATCATCACTCATAAGTAACTCTCTGTGAAAACAATCATCTATGAAAACTATCCTCTGTGAAAATAGGGATTTACGAAGACTATAGCATTATCATAGCGCAATTAAGACAGAGGCACTCAGTTTATTCAATAAGTTGTGAGACAGATTGATCTGTTTTCTGTTGTAGATAGTGCCACAGCGTCTTAACTCGCAATAACTCCATTCTGTCACGCGGCGCTGCTATCCAAAATTGACGCATTATATCCAAAGTATTTGGTAAAACTTCGACGAGTCCTTGTTTTCGATTAGCGAGAAAGCACGGCAAAATTGCAATGCCCATACCGCTTTCTACCGCTGTTGCCTGTGCAATAACACTAGTACTTCTAAATCGCGGCGTAATATGAGGTAAAAACTGCTCCAAGTAACACAGCTGACGGCTAAAAATAAGATCGTCGACATAACCTATCATGTCGTGATTAACCAGAGACTCCATCTTGTTGACTGCGCCGCGACGGACGAGGTAATCCTCATTGGCGTAGAGCTTTAAACGATAATCACACAGTTTAGCAACGACTAAAGATTCACTGGTGGGCTTATCAATGGTTATGGCGATATCGGCCTCGTGATGCGCCAGTTTAACGGAGCGCTGCAATGGCAATAACTCAATATTAATTTGCTGATGTTCATCCATAAATTCAGGCAATTGACTGGCGATAAAGTAGTTACCAAAGGCATCAGTGGTTCCCAAACGTATATCGCCATATTGTTGTAAATTCTTGCCTTGCAATAATTCAATGGCACTTTGCGTTTGTTGCTCCATTTCAAGAGCGGTTTGTAATAACTTGCTACCGTGTTGTGTCAATTTATGGCCTTGATTTTCGCGGGTGAACAACTGAGTCCCCAAGACTGACTCCAACTTATGAAGGCGACGGGAAACTGTAGAGGAATCTACTCCAAGGCGTTTTGATGCTCCTGTTAAGGTTTCACTTTTAGCCACTTCTAAAAATATTTTTAGGTCTTCCCAATTCATTATTGCTACTAACGTATTAACCATTGCATATGTGCAAGACTGCCTTGCATCAACATCTATTGTCAAGGATTAAACAGCTAGCTATGCTGGCTGGATACTTACAAATATAAATAGGAAGATCCTCCATGACTATTCGCCGCATCCCGATGCTTATCAATGGTGAGCACGTTCAATCAACCACAGATCGTTGGTTAGATGTTTTAAACCCTGCTAATCAAGAAGTGGTAGCACAAGTACCACTAGCAACATTAGAAGAAGTTGACGGTGCCATTGAAAATGCTCACGCAGCATTCCAATCATGGAAAAAAGTTTCTCTGGGTCAGCGCATGCGTATCATGCTTAAACTTCAGCAACTCATTCGCGAAAACACGTCAAAGCTTGCTGAGTTAATTACCTTAGAGCACGGTAAAACCCTGCCAGATGCCGAAGGTGAAGTAGCGCGCGGTTTAGAAGTTGTTGAGCACGCTTGTTCAATCACCTCACTAGCACTTGGCGAAATGGCCAACAATGTTGCCGGCCATATTGACGTTCACACCTTGAAAAAGCCATTAGGTGTTGGCGCAGGTATCACGGCATTTAACTTCCCTGTAATGCTACCGTGTTTCATGTTCCCACTAGCATTAGCAACGGGGAACACTTTCGTTTTAAAGCCGTCTGAACAAGATCCTTCATCGTCGCTATTCCTTGCAGAGCTTGCATTGGAAGCTGGTATTCCTGCTGGTGTCCTTAATGTTGTGCACGGCGGGCCAGAAGTTGCTGATCGTTTGTGTTCTCACCCACTCATTAAAGCGGTTTCGTTTATCGGTTCAAGCCATGTTGGTAAGCACATTTACGAACGCGCAAGCCATTACGACAAACGCGCACAGTGTATGATGGGAGCAAAAAACCACTGTATCATCATGCCGGATTGCGACAAAGAGCAAGCCATTAACAACATTCTTGGCGCTGCTTATGGCGCAGCTGGCCAACGTTGTATGGCAAACTCAGTTGTTATTTTGGTGGGTAAAACACAAGAGTGGCTTGAAGAAATTGCCCAGCGCAGTCACGAAATGAAAGTTGGTCCTGGTAGCGATCGCAGTGCAGATTTAGGCCCTGTTATTACGCCAGCTGCGAAAAACCGTATTACCGATCTCATCACTAGCGGTGTCGATCAAGGTGCAACCTTAATGGTTGATGGCCGCGATTGCGTGGTAGACGGCTATGAGAGCGGTAACTTCGTTGGCCCAACCATGTTTAGTGATGTCAAAGCTGACATGGACATATATACTCAAGAGATTTTCGGCCCAGTATTATTAGTACTTAATGCCGATACCTTTGAAGAGGCAATTGAAATCCTAAACGCTAATCCAAACGGTAACGGTGCATCAATCTTTACGAACTCAGGTTACTACGCGCAGCGCTTTGAAAATGAAGCCGATGCTGGTCAACTTGGTATTAATATTCCAATTCCTGTACCAGTAGCTTACTTTAGCTTTACGGGCTCACGCGCCTCTAAACTTGGTGATTTAGGACCAAATGGTAAACAAGCGATTGCGTTCTGGACCCAAACCAAAACAGTATCAACTCGCTGGTTTGCGCCGGGTGAAGATGCAGGTGAAGTTAACACGACAATTACCATGAAGTAATAACTTCGCCCAAACAATAAAAAGGCCCGCTAATCATATAATTAGCGGGCCTTTGTTTTGAAATAAACAATTACTTCACAATCTTCATTTCTTCAATCAGATTATCAGCACCGTATTGCTCCATTAACCACAACATGTAACGCACATCAACGTGAATGGCGCGGGTAATACGTGGGTTAAAGTACCAATCTTTAGTGATTGACTCATACGTTGAATCGAAGTTTAAACCAACTAGTTCTCCGCGAGCATTCATTACTGGCGAGCCAGAGTTACCACCTGTGGTATCAGCACTTGATAAGAAGTTAACAGGTACAGAGTTAAACTCGTTTAGCATTTTCTCGTGACAACCAAACAGCTTACAATGCCACTTTGATGGGAACTGCTTCTCAACGTACTTTTGTGCATAGCTGCCGTAATCGCGATCGTTAATCGCTTTAACGATTGTCTCAGGAGCATCAAACGGGAAAACACCTGTTGCTTTCGCAGCTAAACCTTCAAGTGACGTAAATGGTGTTTTGTATACGCCATCGACTGCTGGGTAACCGTCAACTGTACCGAACGTTACACGTAAGGTACCGTTCGCATCTGGGTATACTGGCTTACCAAGGCTACGGTTAAACGCAATAATAGCTTTCATGTACTCAGGACGTACTTGCGCTAATTGGCCCGCCATTTCTTTATTTTGTGCTTCGCGTTTCATGTTTGAACCGTAAAGCGCAACGGCTAGTTTAATAAAGGCATCGTCTGAGTTTTCAAAATCAGCAACCGATTTACCTACCCACGCTAAACGCGCGTCGTAATCAGCCAGTGAAGATTTAGCGTAGATAGCCGCTAATTTCTCGTGAATTTGCGCAGCAGTCATATCTGCAGTTAAGCCTAGGGCTTTATTAAATGCCGCTATTGTTACCGCGTCGCCTTGTTTGAGGTATTCGCTGATGTACATCGTCCACAATGCTAAATCAACATTGGCATCGAAACGTGTCTTAAGGCGCTTAAGGCCAGATTTTATGCGATTGATATCACGTGCTTGATACCCTGCTTCGCGCTCACTATCTGGTTTCTCACTTTCTTTCGCTAGACGATAAAGTGTATTTGCACTGCGTAATAAACTAGAGCTTGCCGCATATCTAGCATAAAAAGCGCGCTTAGCATTGGCTTGGTTTTGCTCAATCAACTTAGATAGCTCACCGTGCGTTAGCGAATATTGCTGACGTGACTTATCTTGGGCAATCCAGTTTAATAGATCTTGCTCTTGCTTAAGCTTAATGCCGTGAATGTCAGTCACTTTAAAACCATCCATTAATCCCATGCGTTTTTTCATGCGATTGTTGATGCTTTTAACGGTTGAAGAATATTTCACTTCAAGTGCTGGGTTGCCTTTAGTGGCATCGGCAATGGTAGCAAGGGTTTTGTTATACATATCAACTTGTGCAGGGTAGCTCCAGCTACCGGCAAAATCGATTTCACTGGCCAGCTTATAACGGCTAGTGCTGCCTGGGTAACCCGCTAAAATAATACCGTCACCTTTTTTAACACCATCGCGGTTTACCGTGAGGTAAGACTTTGGCTTAAATGGCACATTATCTTTGCTGTAGTTGGCGCTTTTACCATCTTTATCAACATATGCACGCAAGAACGTAAAATCAGCAGTATGACGTGGGTATTCGAAATTATCGATATCGCCACCGAAGTTACCCAATGAATCAGGTGGCGCGTAGACTAGACGCACATCTTTGATCATAAGCTGTTTTAATAAGAAGTATTCCATACCGTGGTGGAATGAACGCACGCTACAACGATAGTCATCACTGGTCTCACAAGCTTTAACTAATGCTTTGCGTTTGCTAGCAATGGCATCAAATCGCGCTTTCCCCGTTAGTTCACCT
>JBMYWG010000049.1:0-23253 GCA_049607155.1 Psychrobium sp.
CCGCACGAACAGACACATCACCTAAGCCAAAATTTTGTTCGAGCTTGTCACCAATTACATCCAATGCAGCGTCATTATTAGCGACAATTAGCACCGATTCACCACGCGCCATATGCTCAGCCGCCACCCCTGCAATGGTGTAACTTTTACCCGTTCCCGGTGGCCCTGAAACACAACCCAGCTGCGCATTAGCAGCGATAGAAATTACCTTTTGTTGCGGTGTTGATAACAGCCCCGGCAAATAACCGTATTTTAGTTTTTTGTTGGCTTTAAACTGCTGCTTGTTGTCAGAAAACAGCTCCGCCAAAGGTGCGGATACACTATTGAATTCGGCAATACTTTCCAGTTCATGCAACACACCGCGGCTGCTGCTAGCACGTTCGACAAATGCCAACATAGAAACAGGCAATATCGAGAGTGTTTTACGGCGCAGCCCTTTTTTCACATCCTCTTGTGCCATCAATTGAGGAAAATTAAGTAATTCGAGGGCATTAATATTGTGAGGAGAATTCGCCAGCAATGACGTCCACAAAGATGGCATATGCAGGTTATCTTCGTCTTGCAAGAGCTGCTGAATATCGACTTCAGGTAGCAACAATTCAACTAAGGGCTCATTTATCTCAGGCTGTTGATTTACTGTAGAAAAGTAGAATCCCTGCTCATCATTTTCAATCGCAGCTTCATTAAATAACAAAGGGGCGGCAATCTGTTTGCGCTCACCTTTGAGCTCTACAGTACCAACCACCATGAAACTAACATAGAGCAGAATACGCTCTCGTTGATAAGTCTCCACCCGCCCTTGCATGGTTTGCGCAAATTCGGTCGGCAATGGTAAACGAGGTAAAAAGCCACTACCCAGCTCATCACGCCCCTGCAAATACCAAACATCTTCCGCCTTTAATTTTTGCAACATCCACAAATTTAAATCGGCGCTATCTTCTTGATAACAATCCCTGTAGTACGACAAGATGTTTGAATAATTCACTAAATGGCATCCACGCTATTTCACAATTGGCTACAAAGTGTAACCCGATTCATTAAAACTTTCCGAATAAAAAAGTCCTTCCGAAGAAGGGCTTAAGTATCAACAATTCGAGTTACGACGAGATTTTTCGCCAGCCTTCGACGTGTGATGTTTGCCAGAATAGCACCAATAGTCGTGTTGCTAACCCTAACAATAACGCGATTGCAATGGCGAAACCAACGCCAGTATCAAGGTGGCTATTAGCGCTAAAGTACGAAAAGTCCATTAGCTTGATTGCGCCGCCAATTACTACGAATATTGCAGCGGTTACGGCAAAGCGGTTGATGTTTTTACGCAGAACGCCAAAGCCGCGGATCAGAGCCTTTTTCTCGCGAGCGACAGTAAAGTTTAGTGCAAAGCTAAACCACGATAGGCTAAATAGCCACGCAATAACTAGCAATGCCCACATCAGTTTCTTAACTGTACCGTCGGTCATAGTGACTAACGCAGCGGTGATTCCACACAGGATAACTGGCACTAGAATCCAACGCAGAAGCAAGCCAAGGGCTGGGAATAAATTACGTCCAGCGTGTGATAACCACACTGATAATTTCAGTTCGCCATCTTGAGCACTAGCCATAGTGCCAGCCGCGAGTGCAACCTTGCTCAAAAACAGTAATGGTAAGCTCAGCAGCAGCACTAAGATGCCGTAAACGAATGCTGGATTGTTGCTAATGGCGTCAATTAATAAGGTGACGTGCTCGGTAGAACCCACTGGGGTTACTGCCAAATTTACCGCCAAGCTCTTTTCGCCAAAGCGATATAATACAAAGTACGCTGGCAGCAAAATAAGCGCTTCGATAAACAATGTAGCAACGGCAATCCATTTCATGCGCCACATTAGAGATAGTGTATTTTTCATAGCAGACTCCTAAAGTGGCAACGCAATGCTAAACGCATGCTGAATGTTTTGTAGTAACGAAATAGCCCAACGCCAAGATTCATTACTCTTCTTACCAAGACGCTTAGTGTTATTTGAAAAATCTTTATCTAATAACACCTTAAACTTTGGATCGATCATCACTTCAACAAGTTTTGTGTCTGATTCCCACTGCCATTTTGTCCACGGAATAGTGTTGTCTGGCTGCCACTGACGCGTTTCTGTGGTGCCATCAGCAAAGGTGAGCAATACATCAACTTGCGGCGGATGTAATTCACCGTTGCGCACTAAGATGACGTTATGAACATAGCCTTCGCCCTTTTCAGGTTTATTAAAACTCGGCTCTTCACCTTCGTCACCAAAGCTAAAGCCACCGGCCACTTGCTTCTTACCACTAGTAGCCGATTTCACTTCAAAATCGATGTTTTTAATGGTGGTAATAGCATCGTTTAGGTAACGCGCCATGCTCGGATCGATTTCATCAGCAATAGCAATGAAATCTTGGGTCGACGGATGTTTAAATGCCCAACGCTGATAGTAAGTTTTTAGCAGTTGATCGACTTTTTCCACACCCCAAACGCGCTCGACAGTATTTAGAATTGTCGCTGGTTTTGAATATGAATTGGTGCTGTAACCACCGCGATCGACATACATCCAACCGTGAGTCTTTACCGGATCTAAGGTTGGTGTTTGTGCAGTACGTACATGATGCATGGTTGGCATATCGGCACTAAATTGTGCGAATTGCACAATGTTAGCCTGACCAAGCGTTTCGCTCATGATACGGCCTTCTGTGTAACTATTGATGCCTTCATCCATCCACGATTCTTCAAACTCGTTCGAGGCGAAAATACCTTGCCAATAGTTGTGCCCGATTTCATGAATGGTCACCATCGCTGCAGCATGCATATATTCCGAGTAATCGAGATCAGTAATAGTCGTAACCAAGGTTGGATATTCCATACCCGCCGCACCGCCAGCATTTTCAGGCGGTTGCACTAAGGTCATAGTTGAGTATGGGTAAGCACCAACGTGTTTGTCGAACCATTCAAACGACGCCTTAGCTGCATCAAACTGATTTTGAATAGATTTTTCAGAAAGCGGCTTTTGATGCAACAAACGAATAGTAATACCATTCCACTCTGCTGTCGCTTCTGCAAATTTCGAATCAGCAGTCCATACAAAATCGTGCACATCTTCAGCTTGATAGTGATGCGTGGTCAGCGCTTCTTGTGTATCTTTCTTGACTAAATAACCCGTTGCTCCGACGACGTAATCACTAGGCGCCGTAATTTCGACATCGTAAGTACCAAAGTCAGCAAAGAATTCGGTATTGGCGTGATAGTTGTGGTTTACCCAGCGGCCATTGTAATAAACCCCCGGTTTAGGGAACCATTGCGCAACAAAATTGAAGGTATCGCCATTGTGGCCACTGCGGGCAAAGACTTTAGGCAATTGGCTAGTAAAAGCGATGTTTAGTGTGACTTCTTGGTTTGGTAATAATGGCTGCGGTAATTTATACGTTGCAACATCGCCATCAACCAGCCAGTTTTGCGCTTGGTCTTCACCGCTGGCGTCGGTGATTGCTGTCACGTGAACATAGCCAAATTTGTCTTGGCCATCGCCTTCACGCGTATCGTTACGCAAACGCCCACCATTACTTTCGGTCATGAAAATAGTGTCGGTGCGCGAAAACGCGTTTAAGTATAGATGGAACGGAATTTCGGTTAATTCGACACCAGTGGTATTTTTCCAGCGCAGAGTCATGTCCGCTTTTACGCGGTGCTTTTCAGCATCGAGCGTGGCTTTAATGTGAGTGTGATGTACGCGATCGGTATGGGGTCCCGGCATTCGTAAGGCAGATGCCATTGCCGTTGAAGTAAAGATTACTCCTAACAACAAAACCAATCGCTGCAAGAATCGCACAGAGGGCAGGCGTTGCATGTGATTTCCTTTTTAAAGTTGCGTTTTACCAACGCCAAAGCGGCGCTCGCCAAAACATTTGTTATTGTTATTTTTGTGCTGTTATTTTTTATAAAACGCAACAAGAGTAAACCATGAGGTTTACTTTGTTAAGAGGAAATATGTAACTAATGTTAATCAATTTAAGTCATTGAATTAATTTAGTTATGAAAGGTTCTATTTACATGTCGTTTACTTTGCATTTACAAAGAAAAATTCAGTGTTAGCCAACCAATCCCATGATTAAAATCCACAGACCGAGCACCGTTTTCAGTGCCTTGGTGTTAATGTGTGTGGCAATGGTTTTCGCAACAATTCCACCAATAACAGCAGCAGGTCCGGCAAACATCACAATGTCCCATACTACTGCGCCGCTGGCGCCAAAGTGGATGGGGGCAACTGACCATACAGTCATCGAAGTAACCACCACCGCACTGGCAATAGCCATGGTGACACAAAAGCCACGGAAAATTAGATATAAAACGAGAATTTCACCGACGCCAACCGACAATAGCGCGGTAATAATACCGCCGAAAAAACCAATTAACGCCAACATCACGTAGTCTGCGGCGCGTAAATGGCGATGATTATCCGCTTTAATTTTGATGAGATAGATTTGGATAAGCAGTGATAAACCTAACGCGATAGAGAACCAGCTAAATTGATGCGCCAGTGACGCCGCACCGCCAATATCCAACAGATGTTGTGCCCAAATTCCCATTATCGAGGTCGCACCAACAATGAGTACAATTTGATTAAAGGCGATCCATTTCGGATCGTCTCGATGGCTAACGAGATAATAAAGTCCCCATGTTAGGGCTCCCGCCGTCATACCGAAGCTTTGAATACCAAAGCTGGTCGATACCGCCTGTGATTCTGACAATCCCAATTGATTAAAGACAGGAATAAACACCACGCCGCCACCAGCGCCTGAGAGATTTGCGAAAATAGCGCCAACAAGGCCAAGCAAGGTGTTGAGTAAATTAGTTTGAGTTTGTTGATGTTCTAGCGGAAATAAATTGGCGTAAACGAGCCAACATATGGCTAATGCGATGGGAATAAATCGGATATGTAACAAGCGGTTCACCAGCAACTGGCTCCCTTATCAATCAACAAGCGCATGTACCATACGCAAACTGCCGAAAGGGAGCAAGAACCATTGCTCATTCATTAGTACCATTAGGATTTAACTGCTGACGAATAAGGTCTACTGAATGATAGTAAGCTTTTGTTTTAGCTTCAAAATGCTGCCAGCTGAAATACGGTTCCAACGTACAATATCTTTTACCGATACCTTATAGGCACGGCTAATGTCCCATAAGTTATCGCCTGATTTCACCGTGTGAATCACCTTGCGACCTTTTTTGGTGGCACTGCGCCACATCGACTTATCAAAATCTACCAAAGGAATCGCTAGCGTTTGACCAATATAAATTCTGTTAGAAGATAAGTCATTCGCCGCTTTAATTTCACTCACTTTACTATCGTGCTTAGCGGCAATGCGACTTAAGCTATCACCTGAGCGCACTTTATATTCAAACCAGCGCATCCACTCTTTAGGATCCGTTTGCGCCAATTTATCACGCAGTAATTGAGCTTTGTCAGCAGGCATAACTACTTGATGCTGCTGATTTGGCATGGTCACTAAAAAGTTAAGGCCAGGATTGAGTTGCTGCAGACGATTAATATCAACATCACTCCATTTAGCTGCAAGCTCTAAATCAAGCTGATTATTGATTGCTACAAAGTCGATAGCTGGCGTATTAGCAATTGGCGTAAACTCGTAATTGAGGCTTTCGTGATGTTTCAAAATATCAGCAATTGCTAGCAATTTAGGAACAAAGTTATTGGTTTCTAACGGCAATTTTAATGACCAAAAGTCAGTTTTCTTACCCGCTTTCTTGTTGCGCGCAATTGCACGACCAACCCGCCCTTCGCCTGAATTGAAGGCCGCAACGGCATTGAGCCAATCTTCATCGAAGGTGTCGTGGAAGAATTCAAAATACGACAGTGCAGCATTGGTCGATTCAATAACATCGCGACGACCGTCGAACCACTTGTTAATGCGCACATCAAAACGCTTGGCGCTGGCCGGCATAAATTGCCACAAGCCAACGGCACTCTTGTGAGAAACGCCATATGGGAGATAAGCACTTTCAACTATCGGCAACAAGGCCAATTCCACTGGCATATTGCGCTTTTCAATCTCTGTCACTATGTAATGCAAATAGGGCTCAGCGCGTTTTGAAATTGTCGCCATAAAACGCGGATGACTAAGGTAATACTTTTTCCATTTCTCTACCGCAGGCTGATCAGGCACTTCAATCGACAGTTGTGAGCGAATGCGTTGCCAAACATCTTCGTGCTCGTGTGGCGCTAACGGTTTCGGCGCAACGACTTCTTCTTTTACTTCAACAACAGTTTCAATTTTTACAGCCTCAGGCTGCTGATTAGTTTCCTTATTGTCCACCACTGCTTGTGGCGTCTGCTGACAGGCGGCCAACAACAATGCCGCGCTAACTAACGTCAGTTTTTTCATTAATGTGTTCCTAACTTCTTATAATTTTAAATAAACACGCGGGTTTACTCGCTGCTCTTTATTGAGCATTTCAAAGTGTAAATGCGGGCCTGTAACACGGCCAGTAGTGCCCACAGTACCAATTTTCTGACCAGCACTAACGTGTTCACCGACTTGAACATTCAAGCTATCTAAATGAGCATAAAGTGTTTTCACACCATCTTGATGCTCTAATAAAACCACCTTGCCGTAATTGCGATGTAAGGTGCTATCGTCAGCAACCTTCACCACACCCGCGAAACTAGCGACTATTTCTGTGCCTGTTGGTGCCGCAAAATCAATGCCTTTATGGGGCTTTTTACTGCGAAACGCGTTAATTTCATCATAGTCAGAAGAAATGCGGCCAACAGAGACTGGTACTATTCCTTGCTGTGGCTTTACTTCATCGACTGGCATGACCAAAGGCTGAGCCATCACTATTGAAGTGAACATGATAATCACCAGTGCCATTAACGCAAGCTGATAATATTTATTGGTTTTTCTAGTTTCTGTCGAATTCATTGCTGCACGTATCCTTTGTTCAAAATCACTTTTTTCAAATTTAGCGCCAGAGAAATAAGCACTTAACCCACTCTCTTGTTTGTTGTTTGTCAGCTTTAAACAAGCGATCAACGCCTTGGCATAGTTGAGTTGTTGCGTTGGATTGTTACTCAATACTCGGTGGTCACATTCAAGCTCCATCGCTTGCAAAAAACGTTTCTCCATCAAGCGCAACAGCGGATTAAACCAAGCTAAATGCGTTATTAAACGCAGGGCGATTACCATCTGCGGATCGCGATTTTTTAGATGAGTAGCTTCATGTTCAATGAGTAAATTAAACTGTGTTTTTGACATGGCTAACACCGAGCCTGGCACTACGATGCACGGCTTAATAAAACCAAACACAAATGGCGAAACCTGCTGTTGTGTTACCCGTATCTGAGTGTTCTTGCCTAGCTTAAAGCCTTCAAAATTCACGTGCAGCGCACTCACCTGTTCAAGACAGCGCGACTCACTGACGATACGATGGGTTTTCAACAGAGAGATAACAAAACGAGCAAGTGCCAACATCGTTCCGAGAACAAGTACACCAGCGACTAATTCACTGAGATAAATAAGAAACATCAGCTCACTAACATCAGCAGTAACGGCTTGATCTGCGATAGGAACGACCCGCTGAGTTGGCTCAAAGGCATCGATTAACACCTGCGATATTAATCCACTTTCCTGCCACGTGGATATAGGGATCAGTGGCACTAACGCTAACAAAATCCACGCTTGCCAAAATCGTGACCACTGGATCAATTGCGGCCAAAATCGATCGAGCATTAAGGCAACGCCGTAGAGTACCGCGCTCCATAACACAAACAGCATTAATTGAGATTCATAACCGCCGAATAAAGAGAGAATATCCATTGCTTTACGCCTCTTTGTCGTCGCTCAAATCTTTAAGCAGCTTTTCCAAATCTGCAATTTCACCATCATCAATAAGCTTACTGTCGGCGAACATAGCGACTGGTAACGGGCCATCTAATTCGAAAATTCGTCTGGCAAAATCTTGGGCATAACTCGCTAAAGTTTTCACCTTATCCACTTGAGCTGTATAAAGTTTCTTATTCCCTTTGCTGCTGATACTCACCAGTCCTTTCTCGCCCATTCGCTCTAGCGTTTTGCGCGTTGACGAATAACTCCAATGAAATTGCGCTTCAATTTCATCGTGTAGATCACGGGCACTACGCGGCTGGTTTTGCCACAATAATTTGAGTATTTCCAATTCCGGAGCCGTTGGTTGCATAACATCATCTCGTCAATTTGATTCAACGAGCGCCATAATGCGACAACTGTCGCACACAAGTCAACAGCAAAATGCGACAATCGTCGCACACGGTATTTCAAGATGTTTTTTTATGAATTAAATTCAATCAGTTAATGCTATTTATCGCTTTTAAGATTGTTTGAGGAGATAGCTTGGGCGATGCACCACCTAACTCATTTTCTTTTACTAAACGCGTAATTGCTGAGTTTACGGGGGCATTTAAACCCTGCTGCTGCGCCAGCTCAACAATAGCGCCGTTGAGATAGTCAATCTCGGTTTTACGTCCCAATACAAAATCTTCATACATCGATGAGCGTGCTGCTGGATCTATCTTAAGCATCGATGAGGCAACGATTTTATAAAGCCAAGTTGGTAGCGATAAGACATGAGGAATAATTTGTGGAATTACTTTGCCCGATTTAACAGGCTTGATGCCAGCGGCGCGATAGACAGCGAGCGCTTCAGAAATCGCCTGCGCCAAGATCAAGCGATAATCGCGGTTCGATAATTGCTCCAATAACGGAAGTCCAGATAACGCATTGATAGCATTATTTAAATTAAGTAACAGCTTAGTCCACTGCACGTTAGTTAGATCGTCGTAAACATCGACAAATAACTGCGCCATAGCCAATGCATCAGTCAATGATTGTGACAAGTTTTGAGGGTCTTCTAGTGCCAAATTCCCTTCGGTGCCACAATGAAAATGGCCATCACCTTTGCTAAGCACATTAAAAGGCACCATAGCCGCTAAGACATTAAATTGTGGAAGGTGCTCTTTGAGAACATCGACATTACTAACACCGTTTTGCAGGCTCACCACCAATGCTTTAGGTGATGCATGGGCTGCAATTTCTTGCGCCACAATTTTAGTATCGCCGCTTTTTACCGTCACCAAAATCACATCGGCATTTTGTAACGGTGACATATCAAGTGAATAACTAACCTGTTCGGAGGAAAGATTGCTATCACGCCCTTGCCAATCAGTAACTCTCAATCTATGCTCAGCAATCTGCTGACGCATCCGCTCACGGCCAATCAGCGTCACATCAGCACCAGCAGCAATCAGACAACCACCGAGATAGCAGCCAATGCTACCTGCGCCAATAATGACGATACGAATTCCATGAGACATGTCAAATAACTCATCACAAATAAAAGTTATTCAATCATGATTAGCAATTAATAATCAATTACTTGATTGATAGTATTTACCAACCCAGTCCCACACGAGTTTTTGGTGTTGGCGAATAGGCCGCTCGCCATGAAGTGCCGAAGGTCCCATCTCGAAATAAGGGCTTTGCATGGCTTTTTGTAGCTGTTCGCAAACGTAGATATCTTCTTGCATGAAATCTGCAGAGCCTAGCGCATGCTTTGCGTCATGGCTGCCGCTTTTTGCTTTGACCTTATTGCTCCAATAACTAGCGCTAAGTGCGCTTTGTTTCATAAATTCGAAGCCAGATTTATTGGACACTTTGGTACGCACTACCACCCGAGTTTTATCTACAGCGATGGGGATGATTTGAAAGATCGACCAGCTCGATTCTGACTCCGCCAAACCGATGCCAGGAAACAGCAGTGGAACCCAAGTACCTTTGTTTTCATCGCTCGCTTCGTAAACTAACGGCATCGGTGAATTTTTAGCGAGGTCCTTTTGATAATCGTCACTCAGCGGCTCCCAAAACCGGAAGTGGGGGCCCTCAAATCCAAACTCTGCCTTTTTGTGGTTGTACATACTAAGCGTGCCAGCATGTAATTGGGCTAGGTGGTAATGATCGATGTAGTTTTCGGCGACAATTTTCTAATTGGCATTAATTTCTTCAACAACGATATCATCCTTTGACTCAATAAGACTTTCGACGTCGTGCGGCCCAAGATGATCATTAATCGGCGCAAACCATTGCGACAGTGGCGTTGCATTGATATCTGGATGCACCCAAATCATGCCGCGCCAAACGCCAACATTAGCGGCGGTTAGGTTGTAACAGGCCTTGTCCAAACCTGCGAATTCTTGCTTGTGTTTAGGTAAAGATTTCAGCTCACCTTGAGTGTTATAGGTCCAATCATGATAAGGACAAGTGAGTTTGCCGCGAGTATTTTCCTTGCCTTCAACAAGCTGCGTACCACGGTGCTTACAACGATTGTGAAAGGCAACTAACTGCTCGCCATTTTTAATAACTACCAGATTATTAAGGCCAGCTTGAACTGTTAAATAGTCACCATCACTTTGCAATTCTTCCACAAAACCAGCAAAGGCCCAAGTCTCAGAAAAGATGTGGCGCAGCTCAAGCTCAAAAAACTGTTGTTGGGTATATGCCGCTACGGACAATAGATTATTTTCAGTCATATATTCACTCAGCCACAAACCAATAAATTTTCACATTGAAA
Source organism: Psychrobium sp. (assembly GCA_049607155.1). Taxonomy (GTDB): domain Bacteria; phylum Pseudomonadota; class Gammaproteobacteria; order Enterobacterales; family Psychrobiaceae; genus Psychrobium. Next base: position 10,625 of record JBMYWG010000049.1, read on the forward strand.
AACTATAGACTACACTTACACTATAAATATTGTCAACATGACAAATAAAACGAGTTTGCTATAGTGTCCGAATTGATTTTAGAGGGGTTTATTTTATGGCTAGGCCGAGTATGGCAGGACAGCGTCGCGAAGAGATTCTAGACGCGCTGGAAAAGTGTATCTTGGATAAAGGAATTCAAGCGACTTCGTTAGAAAATATCGCCGAAACAGCCAACATGAAACGCACAATTCTCCGTCATTACATCGGTAATAGAGATGATATTATTGTCGCACTAAGTGAACGTTGGTCAGCAAAATATACCCAGCAATGGCTTGATTTACTGTCGTGGCTACCAAAGAGCAATCGCGTCGAAGCCCTTGTCGACTCTCTCTTTGCGTCACGCACTCAAGAGATGGTTAACAATACCGTGATTGGCGAAGCTATTTTCTCAGAAGCCAAACGTTTAGACCCTATTAAGCAACATCAGCAAAAAACCATGCAAGAGTTCGTTGACCACTTCATCAATGAATGCCAACAGCAATATCCCGAAACCGATCACAAGCAAATTGAGTTAGTCGCTTATGGCATTTACTCTAACTACTTGATGAATGAATCCTTGTTACCACTTGGGCTTTACGATGAGATGTACAAGATCAAACAGGTCTCAATGTTACTTTGCTCACAATTGTCCAACAAATAACCACACCAATTAATTTTCTCTTTGACAATTTAATGTTGTAAAACTATATTGCGATTCATTGATTAACTAGTGAGTCGCAATATGTCTTTATTTAGGTTTATCGGAATAATATTATCTGTGTTGATGCTGGCTAACACTGCACACGCCACTAAAAAAATACCGCAAAAAGTCTCTTTGTCTGGCGTTGAGAAACGCACAACTATGACACAAGTTCCAGAGTTGTGGCTCGACTTCGAAAAAGCGAATTACCTGCATTCAACACTAAAAGCTCAGCCGCAAAAGGTGTATGTTATTTATAACGCCTTTTCGAAAGACTACCAGCAAGCTGATGTGTTGATTGGCTATGATATTCGCGATCTCAAGCGTTACAAACACAGTCGAAAGCTCGACATTGACCAATTTACTCAAGTGCTTGAATCAGGTCATTACACGACAAAGCAGTTAAGCGATGGCTGGCAAAAATTCGATTACCGCAAGCAGGTTAAAGCGGTATTAGAGATTCACACCCTAGCTAGCCTAGGCAGAAAAGAGCAAGTCGAATTACTTGTTCAATATCAGTAACAACGTTAGGAGAAAATTATGCGTTCATTTTGGCCAATCGTTGGCGTTTTGCTACTTATTTGGGTCGCTTACGATCTATACGCTGGTTACACCTTGCTATGGGATGTGGTATATCGCGATGTCGAACCAACAAAATACTGGGTTGTTCTCGGCGGCTGGACAGTTTTAGCCTTGAGTTGCTTCTTTTCTTGGGGTGAAGAGGAAGAGTAGATTAGTCCTCTCTAGAAGGATAGTTTTCTATTGTTTGTCGAAGACTAGTCGTTATGTGAATTAAATTTTCTTCATTTAAATCAAAAAAATAGTCTTTCGGCTCAATTTGGCTACCAGCTAAAAAGCTTGGCTTAAACTCATGACTTAGGTGAATTACGACCCTTACGGTATCAGCTTTGACAGCAAGAAATTCGAAGCTAATTACAGGCTCAGTGAAATACAAATGAGCGAATTTTGGTAATCGCCTAAATTGTAAATCATCGAACCATTTTAAGAGTTCTTGCAGCTCTTCAGACTCAAGCGCTGGATCTACTTTCAAAAATTCACCAGCTGGCGTATTAAGGTGCAACTTTACATTGCACCAATCGTCGTTGCACTCGGGAAATTGATAGCCTTCAACACTCAAAGAAAGAAATATTCCTTCATTTTTGTTTTCGAACGTTATCAATTTACACTCCTAAGCATTCTGCTCTTTATAACTCTTATTCCACGTATACCAACCGATAATCGATAGCACTAAGAATACGCAATAAAGAATAGTCGTTGGATACAACGCTTTCTGGAAATACACGCCAATGGCGACAATATCAATGATAATCCATAACACCCAATTGAAGATCTGACGTCTGGTCATTAACCACATCGCCAACAAACTGGTTGCCGAAGTAAAGGCATCAGCATATGCGAAACTGGCGTCAGTGTTATTATCCATCAAATAACCGATAGCTAAAGTAGCTGCGCCGCTGATACCTAACCACAACGCCATTTGCTGAATAGATGCGCGTTCGACGATTGGTGTTGCTTGGGCATCGCTGTGATTTTTCCAATTCCACCAGCCGTAAATTTGCAGGCCCATGTAGATAACGTGTAATACGGTGTCGGAATATAATTTGGCATGATAGAACACCCATACAAATAAGGTCACTTGCACAAAGCCAAAGGCGAAGTTCCAAATGTTGCGGCGAATCAATAGCACCACACAAATAAAACCGCTTAATGAGGCGATCATTTCGATGGGACTGGCCCCTAAAAATCCGGCGATAAATTGCTCTAACGTCATCTGTCCATACAACCTTTCAAAAATAGCTGTCGAAATATACGCCATTTAAAAAGCCCATAACAGCAAAAAGGCCGCTCAAATAGCGACCTTTATCACAGTTGTTTGTTTTCTAAGCTAACTAAGCAGCTTGAGTACTTTCACTGTCTACTTGCGGCGTGCGAATTAAATAATCAAATGCACCGAGTGCTGCTGTCGCGCCGCTACCCATAGCGATAATGATTTGCTTGTATGGTGTGTTAGTCACATCGCCAGCTGCATAAACGCCTGCCATGCTAGTTTCACCATTGTTGTTAACGATGATTTCACCACGATTGGTCAGTTCAACGCCGCTATCTTCGAGGAATTGCGAGTTAGGCACTAAACCGATTTGCACGAAAATACCAGCTAGTTCAATGTGATGACTTTCACCTGACTCACGGTCAGTGTAGTTTAAGCCTTTAACTTTACTACCATCGCCAGTTACTTCGGTAGTTTGCGCGTTCATGATGATATCAATATTGCCCATCGAACGTGCTTTTTCTTGCAGTACAGCATCGGCGCGTAATGTTGTATCAAATTCCAGCACAGTTACGTGAGACACAATGCCCGCTAAATCGATAGCAGCTTCGATACCTGAGTTACCGCCACCGATAACCGCTACTGATTTACCTTTAAACAAAGGGCCGTCACAGTGTGGACAGTAAGCTACGCCTTTGCCGCGATATTCTTGCTCGCCCGGCACATTCATTTCACGCCATCTTGCACCAGTAGCTAACACAGCAGAGCGGGTTTTTAAGGTTGCACCATTTTCCAGTTCAACTGTGATGTAACCGCGCTTCACATCGGCTTCAATAATGTTTTTAACGCGCTGACCATTCATTATATCAACGTCGTAATCGCGAACATGTGATTCTAAGTTGGCTACTAATTTAGGACCTGTTGTTTCATTAACTGAAATAAAGTTTTCAATTGCCATGGTGTCTTGCACCTGACCACCGAAACGATCGGCAACTACGCCAGTGCGAATACCTTTACGAGCACTATAGATGGCAGATGCTGCGCCAGCAGGGCCGCCACCTAGTACTAATAAATCGAATGCTTCTTTGTTGCTAATCGATTTTGCTTCACGAGCACCGGCGTTAACGTCAACTTTCTTTAAGATCTCCGCCACTGAAATACGGCCTTGTGCGAAGGCTTCTCCATTGAGGTAAACCGCTGGTACTGAAAGAATATTTTTGCTTTGTACTTCTTGGCCAAACTCAGAACCGTCGATCATCACGTTAGTGATATTCGGGTTGATGGCCGCCATCATATTAAGTGCCTGTACCACGTCAGGACAGTTTTGACAGCTGAGTGATACGTAAGTCTCGAATACGAACTCACCTTCGAGTTGACGAACTTGTTCGATGATTGCTTCATCGAGTTTAATTGGGTGTCCACCGCTGTGTAATAACGCCAAGATAAGTGAGGTAAACTCATGGCCCATTGGCACACCAGCGAAACGAATTTGAGTATTTTTCGCCACCGATTTAACCAGCATTGACGGAGCGCGCTCATTGGCGTCATCCAGTTCAACGAGTGAGATTAACGGTGACATAGCAGCAATTTCTTGCACTAATTCATTGAGTTCTTTTGATTTTACGCCTTGGTCTAAGAAAACCGCCAATTCAACAGGTGTTTTTAAATTGGCTAAATAAGTGGCTAATTGTATTTTTAATTGCGTATCTAACATGTTGAATATTCCTGGGAGCGATTATCTATATAAAGTTTGAGAGAGAGCCACCTTGTCGCTGCGCGCTGTTTAAGGCGCAGCGACAAGATGAGGAGATAAATCTAGTATTTAGCTAACGCTAAGATTTAGATTTTGCCGACTAGGTCTAGAGAAGGTGCTAATGTTTCACCACCTGGCTGCCAAGACGCTGGACATACTTCGCCGTCGTGCTCTGCAACGTATTGAGCTGCTTGGATTTTACGAACTAATTCTTTAGCGCTACGGCCGATACCTAGGTCGTGTACTTCAGCAACTTTGATTTCGCCTTCTGGGTTAACAACGAAAGTACCGCGAAGTGCTAAACCGTCTTCTTCAATCATTACACCGAAGTTGCGAGTGATAGCGCCAGTTGGGTCGCCGATCATTGGGTAATTGATTTTACCGATAGTGTCTGAACTGTCGTGCCATGCTTTGTGAGTGAAGTGAGTGTCAGTAGATACTGAGTAAACTTCAACGCCCATTTCTTGTAGCTGTGCGTAGTGATCAGCCATGTCACCTAATTCTGTTGGACATACGAATGTGAAATCAGCTGGGTAGAAGAAAAATACTGACCATTTACCAGCTACGTCTGCTTCAGAAACTTCAACGAAGTCACCGTTGTGGTATGCAGTTGCATTGAATGGCTGAATTTTTGTGTTGATAATTGATTGACTCATGTCTGTCTCCAATGGTTTAAATTGATGTTTCCGTTTAAGTTGGAACCATTGTAGGGAATGACATTGAATTGATAAAATCGATTTAAATTATCATATTGATAGCTTTTATCTATTACCAATAAAAAGCGGCCAATTTTCATTGGCCGCCAAATTACTTCAGTAATTCAAGTATCGATATTTCGAGAGAGTAAAATATCGATTTGTTGCATTAGAACTTATAAGTCAGTCCAACTGACATGTAACGCGGAGTTTGGAAACTCGTTGGGTTACGGTAGTTAGGAGAGTCTTTACCTTCTTCAAGCTCTGCAACATCGTTGTACGTTAATGCAGTGTCACTATCGAACACGTTGTAAACTTTCGCATAAGCACTCAGCGAGCCGTAAGAAACATCGATGTTATAAGACAAACTCAAGTCTAGATTGTAAATCCAATCGCTGTGACCATGAGAACCACGTGGCGACGGTTGACTGTTGTAGTAGAAATCTGTACCACGAATATCACTACAATCTGTCACTTTAGGTTCGATTGCACACGAGCCAACACCTTGAGGATGGTATCCTAGCTTGTTAATAGGACGACCTGATTGTGCACTAGCATTGAAACCTAATACGAGGTCATCGGTAAATCTGTAAGTACCAAATAACTTAAACTTATGTGGAATGTCGTTTGATGTGCGACCATAAGAGTTATCCGTCAATTCTGGCGCATCAAATGAACCTGACCAACCTGGATCGGCTTGACTGTGAACACCACTCACTAGACCTTCGGTGTTACCTTCTGAACGTGACCAAGTGTACGAAGCCGTAATATTAAGCTCTTCTGTAACTTGACCTGTAGTCGTTAATTCAATTGCTTTGTACTTACGCTCAGCTTTCGGTAGACCAAGGTATTCAGCACTCCATTCAACGTATTCATCGCTAGAAACCGTGCCATCTTCGTTTACGTCGTAAGCTAATTTAATGTCGTTACCAGGGTTAACAACCAATGCCAACCAGCCAACATTGGTGTTTAGACCAAGACGCTGCAGTTTCTCTAACTCTTCCGGGTTTTCTTTACCCCATTTTTGAGTCAACGCGTAAACAAGGTTGGTATCTTCAATCGAAGATTTTAGGTTTTGATAAGTAAACTTAGCGCCAACAATCCAGTCTTCGTTAATTTCATGTGAGAAGCCAAAAGCGATTTCGTCGCTGTACATAGGATCGAGGTCTTTGTCCACATAAGTCGACACAGGCTGTGCCAATTCACCATCACTCGAAGTATCAGTGTAAAATGGATTAAACGAGCCCGGTTGATTTAAATCGTTTAGCTGTGCAGCATCGTCATACAGGGCATATGCAGTGCTATTGGTTTCAGGTAATACCATGCGCGCACTTGTATTTGGCGAGATAGGCATGAAGTAGCGACCGTAGTTGGCAAATAGTTTAGTGCCGCCGTCTTCGAATAGATCGTAAGTAACACCTAAGCGCGGAGCGATTTGATTCGACATCTCAACGTATTTTTCACCCGTACCAGTGTAAGAGTCGAATGCACTGTTACGAAGACCTAGATTTAACGTCAATTGATCGTTAACCGCCCAACTATCTTCGATGTAGAAAGATACGTAGTTACTTTCTGTTGAACCTTTTTTGGTGTAGGTACGGCCAGCAATATATTCAGTACCTTGCGGTAAGCTCACTGGTGTATAGGTCGTGCCTAAGCGTGCTGCTTGTTTTTCAAGTTGCTCGTTAAACCAACCTTCTGCACCACTGCTAGCTGTGTATAGATAGTATTTAACACCGTCGCCAGAATATGATGTATCGTCGTAAGTCGTAACTTTTTCTGAACTGTAACCAAAGCGAATAGTGTGATCTTCCCACTCATAATCAAAATCAACGCGGAATTGTTTACGCTCATTCTCTTGTACTGCACTCGCGTATTGATCAGTCCAAGTACCAATGCGATACCAAGTACCTGTTCTGTTATCCCACGCTGGGCTGATTTCAGCAGAAGGGTTAATTGATTTAGATTCTTGCTTAGTGACACCGTAAACCGCAGAAACCGTTAACTCGTCTGTTAAAACACCACTGTAGTTAACCGACCATAGTGAACCACCACTTTCTGATTGTGATGGGTCGCCATAGTCGCCAGTGCGCTTACCAGAGCCATCCATAAATTCGTAATCAGCATTACGCGTGCTGTATTCCCACTCATTGTTTAGCGCAGTTACACCGATGTTGTGATTGTCGTTGATCACCCAATCAAGTTTACCGAACCAGTAATCGGCATCTGAATTTCTTTCGCTAATGCTGTTAGCGCCAGCCCAACGACTCTTTGTTGTTTGAGGATTTAAAAGCGCGTAGAAGAATAACGTGTCTTCAATCAGCGCACCACTAGCCCACACATTCACCTTGCGATTGCTGTAGTAATCTTCGGTGTTATTAGTGTCTAACACTGTTGGATAAGTGCCGTCATCGTTTGGGTGCCCCGTATCAAAACGGTACGTAGTTGGCGCTTGGCTATTTAGCACATTGCCAAGATCTGAGTTCACACTAACGCCAAATTTAAACTCGTTACCACCCGATTTAGACACGTAGTCTGTTACACCACCAATGAAGTTGCCGTATTCAGCGCCAACACCACCAGAAATTACAGATGTTTGGCCAATGGCTTCCCACGGAATACTAATGTTACCAAGACCTTTACGGATATCAGTAATGTTCAAACCATTTAAGAACACGCCATTCTCAGCAACTGACGAGCCGTTAAATGAAACACCACGACCGTAATCACCGCTGCCATCTGCTGCTAGTGAGGTTGCAGGTGAAAGTAGTGCTATTGACGTTGTATCTTGTGCGACTGGCAATAGCGATAACTCTTCTGCGTCAAAAGAAATTGATGCTGTTGAGCTAGCCATATCGATGCGCTGGATCATCTGGCCCGTCACCGAAATAGTTTCGACACCTGCCAATGACATGTTGATGTCGTAATTAGCTTTGTTACCCGCAAGAACCGTTAGCTGCGATTGCTTAATGGTTTGATAACCATCTTTAACAAACTCGATGGTGTATTGCCCAGCTGGCAATGCCTTTAGGTTGAACTTACCATCATCGTTTGTGGTTGTCGTTCGTGAAAAACCTTTACCGTTATGCTTAATAACTACAGTTACATTTTCTAAATTTTGGCCGCCAGAGACAGCAACTTGTCCCGCAACACTACCGTTATTTTTATCTGCAGCTAACGCACTGCTCATTGTCATAGCACTTGCCAACGCCGAAGCAATGAGCGTGGCTTTAAACGTTCGATTTTTCACAATATTTTTCCTTATTTTTATTAACACTGTTTAATAATCGAGCAAAGCCTATAACCTCCACGCAACATTGTAAACATATTGTATACAATATAATTTATATTTAATACAAAAGTACCAAGTGGACGCACTTTAAAATCAAGCAACTGAATTAAAAGGCAATACAAACAATCGAAAAATATGATGGTGAGTAACAAAGCGTGACACTTATCACTAATTTGGCTAAAAACTAACTATTTAGTCGTAGCTTTTTGCGATCAGGGTTGGTGAAAATATAAATAAAAAATAACAAGAAGGGAGGTAATCTCCACTCAATTATTCAGCTGTTTTTTTTCACAGGTAATGCTAGCTACACTGGCAGTAATTAGCAGGAAGTGGTGGCAGTTTAACAGCGTAAATTTGCTCTAGTCTTAAGCGATATTCCGCTTCATCAATCAAATCCGGCTGAGTAGCCAATTCACTTTGATATTGTTTTGCAAGGGACATCAGTTGCTGCCTTGCAGCTAAAAATTGTGACGGCCAATCTCCGTGAGACTGGATATTGGACTGGGAGCGAAATTCTAGATATAGCGTGCGGCGTCGGTGTTGCTCAACCATAGTACCTGAGCGATGCAATACCATTGGATTGTGAACTACAATATCTCCCGCCTTTACATCAAATTCGATGACCCTTTCAGGCTGGTTATTACCATGAGCAACTCGGCAGACATCTTGTCTTTGAGTATGAGTTCCCGGTACAAACTGGACATTGCCCTCACCAACAGGACTATCATCTAAATAAATACCAAGGGTGATAATCGAATTGTCTGCATTACACTCAACAATGTCTTGATGCCAAGGGATCTCTTGCGCGCAGGATAACCGTTTAAATATGACCATATCACCTGTTAATACAGCATCTCGGCTACACAATGAATTGACAATAGCTTTATTTTGCATCAATAAATTCAATAAAAATAAAGATCCATGCCTGTTGATATTTTTGATTCTATGCAAAACAGGTCTAAATAATTCAAGAGAGAAATTACAGTCTTTAAATAGTTCCTCGTTTTGTCTACTTAATGCCCGTACTTCTAACTCATCTACCATGTTCTGTAATTCAACTAAAGTTTCCGCATCAATTGCATTTTTGATATGACTCACCCCAGTAAAGTTAAAATCTTCGATTTGCCGTTTAGAAAACATATCTATTTCATAACCTTTAAATTTAAGCAGACGTTATTCAACTATTCATTTTTTATTGGGAATATAAAGAATAAATTTTCCCATCATTAACTTTAATTACCTCGGTGCTAAGAGAAGTCACTCAATGTAATTCTAATGTCCTCATAAAAATGAATAGTTTTATTTTTCATATTTGACAGTTACTTATGGTATTTCACTATGAAGATATGGCAAAGTTACCACGATTATTAATTACAAAGTACTTAACATGACAAAAAAAGGCTCTTTAGTTGTAGTTGGAACAGGCATTCTTATCGGTGGCGATATTTCAGTACGAGGTCGCGCGCAAATAAGCCAAGCTGACCAAGTTTTCTTTACAGTTCCCGATGAAATATCGAAACAATGGATAAAATCACTAAATCCTAATCACGTTGATTTAGCGGAACACTACGGCGACGGAAAATCTCGACTGGTAACTTACAACGATATGACAGAGAATATTATCAGCGCCGTAAAAGCAGGAAAGAATGTTTGTGCTGCGTTTTATGGCCATCCTGGAGTGTTCGTTTATGCAAGTCATGAAGCTATCAAAAAGCTCAAAGCTGAAGGATTCAATGCTCATATGGAGCCTGGTATATCTGCAGAAGATTGCCTATTCGCAGATTTAAGTATAGATCCTGCGCGTAGTGGCTGTATGAGTATAGAGGCCACACAATTTCTATTTTATCAAAGAAGCTTCGATCCTTATGCATTGACTGTTCTTTGGCAAATTGGGTTAATTGGCGATCACTCATTAAAACTTGCTCAAACCACTGAATATCAGCAAGGAATGGAATTACTCAAAGAAAAACTATTATCCCATTTCCCTGATGATCATCAGGTGATTATTTATGAAGCAGCTACCATTTCGATATTTTCTCCACGTATTGAACATGTAGCAATTAAAAACATGAGTAATGTTGAATTAACAGCGATCTCAACATTAATTATTCCACCACTACAAGATCCGAGTCTCAATCCCGAAATTCTAGAGAAACTAAAGATATCCGAAAACGATATAAAAGAAGTGCTTTCAGACAAAAAATAATGCTATTGTACTATTCGTGAGATACTTCACTATTAATTTCAAAAGGATATTAAAATGACTAAAGAACTTGTTGATGTTGTTATTGAAATGAATTCCAATCCTGCGGTGGGTAATAAGTTTAAAAATAGCCCTGAGAGTGCTAATAAAGAACTGGGAGTAAACGGATTACAAATCGAAAATGAGTTAAATGCAAATCAATCTAACTCTAAAAATGTTAAAGGCTTGATGCTAACGATTCACTCTTAAGGAAGGAAGAAAGACAATGACAGATAAACTCGTCGAATATATGTTAGAGCTCAATGCAAACCCAGAAGCATTAGAGGCTCACAACGCAAACGCCGAAGATGCAGCAAGAGCCTTCGGCTTAGATGAAAGTGATATTGAATTAATCAAATCCGGTGATGTTGAAGAAATCCAAAGACGATGCGATTCATCTTCATTAGACACATCTCAAGCTATACTAGGTTTCTTTAAGCAATAAGTTTGGATAGGATTAATGATATTAAAGCGTTTGATCAGCATATTAGTAATTGTTGTATGTCTTTTAAACAATTCATTTGCAAAAACTAATGTAGATCAAACGCTTGAACACATAAAACAATTAACAAATTCAAATATTGAAAGAGCCTTCGAATTAATCAACAACATAAAAACAAACGACCTCACCAAAGACCAACAAGCGCGGCTAGAAAACCTACTTAGCTATATTAATCTACTCATGAATAGGCATGAGACTGCCTACGAACACATTATCAAAGCAAGAGATTTAGCTCTTGAAGCCAATAATTTATATGAATTGGCAGAATCTAAGAGATTTGAAGCTTCTCTCTATACCATGACAAATTTGCAAACAGAAAGCCTTCCTCTTTTTCTAGAAGCGTTAAAAATTCATAAGTCATTAAAATCAGATAAAGTATTTTATACACTACAAGGCATTAGTCTCTATTATAGAAGCATCGAAAACTATGATAAATATTTAGAATACGGCCAACTATTACTTAATGACCCGAAGGTTAAATCAGAAAAAAAAGCTTTAGCAATTGCCCACTATATGATTGGAGAGGGCTACCTTAAAAAGGGCCAGCTGCAATTAGCTAAACTTCATTTAGATAGCTCTATAGAGGTTTTTAAAGAAATTTCATCAATCTTAATCAGTGAAGTTTATTTCACGAAAGCCGAACTTTTTTTAAAAGAGCACCAAACGAGCGAAGCTTTAGAGATGCTAAATAAAAGTCAACAATCTGCTCAGAGAAATAATTACAATATAGCTTCATTACAAAGTGAACTGCTAAAAGCTGAAATTTATATTGAACTCAATGACACTAAACAAGCAATAGAAATTCTTAACAAACTACTGAGTGAAAATAATAGCGACAAGTCAGCAGAATCAAAAGCTCACAAAAAACTTGCACAAATTTATGAACAAAACCAGCAGTTTTCACAAGCTCTTTACCATCATAAAGCTTTTAAATTGACGAGCGATGAACTACTTGAAGAGAGTCAGACTGAAAAAACATCTTTTTACAATACAAAGCTAAATATTGAGCATAAAGAGCTAGAAATTTCACGTTTAAGATCTGCTCAACAAATAAGTGAATTGGCCCAAAAGCAAAGAGAGAAAACAGCAAAATTACGCGACGCAATATTAGTTCTTCTTCTTTTATTTTTATGCGCATTAATATATTACGTAATCTATACCAAACGCACCAAAAACCAAATGAAAGCACTGGCTGAAGAAGCCAACCTAGCTAACAAAGCCAAGAGTAATTTCTTAGCCAAAATGAGCCACGAAATTCGAACGCCAATGAATGCGATTATTGGCCTGAGTCAATTGGCTCTCAATGCCAAACTAAACCCCAAGCAACGTGAAAACATCTCCATGGTTCACGCGTCGTCGCAATCGTTGTTAACCTTATTGAACGATATTCTCGACTTTTCAAAAATCGAGGCGAAAAAACTCGAACTCGAACATGCCGACTTCTTGTTAAATAACTCAATTCAACGCCTACTAAATGTATGTAGTTTTAGTGCCGAAGAAAAACAATTAAAGCTCAATGTTCATATCGACAATGATGTACCCACATCGCTTACTGGTGATGCGCTTCGTCTTGAACAAATCCTAATTAACCTGAGCTGCACATAAGAAATGGAACTAAATGCCCTTGCGGTGATCAG
>JBMYWG010000050.1:0-22559 GCA_049607155.1 Psychrobium sp.
TTATTTAGTTTCCCAGTAATATTTATTCTCTTACTTGCGTGGTCAGCGTTTTACGCAGGTTTTAAAAAACAGCAGCAACTTAAAGCCGCTCATAGACAACAACAAGCATTAACTGAGTCATTAAAAGATGCTCAGCTCGATGTACTTCTTAGTCAAATAAATCCACACTTTCTGTTTAATGCCATTAATAATATTAGAGCGCTTATTCTTGAAGACTCGATGAAAGCACGCGACATGTTGGCTAATCTGTCACAGGTAATGCGTCATACAATGCAGATTGATCGCACTCAAGTTGTCAATTTCAATGACGAACTAGCAGTCGTTGAGCAATACATTGCCCTCAATAAACTTCAATTTGAAAATAAACTTACCGTCAAATATGAGATTGAGTCATCGACAAAAACACTCCCACTACCGCCCATGATATTGCAACTGCTTGTTGAAAACGCAATAAAACACGGCATTAGTAAGCGTAAACAAGGTGGTCAAATAATTATCAGCAGTGCCGTCGTAGATGGTCAATGGCGAATTGAGGTCGAAAATCATGGTGATTTAAATCTCAATCAATCAGACTCAACAAATACTGGGATAGGCATAAATAATATCAAGCAGAGACTTGCCTTAATGTATGGTGAAACGTCAACGCTCACACTGGCACCATCATCAATCGGCGTCAAAGCAACTATCACCATCCCTTTGACTAAGTAGACAGTATATAAAATGATAAAAGTAATGATTGTCGAGGATTCGAGATTGGCCCGTCTTGAATTAAAATCTCAACTACAACACATAGATTATCTATCTTGTGTCGCAGAAGCTGAGAATATTGAACAGGCGCTAAAGTGTTATGAAGAACACAAGCCACAACTTATATTTTTAGATATCGATTTACCTGACGGCAGTGGTTTTGACTTCCTCACACAGTTAGAGAATCCACCCAATGTAATTTTTACAACAGCCTATCAAGAATTTGCATTAAAAGCGTTTGAACAAGATGCCATTGATTACATACTTAAACCCTATACTCAAGAACGACTCACTAAAGCTTGTGAACGATTCAAAGCTGCTCATCAACACAATCCTGATCAGCAATCTGACGAATTAATGTCTCTAAGCAGCCAGTTTTTTGTAAAAGACGGAAATCATTGCCATTTAGTTACCCTAGCAAATGTAGAACGATTCGAAGCGATGGGAAATTACACCAGAGTCTATTTCGAACATCAAAAACCATTAGTCTATCGCACGTTATCTCAAATTGAACAACGGCTACCAAAAGACAGTTTCTTCCGAATTAGTCGTCAGAACATTATTCAATTAACATCGATTAAAAATGTGGAATTGTGCAGCTCAGGAGGATTAGAGCTAACGTTAAATAGTGACGTAAAAGTAGAAGTATCACGTCGGCAAACAAGCTTATTCAAATCGATGTTTACGCTATAAGAATTGAGATTAGATTCAGTGGAAAAATGTTAAAGCCCGCATCACACGGGCTTAACTATAACATCAAGCAATCGTTAGAATTCAAATTTAGCCGTTACAGAGAAATTACGACCATCGCCTGGCGAGTGAATTGTCGCAGAGCCGTCTTTACTAAAATCAAAAACATATTCCGAATATTCATCGAATAAGTTATTGAGATTTAAGCTCAACTTAGCCCATTGCGCGTCGTAATCGAAACTCGCATTGGCAATGGTGTAGCCACCAAATTTACCACCTAAGTTTGCTTCGTTAACATAGTAATCACCTTGCATGTCAACATGGACACGTGCAGTTAGGACATCGGTGACATCAGCAATTAAGCCAATTGATGCTGTATATTCAGGAATACTGCGTAACTGATTACCAACGTTAGCTGCATTCGTACTGCTAGTATTAACGATTTCAGTATCGACTACACCGTAGTTTGCCCAAAGCTCAACGCTATCGTTTACTTGCCATGTACCAGCAAATTCCCAACCACTGCGTTCTGTTTCACCAACGTTTTGCGCCACGCCATCTACGCTGATGTACTCATCTTCAGCCGTCTGCTGCCAATGAGAGATACGAAGCGTCGCGTTTTCTGCAACTGCTACTTGAGTACCAAACTCCCAGCCGACATTAGTCGAGACATCACGAGCATTTACGTCACCAGCGGTGTAAAGTGCGGAACCACGAGGGTGTTGAAAAGACTCACCGAAGTTAGCAAACAACAGCCAGTCAGCATTCACGTTATAAAATACATTGAGTTTTGGTTGAACTATCCAGCCAAAATCGTAAATATCGCGATCACTACTCACACCCTCGGCACTGGTTGCAGTTAGATCACCGTCTAACTTGTCGCCACGTAAACCCAAGTTCCATTTAAAGTTGTCCGATAACTGGTTCTCAATCGACGCGTATACGCCAAGTGAATCTAACGTGTAATCATAGTTGCGAGAAACTTTAGTGACATCGCGTTTACGCGTTTGTCCTATGGTGCCAAAACGTTGTTCCAACACATCTTCCGATTGATAAGACACACCAGTCAATACGCTCCATGATTGGTCAATACGATAGCGAGCATCAACCAAAAAACCAGTGTGAGTTTGATCGTCATAGCGATTAGTTAACGAACCCGCTTCGCTAAATCGTACCCAACGTTCGCGCTCAAATGACTGATGAAAGACACGGCCATCAACTTGGAAATCACCATTATCGTAGTTGGCATGCACACTATGATGAACTACCGTCTTATCACCACCATCTTGACTGGCATAGCTCGCCGACGTTTTCGGCTTGTCTCGCGCGACATCGCGATTTAAATAGCCAGGTGCGTCGGCATCAAAATGTGAAAAACGCGCAATATAACCAAGCTTTAAGTGATTGTTTAATTGATAAAACCAACGACCGTTAAACGCATAGCGCTCTAACTCTGAATTATCACGATAGCCTTCAGCTTCTCGAAAGCCTAAGCTGTAATTATGGGTTAATTTACCAGTTTCAAAACCCGCATAGCCTTGTAGCTCTTTACTGCCGTAACTGCCTAAAGTTGTTTGCAGCTCTTTCACATCAGTGTCTTGACGTGTGAATACCGAATAATTACCCGCAATGTTAAACAAGCCGTGCTTAACATCGCTCGTGCCTTTAAACACTTGAATAGAATCGATGTTTGATGAAAACACCTGCTCTAACTCACCAAAGCCGTTATGTAGATTCGACGGTATGCCATCAATTAGCAACTTGGCATGAGGCGTTGTACCATCAGCATCAAAACCACGAATGGCTAAATCAGCATTAATAGGTCCTTGGTTATATCGAGACAACGAAATACCCGGCAACTTAGTAAACAACTCTACGTTGTTGTCAACGTGCAAATAATCGAGTTGATCACGGCCAATAATTTCATAACTACCAGCTAAATTAGCAGGTTTAGCCCCTTCATAACTACCGATAACAATGACATTCTCAATTGATTTATCATCCGCAGCAGTGGCTTGCTTAGCTACCGCAACACCGCTAAATAATGAAGTAATTGTCGTTGCTAACAGGGAGAGTTTTAAAACGTTTGCTTTCATTTAACTACCTTTTCCTTTGAGGTTGAGTGCGCTGAATTAGCCCGAGCCATAGACGGAACAAAAACGGGGAGTTCAGTGAGTGCATCTTTTGAAAATGTTTTCGATGTGAATAACCACGGGTAATAAAAATCCCGTAATTTCTTATGAAATTCGCGAATATCCTGCTCGTAAACAAATGATGCAATGGCATCAGTTTCAGCGAGACGAGTTAGCTTACGTTGAAGCAATAGCGGCGGAGAAAGTAAAGACACCCAACCGGCTCTGTCGTATTTTGTTTTTGCGGCATCACGATAAGCTTGCGACAACTCACTGGCTTTTTGATCGCCAACTTGCTGGAAAGCGTAATACCACTTCCACTCAAACATCCCTTGCGACGTCGCGTACTCTCGCCATTGAGGATGCGTAGCAACAAAGGCTTCCATGGTGACTTCTTTTGGCAAATCCCACGCATCATTTACAGCTTCTCGCTGCGTCATAATGATGTCGCCACCTTTAGGTGATTCAACCTGATGTTTTATCGCTAAATCACCCAAAATAGGAATAATAAAAGCCATCACAACCCACAAGCCAATAAGACGTGATGCAATGCTCGGTGAGTTATTACCTTTACTTCCTAGCCAGAGACTTAACAATGTCCAAAACAGTAAATAAATAACGCACCAAAAACTAAGAACGAGTACAGACATAACCGGTGCAGCGCTATACCACGCACCCACCCAAAACGACAGCATCAAGCACAACAGCACGGCAACAAACCTTACGATTGAGCGAGCGACCCACAATGCACTGCTTGAACGCGTTGTGCTAACCAACAAATCGTATCTACCACTACTGCGCTCGCTTGAAAACAAGTCATGAAATAACAAAATAATTAGCAGCGGTGACAAAGCACTGATCACAAAAACAAAGTCAATCTTCCCTGCTTGCGCTAACTCGGCGTTTTGCGCGTCTGTTTCATAGATTTGTCCTTCTAACGCCAACATCTTGATGCGATGTTTCCAAGGCGCAACATCTCGCTCCCCTAACGCAGCAAAAGCTAAGTCAGAAGGCGGTGCATAAGTTAGGTGAAACGAGTAATAGGCGAGCCTGCCTACATCCGAATGTTTTTGTTGTGCTTCTTTACGATCGATTTCATCCGCAGCAATCAGGCGCTCAATAGTATCTCGTTGCTGCGCAACCTCTTGAATACCACTAACAACAGCAAATACAGACGTTAATAAGGTGCAAAGTAACAGAGCTACAATGTATTTTTGACCCAATAAAAAGCGCCACTCTCTTTGCAAATGGTTTAAATAATATTTCATTGCACACGTCTTCCTGTAAAACCGATCAGCACACAAAGCAACAGTGCCCACAAGGCCAACTGCATCATGGCACTTGAACCGCGATCCAACCTCGTCGACGAACTATCCCCTTGAAAATTAAAATCTTTTAGAACCTGCCAGTTCTCTGAGCCAACACGCGCTTTTTTAGCCGCAGCTAGACTTTTCCCTCGATTAACATCATCTTGATAAGTAAGCTGTTCAGCGTGAACTTTGTTGAGTGATTGAACAAAATCAAAGCGAAGTTGCTCAGTTTCACGAAGAAATCTGTGGTGAGTTTCTATGCCGGTATTCGCGGTAATCATCGATAGCGAACGAATCGCTACCATTGGCGATAACCAACCGAAATTGCGGGCGACTAACGTTTGCTCTAATTCTTTAAGCATGCGTAATTCAGCAAACTTATTCAGCACGGTAGTGAGCTTAGCTTCAGAGGCGCCAGCAACAATTCCTCGAAAATTTACTGGCAACTCTTCGACTGTTTCAACGTTGTGTTTTTCCAGCAATGAAGCTTTTAATTTGGCAAAGGCAGGATCAGCAGCATTGTGCCCGTCTCCCATCGTGCGCAATTTAGCAATGACTGCAAAATCCGTTTCTAATTTACCAGCGGCAGGTACCGCATTGGCGGCCGTCGAGCTAGCAATGCGGGGAACAACAATACAAAACAGCACCCAACAAAAAGCCAAGCTAGTAAAACTTTCGCTATTTTTCGCAAATAGGCTCGACACCAATACAATCAATAATGCCCACACCACCAGATACATGGCATAACCAGCCAAAAAGCTCGCAACAATAACTGCGCTTTCACCATCAGCAACTGCCATAGCTCCCGACATAACCAAAGGCGTCATAATCAGCGCAATAACCGACAACAGCGCTAGCCCTTTACCCGCCAATACAGTGAAAAATGAGATGCCTTGAGACAAAATGAAGGTCAGTGTTTTTGATTCTTTTTCACGGCTAATGGCACTATAACCAATAAGCATTAGCAGCAATGGCGCTAACACTTGAACAATAAAAGCGGGCGATAAGCTACCAAGAGCAGTTAACGCAGTACCTTGGCGATGATCGGCAAACATAGCGCTGTTTTGGCGATGGCCTTCCAAAAAGATTGAATTTCCCGTGTACGCATCGACGCCAGGGTCTAATGTACTTAGCGGCGATGGAGTGCGAAACGCATAGTGTCCGTAATGGACCATTCGATGCGGATGGCGATCTGGCTGCTCAGCAAATTTATCCTCAGCTGCCGTTTGCATAGTTGAGCGCAGGTGATCAAGCTCATGCGCTTTCATGGCCGTGACGATGACCGAAGAAATAGTTAATAACAATCCTACGGTCAAGACAGACAGCGCGAGTTTCGAACGAAACCAATAGCGCCACTCATCTTTAGCCACAGCAGTTATTTTAGAAAACGTAGTTCCACTCATGCCGATAGTCCTTGCGCAAAGGCCGCGTGGACATCTTCAGTGTTTATATGCCCGTCTTGCGGCGCACTAAACTCGCCCACTAACTCGCCATTTCTGAGCAAGCCTATGCGATCAGCCACCTGACACGCACCATAAACATCATGAGTCACCATGAAAATGGTTGCACCAGAATTGGCCAACTCACGCAGCAAGTGATTAAATTCATCGATCGCAACAGGATCTAAGCCAGACGTAGGCTCATCAAGTAGAAAGATAGGTGCTTGGCGCAGCAACGCTAAGGCGATTGCTGTTTTTTGACGCATTCCCTTTGAATATGTCTGCATTTGTCGCTCCCATGCCTTTTTTTGGAGAGCAACTCGTTCGAATGCCGCATCGAGTTCAGCATCAGACTTCTCAAGACCAGCGAGCGATAAAAAATAACGTACGTTTTCTCTGGCTGTTAAATGCGGGTATAGCGTGGCAGACTCAGGCAAGTAAGCCATTTTATTACGCACCTGAACCAAATGCTCACTCACACTCAATTCATCGACTAGCACGCTGCCGCTAGCAGGTTTGTGAAACCCCAATAAGGTTTTAAGCGTTGTAGATTTTCCTGCTCCGTTACCCCCTAACAGCGCGTAAATTTCTCCACTAGCAACCCGAAAACTTAAGTCTTTGACAATCTGTTCACCGTTAATTTCGATCGACAGCGAATTCGCTTCAATTGCAGCATGAGTGTTTGCCTTGCATTCCACGTTATAGCCTCCATTAATAAAATGGCGACATTATAATGTTATGCTATATTATAACACAAGGTATTGATTCTCATTTAAGTGTAACTTTTTACAACATAGAAATTCTTGTAACGCATGCCTATTTGCCGTCTCTTAAGCACAACAGAAACGCTCAGTAAGCGCCTAAACTGTTTAAGCTGTGTTACACTCAACATCAGGCACTATTTAATTCACCAAGCTTATGCACCCACCCCTCAAACAAGCTAAAACCATCGACCAAGTGTTTAATAGCGCATATTGGCACCTCAATCAGCAAGATTTCACCATCGAAGAAATCCGTAAAAAGCTTAACAGAAAAACCACTAATCAGGCGTGGATCGACGAGGTGATGAATCATCTAATCGACAATAAATACCTCAAAACAGATCTAGAGTTTGCCGTCAGATTTTGTGAATCGGCGTTTAGTAACGGAGTTGGCAAAGGCGCCATTGGTCAAAAGCTCACGAAACGTGGGATCAGCACTACAGATATAGAAACCGCCATCGAGAAGGTTGTCGAGCAGGACAATATTGATTTCCAACAAATGGCCATCGAACGGCTGCAGTCACGCTATGAAAATTTTGAAGGAATTAGCAAAGAAAAACTGTATGCCCAGATGAATAATCGAGGTTTTAGCCACGCACAAATTAACCGTGCGTTAGAGCAACATCCAGCACAAGAAACATTACGAACAAAGCTTGCCATTAAAGCGGATAAGGCCGATTTAACCCAAGAAATATTCAAGTTGTATCGCAAGGGCAAAGGCCGCACGTTGATTTTAAACGAACTAAAACAACGCCTCATCGATGTCTCTGAATTTGAAGATACTGTCTATCAACTAGAAATGACAGACGACATCGATTTTTATCATAGCTGCCAACAACAACTCGCCAAAAAACGCTACGATTTATCAGACTTTAAAGAAAAGTCGAAAGCCTATGCCTATTTATCGCGCAAGGGATTTACCAGCGACGAAATTAAAGAAGCTATGACCCCAACCGCCGACTGACATAAATTTTTACCGCCGCTTACACATTCTGACAAATCACTTACAGAGTTCAAACTGAATTACACGTCGATGCTACCTACAATGTCGTCACTTTAATCAATCGACAAGGAAGCATCATGAGAAACACACTCTGTATTTCACTCGCACTATTGCTCTGCGCCTGTGGTGGCAGCGGCGGCAACAAACAACAACCCATCAAAACCAATGCATACGTTTCAGCGCAGCAATATGTTTTAGACAATGGTTTTATTGGCAGCGTGCTAGTCAAAAAAGGCGACACAACTATCTTAAAAAGTGGTTATGGCTATGCCGATAAGTCCGCTAAACGCACCAATGACGTCGATACCAAATATCGTATCGCATCACTCACTAAGGCATTTACCGCTTTGGCCGTTGTGCAGCTTAAACAACAAGATTTAATCGATAGTTTTGACGATCCTGTTGCAACTTACTTAACCGACTACCCCAATAAACAAATCACTATTCGTCAGCTGTTAACGCACAGAAGTGGTATTCCCGACTACCTTAGTTTGGTAAACAAAAACAAACATTATCAACAATCGGAGCTTATCGATTTATTTAAAAATAAATCACTAGAATTTACCCCAGGCAGTAAATTCCAGTATTCCAATTCAAATTACTTTTTATTGGGACACTTAATTGAACGCGTATCAGACACCAGCTACTTCGACTTCCTCAATGCGCATATTCTAATGCCACTAGGTATGGAAAATACTGAAATGGGCAATAGCGTAATTAGTGGTGACAACTACGCACTTGGCTACAAAACATCATCGCAATCGTCTCGCGCCGATAGCATTAACATGTCAGTGCCCTATGCCGCAGGCGCGCTATCTAGTAATCTCAGCGATTACGAAGCATGGGGCAAAGCAGTCATGTCACATACGTTGCTATCAGATAGCGATATTGCAGATATCTACCCACAGCAAGGTTACGGTTTTGGCTGGATAGTGACAGAAACAAAAGGCATGAAAACCTACACTCACTCTGGCGGTATCGACGGTTTTAGTACCATCATCGTATTAGTGCCAGAAGTCGACGGCATGGTTGTCGCTTTTAGTAATGTTGGCAACGCTGGTTTATTGGTAAACAAAATTGCCGAAACCATCGCTGAAAATGAGTTTTAAAAGGACATTTAATAGCTTAGCCAGTGCCGATGACGACACTGGCTTTTACAGCTAAATTTAGTCTGTGAGGGTTAACTCAACTGCCCGACAATTTTTTCTAAACGGCGCAATTTTGTTTCTTCTTTCTTAGCGTCGTTAATCGCTATCGCAAATTCCTTTTTAGCAGTGTAGCTCAGCGCATCCCAATTGCTTAATCCACTAGGCGACTGCGCTAAGCGCTCTGCCAGCATTTGCGGGATTTCAACTTCGCGCGGCGCATCATCAAAGCTCAGGGTGATTTCTATCTCTGCATCAAGATCAACGCCTGACGCTTCGACGTGACTCTTGCGCAATGGAATAAACACCTTGCCTTTCATCGACGAAATCGTACTGCGATATTCATAACCGCTAAGTTGAACCACGACAGGCGCACGGACCTTACCAAATACTGCTTTGGGATCAAAAGGTATCGGAATAGCAGTGAGATTTCCTTCTTTAATAATACGGCAGCGATAAGACTGTTGTTTACTCATCTTAATATTGTCTCACTTTCGAAAAGTTTGAATATAGCATGATTAATATTGTACTCACCGCACGCAATTTTAGTGTTCAACTGGAAAAAGAAAACGTTACGATATAACATCTCAATAAAAACATTAAAATAACCATTGAGACAATAGCAACGTGAATAATCAAAAACTCCCAGTCACCGTCCTTTCGGGGTTCTTAGGTGCCGGAAAAACAACCGTACTCAGTCACATCCTCAATAATCGGCAAGGCAAAAAAGTCGCCGTAATTGTTAATGACATGAGTGAAATTAATATCGACTCAGCGACGATAAAACATGAGATCTCACTGAGCCGCAGCGATGAAAAGCTTGTTGAAATGAGCAATGGCTGCATCTGTTGTACGCTTCGAGAAGATCTATTGATAGAGATAGAGAAGCTCGCTAAAGATGGTCGCTTTGATTATCTGGTCATCGAATCAACGGGAATTTCAGAGCCGCTCCCCGTCGCCGAAACTTTTACCTTTGCCGACGAAGACGGTGTATCGCTATCTGACATTGCAACCCTAGATACTATGGTTACCGTGGTCGATGCGGTGAACTTCTTAAAGGATTACGATCGAGCGCAATACCTTCAAGAAACTGGCGAATCACTTGGTGAAGCTGACGAGCGCAGCGTGGCAGATCTCCTTGTCGATCAAGTAGAGTTTGCTGACGTCATTCTTATTAGCAAAACTGATCTTGTTGAGCACGAAGAATTAGAGCGCCTTAAAGCTATTATCAAAGTCCTAAATACACACGCTAAAATCATCCCAATCGAAAACGGCAACGTCGATATCGACGCCGTGTTAAATACTCAACTATTTGATTTTGAACGCGCTCAACAGGCCGCGGGTTGGCTTCAAGAAATGCGCGGTGAACACGTACCTGAGACAGAAGAGTACGGTATCGCAAGCTTTAACTACGTAGCACGCCGCCCATTCCATCCCGAGAAGTTCTACCAATTTCTACATGGCACCCAAGAATTCGGCAAACTCATTCGCTCTAAAGGTTATTTTTGGTTAGCAACACGTCCGCATTTTTGCGGCCAATGGAGCCAAGCTGGCGGTATTGCCCATTACGGCTTTGCAGGCATGTTCTGGAAGGCCATTCCTAAAAAAGATTGGCCGACAGATAGCGAATCCTTACGCGAGATTGAACAACAATGGGTAGAGCCATTCGGCGATATGCGCCAAGAGCTGGTATTTATCGGCCAAAACCTCAATCAATCAGCCATGATAGCTGCGTTAGACAACTGCTTATTAACTGAAGAAGAGCTATTACGCGGTAAAGATTACTGGGCAACATTTAACGATCCATTTCCAGCGTGGGGAGAATAACCATGACAGAACTCGCTATTAATCACGAGCAAAGCAGATATCCAAGTATAGGCGATGACCCAAACGTGCTCGCCGATATCTATCAACCACAAGTAAATATCGCGGTCTGGCAACGAGATTTATCGGCAGAGTTAGCGTGTGGCATCAATGACTTCATCGCCAATCACCCCAAGGCTTCTGCTTCTTTGGCCATGACACCTGACAACGCCATTGAGGTGCTTAGTAAGGATTTCGAGACCAAAAACATGGGGGCAGAGTTACGCCAAGACATTGCCCAGCTGGTAGATATGTTTTGCTGCTTATTCGAACAACAACGTGCGGGGGTTAGATTAACTGTCCTCGATCGCGCTATGTGCCCACGTTTTCACGTCGATCGCATTCCGTGCCGCTTGGTTACTACCTATAGCGGCATTGCCACTCAATGGCTTAACCACGACGATGTAAATCGCGACAAACTCGGTGCCAAAAGCCAAGGTCTACCAGATGAAGAATCTGGATTAATCAGCGCCGATACCACCATCGATCAACTCACGACTGGTGATGTTGCGCTGCTAAAAGGCGAACACTGGAGTGAAGAAGAAGGATTTGGTCTAGTACATCGCTCGCCAGCGGTCGCCGCAGGTGAAAAGAGGCTGCTACTTACTATTGATTTTATTGATGATTAAATCGCAATAAGGATACGCTATCGGTTTGCGATAGCGTATTTCTGCCCATATCACGTCAACTATTCACAGTTAAACCTGCGCAATTCCTGCAAACAAAACCACTGTTAGAATAGTGCATATCGTCAATAATAACACCGACAGCCAGCGCCATTTTCCCTGCCCCAGCCACGAAGCACGCCAATAGTTTTTTGCCGCTATGGTTTCACCACGCGGTGCACGCAGTTGACGCATGCCATACAAATAGGTTCCAGCGACAGCCAAGCCACTAAGAATAATACCAAACACAAAGTAAACGAGCTTTGTCGCTAATCCGCCAAAGGTTCCAAAATGCAATGGATCGGCAGCTTCTGAAATTCGTACATGCGCCCCCTGCTCACTGGCGTATCGCACTGAAAGCAAGTCACCAGAAACGGGATCAAAAACTAAGTTATTAGCCCGCTCACGTACCAATACCGTATCATCGTACCCTTGAATCACAATACCTTGATTGGCACGAGTTGGCAGACGAATACTGGTAATGTCCAACTCTGGCCGTGTCTCTTTTACTTTAGTTATAACTCGTCCAATAATGTCTGCTTGCGGCTGCACAGCAATGGTTTGCGCTTGCACAGAGACTGGCTTAGCATCTTTGGGGAGTTGAGCGCGCAGTCCCCAAATTTCCAAGAAATACCATACGCCTGTAACGCAAATGATAAGTAGCAGCCACAAGCTCCACAAGCCCATTACTCGATGAATATCATGCCAGAACAACTTTGGATTATGCATTCGAGGTTTACGGAAGAAATCCCGCCACCAGCGCTTATAAATCAAAATGCCAGAAATGCCCGACATAAAAAGAAACAAGCCAACTAAGCACACAATGGTGATACCGATCTGACTGGGCATCATCAAATGACGATGAGTCATCCGAAAGAAACGCTGCCAATTATACCAACGGCCGTCACCTTGATACTGGGCTGTCTCGGGATGAAAGAACAAACGATAACGCTCACCATC
Organism: Psychrobium sp.; assembly: GCA_049607155.1. Lineage (GTDB taxonomy): Bacteria > Pseudomonadota > Gammaproteobacteria > Enterobacterales > Psychrobiaceae > Psychrobium. Next base: position 12,716 of record JBMYWG010000050.1, read on the forward strand.
AGCTCCGCGCATAATTACCTCAGCGGCAAACCAAGGATCTTTAGAACGTGATACCCAAGCAATAGAGTCTTCAGGCTTCATGCGATTGGCGCTGTCGTAAATAGCTTGCCATTGCACCGCATTACTGTTGACATCCGCACGCATCGCCGAATTTGTGAGCCAATCGATTTCATTGGACACCACCGCAAATGTCCCGGTGATCAAAATAAAGCAAGTCAGCAACGCCAGCTTAATGCCGACCCAACTGTGAATTTTAAACCAGAATTGCTTGCTCATCGTAATACGAATAATTATTAATACCCAAAAGGAGGCACCGACTATACAGCGTTGCTACAACAAATAAAATGCCATACAAATGCTGTTACGATTATTACCTAATTAAATACTTCAAATATCCAAATCTGATTTCAACTACGAAATAAAGCCGTTATCAGCGAATCAGTGCCCCTTTAACCTTCGAAATCACTCGCTCCAACCATGTCAAACAATTCTTCAAAAGATCGTGCTGAAAGCTTAGCCGAACAGCACGCGCCAATAGCTGAGAAATGCGCTTTTACCAGTTCGATAGCGCTGGAAAGTTCTATCACTTGCTCTGTAGATTGAGGAATGATTTTGCCATCGAATTGATGGTTTAGATAATGTATTACACCAACGGCGTCGATTAAGATATCTGACGGATGATAGTCAGCAGCGTGAAAATCGCTATCACCAATCCACTGCGTTGCATCGGCGATGAAAAGCAGCTCGTCATCTGCTTCGAATTTGATAATGGCAGGCCAAGTAATAGTTGCTGTGTTCATATATGTAAAATCGATACTCATTGTCTGTTTTTAACGTGATAGTCACTAGCTGCACCTTCTCAAGTCAATTGACCTGCAATCGTTCACAGTGGCGAAGTGCTAGACCTATTTCACCCCCACCTAATCACTAAATCTAATCGAAAACTCGGTTCCGTCTCCTGAACTTTTAACTCGATAGTCAATGGAAAATTGCTCACACAAGCGTTTTACGATACTCAACCCCATACCTAAGCCTTGACTGGTTTGCCCCTTTACTCCCGCCTCAAAAACATGTGGCTGCAATGTCGAATCGATTCCTTTGCCACTATCTCTAATCAAGAGGGTTTGCTTATCATATATCACGCTAATAGTGCCTGATACTGTATATTTAAACGCATTGCCGATTAGATTATTGAGTAGAATTAGTAATGGTGTTTCCGCGATAGGGACCTCTTGCTGCGGTTTAATGCTAATCACCAACTCAATGTCTTTATCAGCTAAAAACTGATGTTGTTGAATAATGCTTTGCTCCACAACGGGTAATAGACGAGTTTGCGTTACTGCATTATTGTCTTCACGTGCTAAGGCAAGCAACGTACTTAAGCTTTGTTCGATTTGTACTTGAGCTTGCTCAATTCGCGTCACCAACGGAGTTTGATCTGCGCTTAATGATGTCTGTTTTAACAAGGTTAGTGCACCACGGCTAATCGTTGTTGGCGTCCGCAGCTCGTGTGACACATCGCGCGTAAAGTGTTGCTCACGCTGCACAAATGCTTTAATTCGAACCAAGGCTTGTTCTAACGCATTAGCAAAACTACCAATTTCATCTTTTTGGAAGCGCTTAGCAAATCCCTGCGGTAATTGTTCCACAGGCGCTTGTTCGACAATCGCCTTCAACTCATCAAGTGGACGAAGTAAACGTTTAGCAATACGATAAGCCGCAAATCCAACTAAGGCAGCAATCGCAGTCACAATAGCTAACAAAATGAGTAAGTAAGACAGCATTATTTGTTTGTTTTCTCGCACAACCAAATAACTGCTCACATCCGCCAACAGATAGCCCTGTTCAAATTTCAGCAAATGATAGTGCCTGCCTTCTGGCGCAGCAAATTCACGCCGTTTGGGTTGGGCGCTCAACGTATTGCGAACAAATAATGGCAACTCATCAACAGTCGCATGAAAAGTGACAAACTCCAGTCTCGGACTTGGCGCACGCTTCTCAATGACCTGTTGATGAATAGCTTTAGCTTCACTGTTGAGCAGAGCATTTAAAAAATTATCTTCAACGTAATAGGCAAAAACGAATGCTACTGCGCCATACAACGCACTAATAAGCAGCGCAGCACCAACGAAATAACTGATAATGCGCACGCGCAGTTGAGTGATCTTCATCGCTATCTAACGGCCTTTACGTAATATCGAGGGAAAAACCAATGCCATGCATGGTTTTAATAATGGGATAATCAAACGGCTTATCTATTGTCTTGCGAAGCTGATATAGATGAGAACGCAACGCGTCAGATTCAGTGTATTCGTCACCCCAAATTTCATCACATAACTCACTGCGGCTCACTACGCGTGGATGCGCCTGCATTAACACAGTGAGTATCTGCCAAGGGATGTGCTGTAATTGTAATGACTTACCAGCGCGCTCTGCTTGCTTAGTTTGCAGATTAAGCGTTAATGGCCCTATGACTAGCTTTTTGTCCAACGGCTGCTGATAACGATTGGCGAGCGCATTGCAACGCAACCACAACTCTTCTAAATCAAATGGCTTTGTTAAGTAATCATCCGCGCCAACACCAAAACCTAAGCGTTTATCATCAAGAGTATCGCGCGCTGTCATCATAATAATAGGTATAGGTCGTGTTGCACGCTCTCGCACTTGTTGACACACCGCAATACCGTCGAGTTTTGGCAGCATTAAATCGAGTATAATGCAGTCATAATGTTCAGTAGTCGCAAGTGTCAGTCCCAACTCCCCATTGTCGGCAAAATCTAGAACTGCCCCTTGCTGTTGAAAATAATCGGCAATATTAAGGCTAATATCATGATTATCTTCAATTACTAATATCTTTAATTTACGTTGCTGCACATTTAAAACCACGAGGCTAATTGATCGACATAGTGTGCAGGCAAGATATGACCACTGTCAAAGCGCAAATGTTTTTTATCGTTGCTGGGAATATCATTAAAAAACGATGCATTCTCTTCCAATGAAGCATATTCATCGTCATCACCAGTCACTAACCACACCTTATTGTCACTGAGGCCTGCTAAAAAGTTGCTTGGTGATACCAACGCGGTTGTGTCATCGGCATGCGGTGGCACAACGGCCGCGACATCAGAGATTCGGCTGTCGACACTTGCCAATAATAGGCTTACCTGAGCGCCCATACTGTAACCTGCAATATTAATTTGTTTGCTATCAAACTGCGGTTGCTTAACTACCCAATCAAGCAACACGCGATGATCACGCACCGTGTCTCGAATCATCGCTTCATAAGGTTCGCGCTTTCCCCAATAATGTAAATCGCCCATTACATCAGCAATGGTGTAATCAGGATCTTTACGTTGACCGTGATTACGCGCATCAATTGAAATCACAGCATAGCCATGATGTAACGCCTGCTCAGCAATCTTATCGACGCTTTCTACGGTTGGGCGCCCCTTAAAAGAGTCTTGAAACCAACGAATTTGGCTACGCCCCATACCGTGAGCACCAATCATCACAGGAATTGGCGCTGAAATATCAACCAATGGCTGCGGATAACGAATGCGACCGTGAACGACTTCTCCATCAAAGCTTCGATAGGTGAATTCATAGTTTGTTTTGTCTAGCGCTGACTGCTGCCAATTAAGCGTGTTTTGAGTTGAATAAGTGAAATAACTGTCGAGTTGCTCTTGCGTGACCTGATAAGGAGTCGGTGCAAATGTTAAATACCAGGCGCTACCTGAAAACGTAAAAAAGCCAGCGATAATCAACGCGGCGTAAGCAATCTTTTTCTTGATGGTTGTCATTGTAAATACCTCTAATGTTTGGTTAACAACAAGGTATCAATACATTTGTGAAATCGATGTGAAGCGAGAGAAATCAATTTCTACAATTTAAGAATTACGCCCATACATTTTAGAGAAGCCCGGTATTCTTTCTTCCCAAATAGGATTATCTTCACCAATCACTTCTCTGAGTGTTTCTATAAACAATTTTGTTTTCATCGGCGCATTCCTATGCGGGTAAACAGCGTAAAATGTACCATAATCAGCCAAATTAATATGCGTCATTACAGGTACAAGTGTTCCATCCAATATTTCATTTTCAATCATTTGAGCGGTAGTAACAGTTAGCATATTACCAGCTAGCGCAGTGTTAATAAGCATTTCCACTTCATTGACTTTATAGGTAGGAGTTAACTGAAAGTGTGCTTCGTTGCCCGATGCATCCAAATACTTAAATTTATCAATAACTAACCCTTGAGAAGAATAAACAACAGCAGGCATATTCTCTAGCTTTGGAATCGTCTTTGGTATTCCATATTTCTTAATAAAACTTGGAGCAGCGACAATCAACAATCGATTTCTCGCAATCTGCTTTGCAATCAAATTCGATTCTTTTGGCTTTCCAATTCGAAATCCAATGTCAAAACCCTCACCGACAATATCAACCATTCTGTCTTCGAGTAACAACTCAATTCGAACATCGGGATATAACGTTTGAAACCTGAGCACCGCTTGCTGAACGTATTGGCGGCCAAATAATGCAGAGCTAGATATTTTAAGCTCACCTCTAGGTTCACTATGATAATTTTCAGCTAATCGCTTTGAATTATTTAATAACTCTCTCAAGTGCCTAGCTTGGCTAACCATTTCACTTCCAGCAACCGTTAACGACAGTGAACGTGTCGTTCTATTCAATAACTGCACACCCAGCTCTTCTTCAAGTTTAACTATCTGCTTTGAGATAGCAGAACGATTAACATTTCGATGCTCAGAAACTTTAGAAAAACTACCTAACTCAGAGACTTCAAGTAATAACAACAATCGACTAGCGAGGTCCATAAACCACCAATTGGTTCCAAATTGGAAACATTATAATTCAATTACGTCTGTTTTATGACATCAAAAGTCATATTAAATTAGCTTCATCAATTGACGCAACCAATATCGAGTTGCGTATTTTTAGGCAAAGAGGATCAAACTATGAATAAGCTAAACATTACAAAAACAGATGGCGTCGCCACAGTCTTAATTCAGAATCCACCTGTAAATATTTTAACCATTGATTTAATCAATGAACTAAACCAATTTATCTTATCCTTAAAAGATGACCGAGAAACAAAAGCCGTAGTCTTTAAATCGTTTCACGAAGCATTCTTTGTCGCACATCTCGATCTTAACGTAATAAACGGAACACAAGGTGGACAAGCCGCATCAATAGAGTTTAATCATATGATTGCCAACATCAAAGCAATGAAGCAACTTTCGATCGCCGTAGTTGACGGCGTTGCTCGCGGTGGTGGTAATGAGTTTGTAATGGCATGCGATTTAGCTTATGGCACAGAAAACTCAGCTTTTGCTCAACCAGAGTTATATATCAATATTCCTACAGGCGGTCAGGGCGCGGTGCAATTCGCTCGACGTTTAGGCAAAGGGAAAGCCCTTCAAGCCTTACTAACCGGTGCAGACTTTACGGCACAGCAGGCTGAAGCATTGAATATTATTACGCAATTTGTATCTAAAAATGAGATTGATACATATCTCGAACAACTATTAGCAGTCATCGTCAGCTGGGAAATTAGAGATATAGTCATGTACAAAGAAATTATTGCAGCATCTATAAAAGACGAAGATGCTGGCACTGAGCTTGAGCTGCGATATTTCTTAGAACGCGCGAAAGAAGAAAAAACCCAGACCATCATTGCGGCATTTCTAAAACATGGCGGTCAAACAGAGCGCGAAGCAAATGATATCCAAGGAATTTTTGTTGATACCGCAAAGGAACTATCGCAATAAACACTGATGTAAATAGCCCCCTCTACTACTGCCTCTATCTAAATGCAGTAGTAGAGAACATTACAAAAATAAGAGAAGTCACAATCACTCATTCGATTGATTTAATGACAGCGCAAGCTTTGCAACTTTATCATGAGGCATGCTATAAAAAGTATTACTTATTCAGGATAGGGAGCTTGGGATGGATTTCAGAAAAATATCAGCTCTTATCATCACACTCGTGATTCTTTCATGCTCTTTTTACAGCATTGGGGCTGATATAGTCATAAGTAAAGCACAGCCTAAAGTTAACATTATACAGCCATTAGCAACTCTTAAAACAAATAGCCAACTCGATCCTAACCAGCTGCTCTACTCGAAAGAATTTACGCCAGAATTATTCGCTGAATCCAATCAAGCATCGCGAGCAATTTACTGGCACCGACTCAACATTCGCTCTGAATTAGTCGGTGGAAATAATACCGTCGCCATACTGTTTCAGTCGCACATTATTGAACAGCTAGATGTTTACCTCTATCGAGATGGTGTATTAGATGACTCTGCTCAGCTGGGACTGAAAAATAGGCCTGCGCTTACTTCCACTTATCACGGCGTGCTATTCGAATTTGAATTAGCGCAACACGAACGCGTCACCTTGCTGATCCGCAAAGAAAGCAAAGGTCCTAAAATCATGCCAATCTCGGTGATGAGTCATCAATCGTTAACAGACTACAAAATAAATATCCTTATGTTTTACGGCGTAATCATCGGCATTTTTATTGCGTTATCTGGCTACAATGCAATTATTTATACCCTGCATCGCTCTGCTACTTATAAGTGGTATATGCTTTATCAGACTGCCGTATTTCTTGAATTTTCCGCTTTATTCGGATTTGGCTATTTCATATTTCCCGAAGCGTCCGTGCGTTGGTTAGCTCAGCACATCAGCATGATAAATATAAACTTAATTTGGTTTGCCTTACTGTTTAGCTGCCACTTCTTAGAAATGAAAACCTATACAAAGAAGTTATACACAATTATCTCGCGTACTCATTGGCTCCTCCCCCTAGTCAGCTTATTGGGACTCGTGTTACCCGAATACACAATGATGGCCATCTCCACTCCATTACTTTTAACGGTGGCAGTTACCTGTATTTATGTCGGAGCCAAAGCGCTGAGAAAAGGATACTCTCCAGCATCAATATACCTCTTATCATGGCTTTCTATCGTCATTGGCGGACTCGTTGGAATATCAACCTACGCGGGCTTTCTGCCGCAAAACGTCATCACCATGCACGCGTTTTTAATCGGCTCGCTACTTGAGCTTTATATCCTGTCGATTGCTCTCGCAAAACGACTTGAATTTAATGAGCTACAGCAAAAGCGTAAGAGCTTTATCGACCCGATTTACAAACTACCCAACAGCAACTTTTACTATCAAGAGTTTAAAATTCAGTTAGCGCAAAAAAGCGAGCAAGATGCCAGTCTCAAAATGGTTTTAATAAAACTTGAAGGCATCGATGAACAAACCACACTCCTTGGCAGTGGAGTGGTAACAAAATACATTGCCAATTGCTTGAATGAGTTTAATAAAGCACTGAGTCAACAACCGTGGAGCTGCGATATTTCGCTAATTCGCAACGAGAGCTATTCAGTTATCTTCATGGGCACCAAACAAATTTTAGTGCTAGTTAGTGGTGAGCAGAATTCAGAAACACAGGTAAACAATGTCATCAACTGTTGGCACAGTGCAACCGCGCAAGTTACAAATCACATTAACATCCAAATCAGAGCCAGTATTCTCGATGTCAGTGACATGAAAGACGATCCAGTTGAACTCTATCGCAGAGCGAGCACCGCCGTCATTGAGGCCAAACGACAAAGCAGCGACTGGGCACTGTTCGATATCAAGCTCGATTTACAAGCGAAAGAACGCGTTAACTTACTCAACAAACTTGAGCTAGTCATCGAACGACAAGAACTAGAAATCTACATCCAACCGAAAGTCGACTTATTCACCCAACGAGTCATTGGCGGCGAAACCTTAATGCGCTGGCACGACAAAGAAAATGGCTTCATCAGCCCCGGCGTGTTCATCCCAATTGCCGAGCATAGTGGACTCATCTTTGAAATTACCAAAATAGCGCTACGCCAAGCCTTTGTGTGGATGAATCAGCACAAGCCTGATATTTCACTATCCATCAACTTATCGGTATTCGATCTCCAGCACGATCAATTTATCCCGTTTATTCAGCAACTATGTAAAAGCCACCCAATCAACCGCGCTAACATCATGTTAGAAATCACCGAATCGCAAGATTTAGACAACTCACAAGAGCTATTCGCCGTAATTCGAAAGCTAAAAGAAATGGGCTTTAAAATATCCATCGATGACTTTGGCACTGGCTATTCATCAATGATTTACCTCAGTCAAATCGACCCCGACGAAATCAAAATCGACATGGCCTTTGTCAAAGGCATCGACCACAACCCGATTAACCAATCGGTGGTTGAAACCCTGTTAAAACTCGCCAAAACCCTGCAAGCAGAAACCATTATCGAAGGCATAGAAAACGACGGTGAATTAGAAGTTATTCGAACACTGGGTGGAAAATATGGTCAAGGATATTATTGGTCACCCGCGATAAAAACGGATGAGTTTTATCGGCAGTTTATACAGCCAATGGAGGGAGTGAGTTTAAGTAAAGAACAGTAAACGCTTAGGCACTATCGAAGACGACAATATAAACGCCAAACCTTTAACTAAAAAGCCACAATCTAGCTAACAGCACGGTAATGTTAGTCCCCTTTCTGGGCCGCTTTTTGTTTTTCGCCCCAGTCACAAAGCATATCTAAAATCGGTCGCAGCTCATCAGATAAAACAGTGCTTTCATATTCAACACGCGGAGGTACTTCAGGGTATACTTTTCGAGTAACCAAACCATCACTTTCTAGTTCACGAAGTTGTTGCGTCAACATTTTCTGAGTGATCTTTGGGATCTTTTTTCTAAGCTCGCCAAATCTCAGCACGCTTCCACGTAGATGAAAAAGAATAATAACCTTCCACTTACCACCAATAATATTCATCACCGATGTCATTGGACAACTCACAGAATTATTATCAATTTCTTTTGTGTCTAACTCATTGTTTTTATTCATAGGTTACCTTAACCATACTAACTTACAAATTCGTGTCTACTTGATTCAGTAACTTTTCACACCTAAAGTACACAAAAGATACTAACAGTACATTTATATATTAAAGCTACTTTATCATACTTAGTTTCTTATTAAAGAGATAAGACTAAAAAGCGTGAGTAGCAATAATTAAAATAACAACTTACACCGGAATCAATACACATGATTAAGAATAAAATCGTCGCACTTGGTGCATTCATTTTCACTTTATCGACAACAGTTCAAGCCAACGACTTTGTCTACAAACCAGCATCGCCAACACAAATTGCTGCAGAGCATCAAAAAGTACAAGGAAGTCACCGAGAGCGCTTTATAAAGCCCTATGAAATTCAGCGACTAAGTGACAGCGTATATTGGGTATCTGTCTCAAACTACAACGTTACCGTTATCGTGGGCAAAGAAAGTGTCTTATTAATTGATGCTCCGCATGGCACCGGAAAAAAGCTGCTAAAAGCGATAAAATCGATCACTGACAAACCACTAACAGCCATAGTTTACTCTCATGCCCATGCTGATCACGTTGGAGACTCTGGCATCATTCTCAAAGAATTAGGCCTTAAGCGTTTAGATATCTACGGTACCCAAGAAGTACAAGACGCCTTGATTTCGCATAAGGTAACTTTGCCTTTGCCAGTCAACAAAATCATTACTAATGGCTTAATGTTTGAAGGCCATTACCTTAAGGCATATTCTAGTTTCAACGGGCATACACAAGACAACACTGCTTTAATTATTAATGACCACGGGCGTAAGATTATCCACGCAATTGATTTAATACACCCTGACCAACTAGAGTTTAGAAGTTTTTCGAACGTCGAAGATGGGGTTCTAGGGATTTTCCCCTCTAAAGTAACATAAATCGCCACAACCCTCGC
>JBMYWG010000051.1:0-22489 GCA_049607155.1 Psychrobium sp.
CGTAAAACGCTGACCACGCAAGTAAGAGAATAAATATTACTGGGAAACTAAATAAGATTTGCTGAATTAAAACGGGGTGTTCCGCGTTAAAAAGCAAAGACTGATTCGGCACAATAATAAGTGCATAGATTAACATCGCGAGCAGACTAGCAAGCACGGAGCCGATTACTATATGAAGGCTGCCCGCAAGTACATTGCTAACATTAAGGTATTTTTGATAGTACTTTCTCAGGCCACAGCTGGCTAACGTTAGACTAAACCCTAACACCAACGAATTGATGAGCTCTACATGATGAAAATGTATGAAGTATTGCCGACCAGCGAGGTTTAATAGGGTAAATGCTCCCCAACCACCAAGGTTCAGTACCCAAAACAGTAAATTAGACTTATTTAAATCAGGGCTTTTAGTCATGGTTAATTTCTTTTCTGTTCAGTATGTTAAGTAGAGGGTAAAGAGGAGTACTTTACCCTAATATTGCTTATAGTTGGATATTAATCCATTGACTAATGTCTTTGGCCACTTTTGCAGAGAATGTTGTTTCAATCGTTGAATACTCTTTAGGTAGTCCGCTATTGGCCGGTTGAAAGAGGTGATTTAAACCAGGGTAAATTCGCGTTGTTAATAGGTTCTGAGGAACTGAACTTTTGATACCTGCGATATTTTTCTCAGCTAATACTTGGCTATCAAGCGCACCGTTTAGTGCTAAAACTGGCGTCTTAAGTCGTGCAAGAAAGCGTTTTGGATCTGTTTTTACGAAGTATTTAAACCATGAAGAGCTGAGTTGTTTAGACTGCGCTACAGCTTGTTTAGCAGGTACACCGTGCTCTTCTAGCAATTCGGTCAACGCTTCTTCAGTAATACCATTTTCAATTGCCTTCATAATACTACGTTGTGTTTTATCACTCTTTGCAAGCGTTGCAGCGTCGACGCCTCGTAGTTTTTGAATATGATATGACTGGTCAATTAATATCTCCGCTCCACTTGTTCCTGGTCCAGCAAGGCTTACGAAGAAACTAACATTGGGGTTATTGGCACTGGCAATCGCGCCAATTAATCCGCCTTCGCTGTGTCCAACAAAACCGATATTTTTATTTTTAAAGCGTTGTTGGCTTGTTAGAAACTGGTGAGCCGCTAAAGCGTCTGTTGCGAAATCTTCACTTGTTGCCGTGTTAAATACGCCTGTTGAATCACCGACCCCTCTGTCGTCAAATCGTAAAACACCGACGCCGTTTCGTGTTAATTGATCCGCGATGACGGCTAATACTTTATGTCCAAATGCGTCGCCATCTCGTGTTGTTGGCCCTGAGCCAGACAACAAAATTGCAATTGCCTTGTAGGGACCAGTTGGTAGGGTCAGGGTTCCTGCTAAAGAATCATTAGTGGTCTGATTTACAAAGGTGACAAGTTCTTGAGCATACGGCGCATTGTCGAAGTTTTCTTGTGGCTTTTTAACGCGAGTCACGACTTGCTTGGTTTTTGATAGGTTAAGTGGCGCTTTAAAACTGCCTTGAGAATATACGCCTGTTAGCTCTGAACCGTCGATAGTCGCACTATATTTGATGCTTGCAGCATCTAATGACAGCTCTACATTGGTGTTAGACACTTTTACGGAATTAAATTCGAGTCCAAATTGCTGCTGCGCTGGCACATCAACAGTTGCAGTATAGCCGCTCTTTTGTTTTTTGAAATGAAAAATGAGTTCCATCGAACGATCTGGGCTGATAGTTAAATTACCTTTCCAGCTGCCATTGATGGAGTCAGTGGCGAAACTCGGCACTGAACAGATTAGACTGGTGATGAATGAAACAGCGATAAGTGCTTTCATAATATTCCTTAATGTATATTGGTTTTCTTGATGAGAAATATACGGTGCAGGAAAAGGAAAAACTGGAAGCTTTATAGCAACGGTTAATTTTCTATGTGAGCGGTAAGTGAAGTATCACAATTTAGTAAAGTGGGTTCGGCGAAATTTCATAGCTACGACTAATATTTGAGTTTTAGTCATTGGTATTGTGTTTGATAAAGCCCACTTAATGTCGGCTCGATTCTGATACCGCGCTCACGCTAAATGCTATTTAACGCTGTCGATTGTATAGCCGTTGAGGTATTTCTCTTCTAATTTTTTGATTGTGCCATCGGCTTTAAGTGCTTCGATAGCTTTGTTTAAGCGCTCTAAGAATTCTTGACCAAGTGGAGAGTTGATGGCGAGAAGCAGGCTCGCTGGATTGTCATAAGATAACTTTTTATTAAAATAGATGTTATCCCTGCCGTGGCTTTTTAAGAACTCTTCTGCGGTGGCAAGATGGAGAAAAGCACCTTTTATACGCCCCTTTTTAAGATGACTAATAACACCGAAATCATTATCGACGCTGAGTATTTGTCTTTTAAAACGGGGAGAGCTAAGTACTTTTTCGAACTCCTCATTTTCGTGAAGGTAACGGCGGAACGCAAATTTATAGCCCTCGTTTAACAGCTGTGTCAGGCCCTTTTCAATGTCTTCATTGGCGATAGGTCCATTCCAATATGCTCCAACGGGATCGCTGCGATAAGCATCTGACACGTAATAATCGACATTTTCGTCCCAATCCATACTTCCTAAAATGATGTCTTGTCTGCCTTCAACGGCGAATGAATCTTGTCGTCCCCAATTTCGTTGTACAACGTTAACTGTACAATTGAGTTTTTTACCGATTGCTTGGATAAACTGGATATCGAAACCGTCTGGTTTACGTCGCTGATTCAAGTATTGGTATGGCGGGCGTGGAAACCATGCCGTGTTAATGACACACTTTTCCTGCATTTCTAAAGCGCTGTTTATGCCGATAGCTGTCAAAGCGGAAAGTAATAACACGACCTTATCTTCCTAAGTTCAATCTGTGACTTGCTCTATTTTGACGAAATAACAACCAGTAATCTATCGTTTTTTAGTCGATTGTGGTTCAAAAATATTGCTTGGAGCGCTTTGTTAAAAAGTGTTGTTGAATGTTAATCGTTGGGAGGTGCTGATTGAGGTGTCGGGGATAATCGATATCCCCGTTGAATATAGCTTCTAAGTTGTTGGCTAGTCGACGTTAATTTTCTCAATGCCGTCCATGAGATTTTTCGGTTTTTCGGTGCTGTCATCTAACATAAAGTTGAGCTGGACATAAACGTCTTCTGCACCAGTAACACTTGGTTTGTATTTCCATTGTTTAAGGGCGCGGCGACTTTCTTTGTTAAATATGCCTTCCGGTACGGCTTTGACTACCGACACATTCATTACATTACCCGCTGGCATAATGTCGTATTTTAAAACCACAGAGCCAACAATGCCTTCTTCGGCCGCTTTAATAGGATAACGAGGCTCGATGCGAATTTCAGGCGCGATAATTTTGCTGTCATTGGCTGGTAGTGGTGGCTTGGCAACGGCAATTCCCGCAGTAAATGTGGCGGCGAGCATGGCGACAGTAAGTTGCGCTTTTTTACTAATGCTGTTGTGATTTTTTAGCATATCAATTCGTTTAAACATAATATTCCTTTGGGTGTAGTTAGAATCTATACAAAGCTTGTGATGGGCACTTTGCGCGCAATTGACTAGCGCCTTGGAGTATTCCAAGCGATCGTTAGTGGATTTACGTTGTAAAACGCTAGCGTCGCAGGCGATTTCTTGGCTTTTGCGAAAAGCGCGATAACCTAGCCATGCCAGTGGGTTAAACCAAAAAACACTTAACCCAATAACGGCAATCGCATTTATTAAATTGTCTTTGCGATGAAAGTGACAGAGCTCGTGCTGCAAAATAAGCTGTTGCTGCTTTGCGCTGTATAGTTGATGGAAGTTGTAGGGCAATACTAATTTTGGGGAAAAGATCCCTACTAGCATTGGGCCTGACACTTCGCTGCTGCTATACACGCCAAGAGATTGCGGTAATGCTATTGAAAGTTTATTGCGATCAAGCTTGACCAAGCCTTGTTGAAAGCGATTGACAAGTGTTGAATAAACGCTGATAACAGCCACAATTAATACGCCAATCAGCCATATGACTTGCCACGAAACTAACTCGCCAACATGGGTGCCTTGATTGTTTAAGGTGACAATATAGCGGCTAATTTCGCTGCTGTTTCCTACGGAAATATGTTGTGAAATGCTGTTGATAAACAGGACTGTTGGGATCATTAACCACAGCGTGTAGCTCATTTTTCCACCGAGATATTTACTGGTATGTCGCTCGTTGAGTAACAACAAAATAACTATCAGGCTAAATAGCCACTGCTGCGATAAGATCCAACTAGCCATTGTCTTTCTCCCATTGATTAATGAGGGCTTTTAGCTCATCGATATCGTCTTTCGACAACTCATCGCTTTTCACAAAGTGAGAAACTAGCGGACTCAAGCGGCCGCTAAACATACGCTCTAGCAGACTTTTACTTTCTTTGTAGGTGTATTCTTCGCGAGCAAATAGCGGTGAATAAAAATAACTGCGCTGGACTTTTTCAAAGCTGATAGCTTCTTTCTTTACCATGCGATTGAGCAGCGTTTTAACGGTTTTTTCATGCCAAGGCTTTTGCTCATTTAAACGCTCAATGATCTGTTGGGCGCTTGCGGGATGTTCTTGCCAAATGGCTTCGAGCACCTCGAATTCTGTTTTACTGATTTCTGTCATCCGGATGTTTCTCTACAGTTAGTGTCAGTGGTTAAGAGGATTGATTACAATTGTAGTTTCAAAGTATTACGTTTGTAATTTTGTTTTGCAACCGTTTTTTAGGTAGGGTGTCATTTCACAATTAAATCAAAGGATTAAAATGATAGATTTTAACAATAAAGGATTTTTCAAATTAAAAAGCAATCCAGAATATGCTGAGAAGGTTAGCGAACTATTGTTAGATGGTGAGCAAATTGTCGACGCGTATAAATCGATGCGCGATGGGGTGGTGTTTACTAATAAACGTATCATAGCGGTGAACGTTCAAGGGCTCACGGGCAGTAAGAAAGATTTTACGTCATTACCCTACAAGAACATTGTTGCGTATTCGGTAGAAACGGCTGGTACTTTTGATCTCGACAGTGAATTAGAGGTGTATTTTTCTGAAGTAGGCGCGGTTAAATTTGAGTTTTCAGGTCAAACTAAGATCTTGGAGATTTCAAAGATTATCGCTGAGTTTTTGTTGTAACTGCTGTTGCGAAATATGCGCAGACCTAATGCCACTAAAATTTAAAACACATGTTGATGTTAAACAGGCTAATAAGGTAAATTAGCTCTCTTATAAAGTGCTATGGATATCCTTTTATTTCATAGTGATAGTCAATATTTTGAGGGGGCTGTTTTAATATGGAAGTTCGCTTTATTAAGCTTACGTCTGTTCTTATCGCTATTGCATTGCTCAGCGCTTGTAGCTCAACCCGCGATAGAAGTAGTGCAAACCAGCCAACTGAATCAAATCAATCGCAGTCTGTTAATGCGCCAACGCAAGTCGCGCAGCGCGATCCTTTCGCTTTTGAAAAGCAAGAGCTTAATCAAACACAATTACTTGAAAATAAATCCGTTAAGCTGGCAGTCAGCAAAAATAAAGTTAAATCCAGCCACGTTAATCAGGCGATGTCTCTCACTAAAGATAAAGTGAAAATGACGCGATACACCTTTGGGCTCAACAATCCTATTTACGTTGCCGATTTTAAGAACGCGCTGCTCTTTGATCACAATAAATCTGTGATTAACCGCCAAGATGTTGGAGCCTTGCGCAGTTTTGCTCGCGTTTATGATTCGCAGGCGTTTGGTAAATATTTGTATGTCGTGGGACACACAGATTCAGATGGTAGTGAAAATTACAATTATAGTTTGAGCACAAGACGCGCTCAGGCGGTTGTAGATACCTTGATTGCTGGCGGTATTTCTTCGAAGAAACTCAAAGTGATTCCCGCTGGCGAGCACATGCCAAAGGCATCGAATAAGACTCGTCGCGGCAAGAAAATTAATCGTCGTGTGGAAGTCATTTCATCGGACAGCCGCGCGTTAATTGAATCGTATTTGAGGCAAATTAAGTGTCCGACTAACGAGCAATGTCGTCGTAAGTTGTTAAACATTTACGATGTGCGTGTGGTGAATAGAGAAGCAGAGTTAGATCTTAATAAGGTGTCTCATATTGCGACCTTCTCGCCGGAAATCAATAAATTATCTGAGCTGCATCAAGCTTTGTTATCAGGCTCAATAGCGCAAGAAAAGAAACTGCTGAATATTAATGACCAACGCAAGTTAATGGAGATGGGACATTCTAAACGCAGTTTCAGCATTAAACGCCAAATTCGCCCTGTGCTGCGCCTTATTCAAGACAAGCGCAAGGGATTTACCATTCCCAGTGGATACATCATTAAATAATAATTAATAAGGACCCTTATGGAAGACTTAAAACGTTCAATAGAAAAACTCATTAATGAGTCGCCTGTTGACGAAGCAACTAAGCATCACGATAAGACTCATATCGCGCAGTTGGTTCAAGAAGATGTTGAAGAAGCTAAAACGTCGGGCGTTTTACACACGGACAAAAATTATCGCACCCATCGCATCGAAGAGGCGGCTATCGGCAGCATCAAGGAGCGTATCGGACGTTGGGCTAACAAGCGAAATGATGTAGTTTTACAAGCTAAGGGAATGATTGCTAAACAATCAAACTCCGAACTAGACATTAAAAAGCGTCAGCTCATTGAAGAAATGGAAGACGCTAAGGCGAAGGCAACAGACACCTATATTCGCGATAATAACTACTCAGATTTAAAAGCGAATTTCGAAGGCACTAAACGTCGTTATGAAGATATGCGTGCCGAACTTGGTGGCAAACCACCCGTGGCTAGTCGCATGTGGTTATACATAATCGCAATTCTATTTATTGGCTGTATTGAGTGGTTTGTTAACTATTCAACCTTTAGTTTTAAATACCCACCGGGCATCGCGTTTGGCGCGACAATTATTGTGGCATTGTCGATCGCGACTGCATCGCATTTTCACGGTGGATTACTCAAACAGCGCTTGGCGTTATTTGCTAATCACCGCACTAAAGCTGAAAAACGACAGGTTATTATCAAGCAATGTGTATTCTCATTACTGCTAGTGTTTGCGCTCGTGCTTGTGACTTACACGCGTTACGATATTTTATTGGCCAATACTCTTGATGCTGGTGGTGTTACGCTACCGGGGCAAGAAGAAGAAACTGAGTCTATTGCTGGTGTATTAACGCAGTTTGTATTGCTGAATTTATTAGTGTGGATTGTCGGTATGGCCATTTCGTACTTTATTCACGATCCGCGTCCTGACTATCAAGAAGCGCTGAAAGACTACGAAAAAGCCAAAGGAAAATTCCACAAGGCTGATACTGGTTTACAAGAAGAAGTAGAGCGTATTGGCAATGAGTTTGAAGATAAACTTAAGCGATTAACTAATTCGTTAAACTCGCATCAGCAAGACATTAAAGAGCTTAATACCGAGCTAGAGCGGTTAGCGGCAAAAGAAACGAGTTTGATTTCTCAAGCTACCCATTCCATCAACAATATGTTGGAAAAACACCATGCGATGGTCGTTACCGAATTTAATAGTAACGGGTTACAACAAACAACTGTTGGCCCAGATGCATTGTCGGTTGACGATTTCAAAAAGCTTAACATTTCTGTAGACGCTGAATTTATTCGCAGAACACTTGCTCTAGAGGTTATTTAATATGTTTAAGAAAATGATCATTGCTGCTGCGTTATTTCCGGCGTTAGCATCAGCCAATACCTTGTTAAAGACGACAAATCTGGATAAGTATTGTCAAACGAATCCAGGCGATCGCCAAACTGTTATCTATTTGGATCAAAACATTATCGCCTCGAAAGATCCGAATTGGTACAAAGACATTGTTAACAAAGTTGAATACCGCCCCGGTGAAAAAATTCAGTTTGTTAATATTAACAATGGTGGCTCAACCGTAGAGCTAATTTGGGAAACCTGTCATCCGTCGTATACCGCAGAGCAATACAAAAAAGCGCGCGCTAGCGAAGGCATGGGCTCGATTTTTATGGGTGGCATCGACGATACGCTAAAAGAAGATAAGAAGTTCTTTAAAAAGCAATTTATGCGTGCTCTGGCTCATCCACTGCAAAAAACGCGTCACGAAATGGCACCGTCATATAGCAAGGCTGATTTTCCGCGCAAGAAGTTAGTTGAAGCTATCTACTATGATGCCAAGCGTCTTGATGTCGATGATGTGTTTAGTCGCGTTATTGTGTTTTCAGACATGATCGAAAATAGCGAGTTGTTTAATCTGACTAACTTCGATCCAATGAAAGCGGCTCAGAGCGTTGCCAAGCGTTACCCTATGTTTTTAAACTACGCTAACTTCCAGATCTATGGGATTAATTACACTAACTCAGAGACTAAGATTAACGAGAATATTCGCGACTTTTGGAAGCAATACCTGTTGTTATCTGGTGCCTACGTTGAGCAATATGGAGCGCAGCTGGCAGTAGAGGAAGACTCGAAGGCGTGGCAATTCGCTAAATATAAAGGTCATGTCAACGTTGGTAACGTCAAAGGTGCATCAGAGTTTAGATTTGTAATTGGTGATGATAACAAGCTGCGTCATGGCTGGTTAGAAATTGCAGATCTTTATTTGCCAGTGACTGGTGAGATCAGCTGTTCAGGTCAAAATTGTAGTATTGATGCTGAGATCTTAGCCTCGTCAAACAAAGATGCCTTTAGAAAGAAAGATGTGTTGCGTGTTAAAGGCACTAACTCAAAATATAAGGGTTATGTTGGCGGTAAAGATGAGTCGGTAATTGATGCGCAGGGAAATACCTATCAGCATCCAATTTCACTGACTCGATTCTAGTCAATCGCTCATTTAATGCATTAAAGAATAGCCATATCTTTTTGATATGGCCTTTTTTTTGACTAGTATTAATAAGCGTTCATCACCAAGGAAGATATTATGAAAAAAGAGAATCTGGCAGTAAAGCAAAAGCAACCTTCGGCATTCGAACAAATCTTAGAGTCTGATACAGAGTTCGCCTTTTTAAAATCCCTCAGCCAATCTAAAGAGCTAGCAATATTCACCTTAATCGGCGCCATATTATTCGGCGGCTTTTTCGCTTTTTTATACGTGATGGCTAGCTAGAGATTACCGTAATGAACGGTTGGTTATCGCAGCTTTTCAAAGTACTTACTTGGGGCAGTCTATTTGGGCTTACCGCTATCTGTTGCGGTACTCAATTTGTTCTTGCCAATGAACCTCAGCGGCCAGCGATTCAGCTAGCAAGTCGCTACCATCAAGATATCGAATTCAGTGAATATTTGGTTAGTGAAAAGCTCGACGGCGTGAGAGCGCGTTGGGATGGTAATA
The DNA here is from genome assembly GCA_049607155.1 of Psychrobium sp. Taxonomy (GTDB): domain Bacteria; phylum Pseudomonadota; class Gammaproteobacteria; order Enterobacterales; family Psychrobiaceae; genus Psychrobium. The sequence continues at coordinate 9,347 of JBMYWG010000051.1, forward strand.
AACTGATAAGCCGTGGCGGTCATATGATTAATGCGCCGCAGTGGTTTACCAGCGACTTTCCTAATGTGACCCTTGACGGTGAATTGTGGATTGCGCGCAATGCTTTCGATGAAGTCTCCGCCATTGCCCGTCGTAAAAGTCCTATTGATAAGCAGTGGCGAAAAGTAGCCTTTCACGTATTTGATTTACCATTATCTGCCAAACCTTTTGGTCAGCGTTATCGGGAGTTATCTAGATTACTCCTTCCCTCTAATAATTCTTCGTCTCCCTATATTAAGTTAATTCCCCATAAGAAGATGATAAGCCGCGATGCATTAATGGCATGGCTCGATAAGGTGGTGGAGTTAGATGGCGAAGGATTGATGCTGCATCATCAAGATGCTTTGTATCAACACAAGCGCAGCAAACAGTTATTGAAGCTTAAAAAACGCTATGACGCGGAAGCGCAAGTTATTGGTTATGTTGACGGCAAAGGAAAGTATCGCGGTAAAGTCGGGGCGCTATTGATGCGCACCGCAGATGGCATCGAGTTTAAATTAGGCTCTGGCTTAACTGACGCACTGCGAGAAAATCCACCGCCTATTGGCAGTTTAGTGACGTATCAATATTTGGGGAAAACCAAAACTGGCAAACCGCGTTTTGCTAGTTATTTACGGGTACGAAAATAGACCTTATTTTCGTAGGTGTTTTCTCACTTTTCTGGCATACCAAACTGACGGAATAATCACTAAAGCGCTAATGCTTGCGAGCAGCCATGGCAGACTAATATTGAGTGAGTTGAGATTAATAATTTGACCCGCTACCTCGTTATTAACTTGTTCGCCATAAGCGATGTAGCCAATGGCTGCGTCGTTGGCGATGGAAAAACCATTGCTAAAGGCACTTTCCCAACCCATCGCAGATAGTGACGCGTAGGCTTTGTAGCCAATAGCGCTTGCGCCAAATGCGATCACTCCGATAGCAGCAGCGCTTAAACTCACCAATCCGATACCAACGCCGCCGATAGTGATAATGCCAAAGGAAATAATACCAACGCTAATAGGCGCTACCGCCACGCCGCCCCACGCGAACAGTAAACCATGAGCGTAGTTGCCACCTGCGATCCAGCCAAATGCTGGCTTGTCATTGGCTTCTAGTGCGCCAAGTTGAAAGTGAATAAGTGGCACACCCAATAAAGTTAGGCGTGATTTGTACTCTCGTTGGTTTGCATCTTTATCTGATGCGTGTTCAAAGGCTTCGGGATGAAAGATACGCTCTTGCATCCGCAGAGTTTGCACGGCGTTAAACATGCGCGGGACTAATACCAGATAGCTCGCAATAAAGCCGATGACAATGAACTGCGATAGTGCTGTGTAAACGTCTGCATTAGCGGGATTAGCAAGGGTAATATATTTTAGCGCTAGCACGCCGCCCACAAAGATGAAGGCAAAACCAATGAACAAGGCGGCACTTTTGATAGCGAGTTTACGTTCTCGCTCAGTACGCGATTGATCGAGGCTGGCACGTAAGCCAAAGAACGAACTGATAAGTCCTGAGAATGACGCTAAAAATGCCAGTGCTGTGGTTAAGTTTAATAGCAGGCCACCTTTGGCTGCGCCTGCGGCCAGAAGTTTGCTCGGCGGAGAAATCTGGCTGACAGCGCTCATAACACCTAGGGTAAACGCTGGATTTGGTTTGCTATCTCTAAGGCCTTTTTCTACCAATTCTGTTACCGCTTGAGTGAGTAGTTTTCTACCGCGTGACAGGCGTTGTTTTGCGGTTTCTTGTGATAATTCTAGTTGCTCGGCAACCTGTTTGACGCTTTGTTGTTCGCGGTAAAACAAAATCAAAGGCTCGCGATAAGTTGCGTCAATAGCATCGAGAGTTTGCCATAAGATTGCTTGTTGTTGCTCGTCGATGGCGTCTTGCTCCAGCTCTGGACCTATGGTGTCGTTAGCTGTTTCTTCATCAAGTTCCGCTGCTTTATTGGTGGCTTGATGTTTCTCGCTGCGAAAATAGCGGCTAACTTTAAATCGCAAAATGCCACACAACCAAGCTTTAAGCTTTTCAGGATCGTGAAGGGTGTCCAGTTTTTTCCATGCTTCAACAAAGGCTTCTTGGGCAATGTCTTCGCTGTGTTTTAAATCCCCTACAGAAGAATAAGCTAATGAGCAGAGTAGGGTTTGATAGCGAGTGACTATTTCGCAAAAGGCATCGCGATTACCGCCCAAGGAATGGGTGACTAAATTGGCATCGGGAGTATCGGCGGCAAATTGTAAGCGTTTAAATAGACTCATAAGTAGTAATTTTTTGGACTCTTTATAGTATGTGCCTATCTAAGTTGAAAAGGTGACAACTTTTTTTAATTTTTTTATGGGAGAAGAAAATTAGAAAAATTTTGTCACCTTTTTTCATCGCTGTGGCACTTGTAAGCCAGAAGACAACATTCTTTATATTCACTCACAAGGAGCACTAAGATGACTCAATTGAAAACACTATTCGCCGTATTGTCGATGTCGCTATCGGCAGCTGTTATTGCTAAACCTATGCCACAGCAACAATCTTTACTGATTGATAATTTCGATAATCAGCAACAAACCAGTGTTGGTAGTGATCGTTTATTTATTAGCGATGCGGCGGCTGGAGGTGGCACTAAATCTAACTATGAAATAAAAGATGGCGTAATTCATCTTGCGGGTGACATTGCACCGCCACGTGGTCAACCGGGTTGGTCGAGCATGGTATTACCCTTGGCTGAAATGGGCAAAGGTTATGATGCTGGCAAATTCAGCGGTGTGCGTTTAACGGTAAAAGTTAACAAAGGTAATTTTTCTTTATCTGCCAATAGCACCGAGGTGACCAATTTTGATTATCACGCGGCGCCAATTGTGGTTAAGGCTGATGGCAATTTTCACACCATTGAAATTCCATTCGATAGCATGAAACGTGCGTGGTCTGCGCAAACAAAACTCAATAAAAAGACGATTAATAGCCTGAGTATTGTCGCTTTTGGTTTACAGAAATCAGCGTTTGATTTCGATATCGACGAAGTAAGTTTTTACTAAAGCGGAGTTTGAGTGATGACTAATCTGAATACGCAAGCAGGTAATCGCTTACATTATCTCGATGCCGTGCGAGCTGGCGCGCTGTTGTTAGGCATTGTATTTCACGCCTGCCTGTCTTTTATGCCCATTTTTATTGGCTGGGCGGTAATGGATATTAATACGAGTAACAGCGTTGGCGTGTTTGCGTTGATTAGTCATTCGTTTCGCATGGAGCTCTTCTTCTTAATCGCTGGCTTCTTTGCTTGTTTAAGTGTCAATAAACATGGCATTGGCGGATTTATACGTTCGCGTGTTTTACGCATTGGTGTGCCTTTTATTATTGGTTGGATAGCATTGAGGCCGTTGATTATTGCCGGCTGGACTATTGGCGGGCAAAGCATGCAGGGTGATGTCGATGTGCTTGCTGGCTTAGCAAACGGATTAACAGCTTTTAATGGCCAAGACATCTTAGTAGGCACGCATCTGTGGTTTTTGTACTACTTGCTACTCATTACCCTTACCGTATTAGCGGCTAAATGGATTTTAAATCAAGGCAGTGGTTGGAGTGAATGGATAGAAAATGCGACAAGCAATGTAGCAACCATTGCGGCACGGTTTTCGATAATTGGCTTGCTCTGTGTATTCCCTATCATGTTGTGTTTATGGTTTATGAATGGTTGGGGTGTTGATACGCCTGACAAATCGCTATGGCCAATGTGGCCTGTATTTGCACTTTATGGCGGCTTCTTTGTTGCTGGTTGGCTGGTGGCTAAGCATCAAGTATTGCTAGATATGCTGAGTAAATTCAGCTGGTGGCGAGTTGCTTTATGTTGCGGTGCAATTATGGCGGTGCTCTCATTGTCGGGTTATGAAAGTCAGCGTGCTCACGATCATTATATTTGGTTTAAACTTACCTATTTACTGAGTTATGCACTGATGATGTGTTTACTTGTGACCTTGAGTTTAGCTATTTGCCGCAAGCTCTTTGCTCGCGGCAATAAAGTGGTGAGCTATATTGCTGACGCGTCTTACTGGATGTATCTCATTCATTTGCCACTGGTTGTTTGGCTGCAGGTGGCGGTCGCTGAGTTGCCATGGCATTGGGGTATCAAGCTACTAGCAATTTGCAGTGCAACAGTAATGATCTCGTTGGTGATTTACGATGTATGTATTCGCTCAACTTTTGTCGGCTCGCTACTCAATGGCAAGCGAGCCTCACGATTTATAACTTCCAAGAAAAGCTAATGGTGCCAAACTCGGTGAGGTCGGCTAGTGCTTGCTCAGCTGTATCGTCTTCTAAAATATTGAAGTCGTTGATAGCGAAAGTAATAGAAAGATCTCGCCACGTATATGCAAAACCTGTGGTGAGGCTAACGTAATCGTTTTGGTAGTTTATAGAACGTGAATCTCTAAAGGTATTACCGTCAACTGCGATGTTGTTATACATGTAGCCAAAACGAGCACCTAAAAATACATACCAGCCTTCAACAGCAATTGGGTTAGTGATGCGTGAAGCCGATAGCAAAGTGGTAGCATGGGATTGTTCGAGGTTACGACCATATCGAATAAAGCCGCCGACATCGGCTGATGTTTCAATTGTCCCCAGTGTTACGCGACCATTTACTAGCGCGTCAAAGTGATTGTTCTGACTACTCCAAGCGCGGTAAGAGCGGGCGCGCGCAAACTCAAACACCACCTCGTTTTTAATTTGTGTGTCCCATCCTTTAGGTTCATTTGCGCCAATAATTTTGTGAACAAATGTCTGAACTTCTTCACCCAGCGCCATTGGGCCAACGAGCCCTATGGTGGTTGTAGCCAAATCAGCATATTCTGGCGTGATAGTTATGTAGCTGTTAGACATTGCTAGCAGCGCAGAATAGGGCAGTTCATTGAGACTGGGATTCTCAATTTTTATATCGCTAGGCGTATTAAGCGATTGACCAAACGAATAGGCGTTGGCAGTTATGATGAAATCGTCTTTAGGCATACTCCACATTAGCGGTACTACCCAAAAATCGTTATCTGGTTGATTGGTTGGTGTTTTATTTACTTCAAACGTCGACACGAATAAGCCATTGGAATAACCACTGTCATTACCAACAAAGGCGTCATTGTCGATGGTAATTGAAATCCAATTTTCTTTATCATCTGTTGCATTCTCCTTTGCAAAAGCAATTACTTGAATATTGAGTAACACGAGCAATAAGAGGATGCGCATATAAAGAACCTTATTTAACTAGTTGAATCTTACTTGTAATTGATACATTGTAATCCATTGGTTGTATTTTATTAAACCTAAATTGGTTGTTCGATGTCTATCACTCAGTAACTTCAGCGCGAGTTAAGTGGAACTTTCGTATGGTTCTTGGCTCTATTTCTATGCGCTACTAATAATAAGGAGGCAAAATGATTAAGCCTTTAATGATGGGACTTGTATTGTCCTCGACTTTTTTAGTTGGCTCGCTGCACGCTGCGACCAACACTGATCCTGTTATGATCGACTGGATCAAGCCTGAAAAATTCCGCGATGTTGATACGGCCAACGGCAACAAGAAACGCTATCAGGCTCGTGTTATGAAAGAGCTTGAAAAGTATATCCAACAAGAGTTACCTAAATTTTTAAATGATGGTCAAAGGATCAAGCTGAAAGTTTATGATCTCGATTTAGCTGGTGATGTACGCCCGATGATGGCCGCTGGTAATGACATTCGGGTGATTAAGAGTATTTATCCACCGATGATCGATATCGAATATTCTGTGCTCGATAACAATGGTAAAGTTATTAAAGCGCAGCGCAAACGCTTTAGAGATATGGCATTTAATATGGGATCACCACTGGTTGCATCTAAGCAATTGGGCTATGAAAAAGCGATGCTTAAGAAATGGATGCGTAATGAGCTAACGCGATAACAGCTCTTTGACACTAAAAACGGCAACAATGACAATTGTTGCCGTTTTTTAATGTCTGTGATTAACGATCGATAGCTAAGTTATTGATCTTTTTTGATCGAAGAAGATTTTTATAAGTTGGCATCGCAATTGCTTTAAATAAAATATCTATAACTTGTCAGTGTGAAGTTCAAATTTCTGACACATGAACCAAGGATATTATTATGTTTAAAAGTGAAATCGCAGTACACGCTCGTGCTAGTGAAGCAACAGATCAAATGGTATTAAACAGCTTAGGCTTAGAGCACGAAGGTCACGTGCAATACATGGTGATTAAAAGTGAATTTTCGGGCGAAGAAATTTACTGTGCGTTAGCTGGTGGCGAAATCGTAGGTAATGATATTAACCTAACGCCAGTAGGTACAGGTGCTTATGAAGCGCTTGATTCAATTCCAGGTGAAGAGATTGCTCTATATGCGTTAAGCGAAGATGATGACATCATGGCACAACAAATTCCTGGCATCATGGAACAGCATAAAACAGGCGATCGCATCTGTTTTATCAGCGACACGCTTGTAGAGCGTCAAGCGCAAATCATGCAAGCATTTGCTATGGATGACGCTAGCCGCCAAGCAGCTTAAGCGTCACAGCACTGCTGAAATTATTTTTCAGCAGGCTTAGCTTTTAAGTTACTTTTAAACACTTGTAGCAGCTGCAATTGGATTTCAATTTTAGAAACCAGCGGCTGCACATTTGTTGCTACATCATCTGGATTGCCTTGTTGTAAGGCGACGAGATCATTTCCCAACTCTTCAGCGTAAGGCGTAAAGCGGTTAGCTTTGGTCGTAAATCCTTGTTGCTCGTTAAAAATAGCGGCAAATTTTGCCATGTCTTGCTGGCGCAACTCTTCAATTTTCTTATCGGCGTCGATAGATTGACGATATATAACGCGAATATTTTCTTTTAGCGCTTCAAATAATGATGTGTGTGACATAACAATCTCGGTGGAAATTTTAATTGACTGGATTATAACTCAGGGTGCAAGCCTAAATCGATAGGTGTTTTGTGCGCTTCACCGCCAATTTCACGTACCAGTTTAGGCACTAAAAAACCCGGAAGCTGACGATAGAGCTGATGCATCAGATTAATTGCCTCTTGCTGTGGCACGTCAAAGTGCACTGCGCCATTGACCTTGTCTAGTAAATGTAAGTAGTAAGGCATAATCCCCGCATCGAATAACTTTTCATTGAGCTCAACTTGCACCGTGGCACTATCGTTGATGTCTTTGAGTAATACGGCTTGGTTTAGCAAGGTGACATGATGAACTTTGAGGACTTTAGCCATGTTGACAACATTCTCATCGATCTCATTACCGTGATTAACATGCAGCACCATCACCACATTAAACGGTGCTTGGTTTAGTGCTGTTAACAACTCGGTTGTAATACGCGAGGGAATAACCACTGGTAAACGAGTGTGAATACGCAAACGGGTGATGTGCTTGAGTTTAGATAGTAATTCAATTAGCTGAATAATATGCTTATCACTTGCCATTAGCGGATCGCCGCCAGAAAGGATCACTTCGTTGATCTGAGGCTTGTCTGCTATGTAATCGGCAATTTGTTGTAATTTTTGTTGGTTAACGCTGTTCTCTTGATAAGGAAAGTGGCGGCGAAAACAATAACGACAATTAACAGCGCAGGCAGTTTTTAGCATCAATAACACGCGGTTGTCGTATTTGTGCAGTAAACCGGGAATGGCTGCATCTTGTTCTAATAGCGGATCGTCACTAAAGCCTTCTTCGGTGAGAAACTCATCGCTTGAAGTCATTACCTGCTTTAGAAGAGGATCATTAATGTTGCCTTGTTCCATGCGATCGGCAAAAGGAACCGGTACGCGCAGTGGAAAAAGCTTGCGCGCCTTAAAGGATTCACGAAATTGCGCTTCGTCAATCGCCAAGTATTGCAGCAGTTTTTGAGGATCGGTAAACACCTGTCCTAGCTCTTTTTGCCAAGAACTTTGATGTGGAATTAAATTTTGGACGACTATCTGCGGCATTTGTTTTTAGATTGGCAATTAATCAGGTAGAATCCCCTGACTAAAAATTTTAATGATGAGTGGACTATAGCAATTATTCAAATTCGCTGTAAGGTTGTCTCCACTTTATTACGCTAAATATTACAGAAAATGAGCACTGAGCTCAGAAAATAATGAGGAAGTCATGGCTACAGTTAGCACGAATGAATTTAAAAATGGTTTAAAGTTAATTTTTGAAGGTGAGCCAAGTACCATCATCGAAAACGAAACCGTTAAACCAGGTAAAGGCCAAGCCTTTAACCGTGTAAAAATTCGCAAGCTGATTACAGGCAAAGTTCTAGAAAAAACCATTAAATCTGGTGAGTCATTTGAAGTGGCTGACGTGATGGAATGTGATCTTTCTTACCTATACAATGATGGTGAGTTCTGGCACTTCATGAACAACGAAACATTCGAGCAAATCGCAGCAGATGCTAAGGCGATTGGCGATGCAACTAAATGGTTAGTTGAGCAAGACGAATGTATCATTACTTTATTCAACGGTAACCCAATCATCGTTACACCACCTAACTTCGTAGAGTTAGAAGTCACTGAAACAGACCCTGGCCTAAAAGGCGACACAGCGGGTACTGGTGGTAAGCCGGCAACATTAAGCACAGGTGCTGTTGTTCGTGTTCCACTATTCATCCAAATCGGTGAAGTAATCAAAGTAGATACTCGTACTGGCGAATACGTTTCTCGCGTAAGCAAGTAATAGTAAATACCTTAAAAAGCCCGATTAAACGATAAGTTTAATCGGGTTTTTTTATGTTCAGGATGAACGGTATGCCGCGATGCCATGGACGGCAAAAAGCGGCGATGTGTTTTTTAGAGGAAAGCTTGATGAGCAACGAATCGACAAATTGGCAACCTAGTGCTGATATCGCGACACTTCGCGCTCGTTCGAAAATAATCGCCACTATTCGCCGCTTTTTCGACGATAAAGGTGTGATGGAAGTAGAGACACCAACGCTGTCACAGGCGACGGTGACAGATGTTCATTTACACACCTTCGATACCACATTCGTAGGACCGGGATTTGCGGATGGGCAACAGCTATTTATGCAAACATCGCCAGAATTTCATATGAAGCGCTTGCTGTGTGCGGGAAGTGGACCCATTTATCAACTCGCTAAAGCCTTTCGTAATGAAGAGTCGGGACGCCATCACAACCCAGAATTTACCATGCTGGAATGGTATCAGCCTGATTATGACCACATGACGCTGATCAATGAGGTGGACGAGTTATTACAGCTGGTATTAGGTAGTTTGCCTTGTGATATCAAATCTTATCAGCAAGTCTTTATAGAGCATCTAAACCTAGATCCATTAACTAGTGATATCGAAGCAGTTCGAAAAGTCGCGCTGAGCTATGACTTTGGTGATTTTGTAGCGGTCGAAACCAATATCGACACGTTATTACAATGCCTATTTTGCTTTGTGATAGAGCCTAAAATTGGTCTCGATAGACCGATGGCCATCTACAACTTTCCCGCCTCACAAGCGGCACTGGCGCAGCTAGATTGTGATGACAAACGCGTGGCGCGTCGTTTTGAGTTTTACTATTGCGGTATTGAGTTAGCTAATGGCTTTCATGAGCTGCAAGATGCCGATGAGCAGCTGGCGCGTTTCGAGCAAGATAATGCAGAACGCGTAGCAAGTGGTCTAGCACCACAGCCGATAGATCATCACCTAATTAATGCATTGGCACAGGGATTGCCTGATTGTGCAGGCGTTGCCTTGGGGATTGATCGTTTGATCATGCTAGCTCTAGGCAAGACGCAAATTCGCGAAGTCATCAGTTTCGATGTCGCGCGTTCATAACTTGCGTAAGAGTAAATACTCTGCTGGTAAGCGCTCTCAATGCTTGCCAACAGGGTAATAAAGCAGTACTAATGAAGTTAAGACAAGATTCAAGGCGACTAAAGCACAAGATCGTCAATGAACATTAATGTTGATACTTTTGTTATAATGTTGCACCCAGCTCCAAGTTATAATAACTAATCAGTGTTTTTTGGGAGAGCGTATTAATGAGTAACAGTGACATAGCGTCCATCGTTGAAGCAGCAAGATCTAACGCAGTTGCTGAGCTTGCGCTTGTTGATACACAGCCCGAAGAGCGTTTTGATCGCATTGTGCGTTTGGCAATGGCATTGATGGAAATGCCATATTCTTTTATTAACTTAGTTGATAAAGAACGTATTTGGGCCAAGGCGACCTTCAATCAAAAAGACTACGAAAGTACTCGCGACCAATCTATTTGTAATTTCGCTATTCGCAATCCTTTGCCCACAGTTATCGAAGACACCTTACTTGACGATAATGTTCATCATTTAAATTACGTTGTTAGCGCCCCTAAATTCCGTTGTTATGTGGGTATCCCACTTATCTATGCGGGAGAGATTGTTGGCGCATTATGTACTTTAGACATTAAGCCCCGCAAAATTCCGGCGCAAAAAGTGCAGCTGTTATGCGATCTAGCAAAAGTGATCGAAAGTGAATTTCAAAATGTTCAATTAGAGCAAGAGTCTCATGGCCTGCGAGCGCAGAAAAAAGCATGGCGCGACCTATCCACAAAACTGCACGGTAATGATCAACTTAGTGGATTGCGCAGTCACGCGTTAGAGCTGGTGGCGCAAGGGACACCGCTTAAATCGACTTTTCACGAAATAATTGCGGGCGTTGAGCGTGAATTTCCCGAGATGATTTGTAGTATTTTAATTCTCGATGATGACTCAGAACACGTCGTTCGTTGTTACGGACCTTCACTACCTGATGCATACAATAAAGCATTGATAGGTTTAAAAGTTGGTCATGGGGTTGGTTCTTGCGGCACTGCTGCTGCAACAGCTGAACGGGTGGTTGTAAGCGACATTTTTACCCATGAATATTGGAGTGATTATTTGGCACTAGCGGAGATGGCTGGCGTTGGCGCTTGTTGGTCTGAACCTATTTTGAGCAGTGATGGTGAAGTGCTAGGTACTTTTGCAATCTATCATAGAGATATTCGAGAGCCGCAAGAGATTGAATTTCGCCTTATCGAGCAGACCGCGCATTTAGCGTCTATTGCCATTGAGCGCGATCGTGCCAATAAACTCATTTGGCAACAAGCCAATTATGATGCGTTAACTGGATTACCTAATCGCGAATTAAGCGCAGTACACATCAATGTTGCTATCAATAATGCGACTCGCAACAAACAAAAATTTGCGTTGATGTTTTTGGATTTAGATCGCTTTAAGGAAGTTAATGACACACTTGGCCATGACGCTGGGGATTTATTATTAATTGAAGCATCTAGAAGAATTCAAAATTGTGTCCGTGCAAGTGACTCTGTAGCACGCTTGGGCGGTGATGAATTTGTTGTATTGCTCAATAACGTCGAAGGCGAAAAAGGGGTTGAGAAAGTCGCCAGCAATATTTTGCATGCGTTAACAGATCCTTTTCAGCTCAATGAAGATATCGCACATGTCTCCGCCAGTATTGGCATTACTTTCTTCCCTGATGACGGTAAAGGACTCGATGAACTGATGAAAAATGCCGATCAGGCAATGTATCAAGCCAAAGAATCTGGTCGCGACCGTTTTAGTTATTTTACCAATGAGCTGCGTGAAGAAGCGAATGAGCGTCGTCAATTATCTGAAGATTTACGCCGCGCCATCAAAGAAGATGAATTAGTACTGCACTATCAGCCTGTAGTCGGTCTTAAATCAGGAAAAATAATTGGTGCTGAAGCATTACTACGTTGGCAACATCCCACTCGCGGCATGTTACATCCAGATGATTTTATTGAGCTTAGTGATGAAACTGGACAAACATTCCCGTTGACTCACTGGGTTGTTAAAAAGGCTATTTCACAGTCGATGATTTGGCGAGAGGTGGCTGGGGAAACCTTTAAAATTTGCGTGAATACATCGTTGCGTCAATACACCGACAATAGTCGTCATAGTGAACATTGGCTAACGGAATTAGAAGCGCATAAAGATAAAGCAAACAATATTATCTTTGAGGTTAGCGAACAGCTCTTGGTGAACCCAACCGAGGATATTATTGCCAATATTGAACGTATAAAAGCTTGTGGTATTGAGTTAGCTATTGATGACTTTGGCGCAGGATATTCTTCGCTGGCCTTTATTAAAGAGCTTGGTATTGATTATTTAAAAATTGATAAGCAGTTTATTGCTAATGTTGCAGCAACTAAGGATGGCCAAGTGCTTTGTGAAGCTATTCTTGCAATGGCAACTAAGCTGGGTACAAAGGTTGTGGCAGAGGGAATAGAGCTGCCACAGCAACTACAAGTGCTGCAGCACATTGGTTGTGAGTTTGGCCAAGGGTATTACTTAGCTTATCCGCTTACTGCGCAAGTATTCTCAGAGCGTCTCGCGCAGCAAAGCTAGAAAGTAATCCTAGTTCAGAATACTAAAACACCAAGTGAATTCACTTGGTGTTTTTAATTAGAACTTTTAATGATCCCACTCTTCTTCAATAAGACGGCGTAACTCTCGCTGCTCATTTATTTCATCAATTCTGGCCCTAATAGCTCGTCGTTTAGCGACACTAGAGCGCTTTCTCGATGATTCAGTTACTTCAAATGCTGAGTCATAAATAATGTCTTGGGTTTGGTCATCGTTGATATCACGCATAACTACCTCACTATCTATCTACTAGTTGTCTTAATAACTTCTTAAGTATAGACACAGAATATGACTAAAAAGTTACACCATTTAATTTGCGAGGTAAATTTTAAATAGACAAAAAAAACGAGTCGATTATTTAAAATGGACTCGGTACAAGGAAATGTAACTTAAGGAAATAACTAACTACATTTCATTAGTCAGTGGCCAATTGATAAAGTTCATCAATTTAATGAATATTTTTTAGGGGATGTGATTAGGCGGAAACGGGGCAAAAAAAACCGAGTCGATTATTTAATAATGGACTCGACACAAGGAAATGTAACTTAAGGAGATAACTAACTACATTTCATTAGTCAGCGGCCAGTTGATAAAGTTCATCAATTTTATAAATAATTTTTGGGAAGGATTAATTGCTTGAAAAAAAGATAAAAAAAACGAGTCGATTTTTTCAAAACGACTCGTCACAAGGAAATATAACTTAAGGAGATAACTAACTACATTTCATTAGTCAGCCCCCA
>JBMYWG010000052.1:0-22071 GCA_049607155.1 Psychrobium sp.
ACAACGACGGCGATACCGTGGGGAACTTCACCTACAGCGTCAATGACAACTCAGGAGCTGATAATGCCACCACCGACGGTAAAGTTATCATCAACGTTACGCCTGTTAACGATGTACCAAACGCGCAAGATGATTACGGAAATACCGGGTTAGATGCCCTAAACGGCAAGTACTTTGCTTACGAAGAAGGAAATGGTAACCCTAACCTAAGCACTATTGCGCAAGTTGTTGCTATCGCTGAAAACAACGAGCCTGACGCGGTATTTAATGCGACCACTATTTACTATGGTTCAGGGAACGGCGATTTGGGTCGCGACAACGATCCAAACGACGGCCAGACGAACCTTGAGCTATTCCTGGGTACAGATGCTGATTCGTTAGTGGTTAATACACCAACAGATACACAAGATGCGGTTGTATCTATGGATGGGTTAATTGAATTAGAAGCTGGTACATACAACTTCAAAGTCATGTCTGATGATGGTTATATCATTAAGATTGATGGTGAGATTGTTGCTAGCGTTAACTTTAATCAGGCGCCACGCGAAACAACTCATGCAGCGTTTGAGATTGGAACAGCAGGACTTCACAGCATTGAAATCGTTTACTGGGATCAAAGTGGACAGTACGTCTTTAAGCCACAACTCAGCAAAGATGGTGGAGAGTATCAACAGCTTAGTACTTACAACTTATCTAATGGCTACAATACTGCTGAAGATACGCCAATTAGCTTTGACCCAACAGAATTGTTCGCTAACGATAGTGACCCTGAAAATGACAGCTTATCGCTATCAACTGATGCTGCTCATCCAGCCGTGAGTCATGCTGTCAACGGCACTGTAACTGTAGTTGATGGGAAAATAGTCTTCACTCCCGATGATAATTATTATGGTCCAGCACAGTTCGATTATACGGTCACTGATGGTAATGGCGGCTATGACACAGCGACGGTTTATCTGACCGTTACCCCGGTAGACGATGGCCCTATTTCACCGATTACGGATATTGACTCAACAACCAACACTGTTTCAGAGTTAGCTTCGATTGGTGATGGTACTGGTGTTCATGCCGATGCGACGTCTCCAAACGGTGGCGACATCACCTATAGCTTAAACGATACTGCGAATGGCCGTTTTGCAATCGATAGCTCTACGGGTGAAATAACTGTTAACGAAGACTTTGATCAAGCTGATGTCGGTGACCATACAGTCACCGTTAAAGCAGTGGCTCAAGATGGCACTTCGAGTGTTGAAAATTTCATTATTTCGATTACCGAAAATAACGCGCCTATCGTTCAAGCAGCAAGCTTTACCGAACAAGGTGACACCGGCGTTATTAACTTTAACCTTAGCGACTATGTCACTGATGTAGAAGATGATGCAGACAGCAGTAAGATAACGTCGATTGTTATTCAATCTCTACCTGACGCAAGCGCTGGCACGTTGGTTAAGGTTAATGGTGATGGCACTACTACTCCGGTAACTCAAGGTGAAGTATTACCTGAATCAACCGCATTAAGATATATCGAGAATACATCGCCAATCGTCGATGCAAGCTTTAACGCAGTCACTGATTTTGAGCCAGCTCATGGAACAAACGCTGTTTCAAGCTTTACAAGCTCAACTGGAATCGAACTGACCGGTGGCACGTTCTCTGGTGCTACACCAACAAGCGGATTGACAGCAGGAACATTAAACTACGATACGTCAGGTGGAGATACTGATGGCAATGCTATCGGTGTCAATGGCGGTGAGTTAGAAGGTTCAGCATCAAGTAATGAATATATTTCAGCGAAGTTCACAGCGGCCGATGTGACAAATGTTACGCTAGGATTAAGCAGTGTCGGAAGTCACTTTTCAACGAATTCAGGCGCTGTAAATGCTGTAGTTAAAGCTGTTTTATTTAAAGATGGTGTACAAGTTGGTGAAATACAATCATTTGAGAACCTACACAATTTAGCAAGCGAGACCAATCAACCAACGATTACAATCGATAGCTCTCAAGAATTTGATGAATTACGTCTCTTTATGACATCAACATCTAGCACCTCTAGCATGTTATTGCGTTCTATCGATGTAAATCATCCTCCAAGTGAGGATACATTTACATTCAGCGCGATTGATGCCAACGGTAAAGTCTCAGATGAAACTGCGACAGTAACATTTAATATGACGTCTGATGCAATCAATGCGATTGACGATCAGCGTAGCAATGTCATTGGTAGTGAAGTACTTGAGCAAACAGGGTCAGACATTATCGAACTGGGTAGTACAACGCAATCCACTACGCCTGCACCAGCGACACAACAACGTGAATTTAACTTTGGCGTAGAGAACGCCAATAAAGTTATGACTCTGAGTTTTGATGCACTGGTTAAAGGAAGTTGGGATGATATCGTAGTTGATAATGTCACAGCCGATAGTTTTAGCATTTCAGCCAACGGCTCACTTCAGGAAACACACACTTACTCTAGCTATGAAAGCGACCCGAACAATGTAAGTTATGACGACAGTTGGGAGCATGACGACGGCACTCACGAATATCAAGTGACCCTTGATGAGTTTGGCCGAGCGGTTATTGACTTTAGCGTAATAAGTACGCGAGATAAGGAAACTGTCACTATTACTAACATCGAAGCAAGTCTAACGCGCATAGCAACCGATGATATGTTAATTGACGTACTTCGAAATGATGAAACGCTTGATCAAGACGTAACCCTAAGCTTACCGAGTAATAACGTGAGTGTTGATGGTACAGTAGTTGGCACACTGTCAATTATTGACAACAAGGTATTATTCAGCCCTAATGAGCAAATACTGACATTGTCTCAAGCGCAACTCGATCAATTGAGCTTCGACTATACCATTAGCGATGGTGAGTCTTCTGATACAGCTACAGTTAAATTAGACATGCGCGTTGCCGACGCTTCATCAGCGCAAACGGTTGGTTCATCGCTTAATGATCAAATAGTGGTTAATCAAGGAGAGTGGGCAGCTTCTGAGCAAACTCGATTGACAGTTAGCTATGTTGGCACTGATGGACAATACACGCCATACTTAGGGACAGAGACAGTTGCGCCAGGCACTAGCTACAATGGTCAAAGTTACTCTCCGACATCAGCGCAAACCGTTGATTCCGGAGCTGGCAATGATCACGTTGAAACTGCTGCGGGTAATGATGTTATTTTTGCGGGTGACTCAACAACACTATTGGATATCGAAGTTGAAATTGCTACTGGTTTGCATGGTTTACTTACAGACGAACTGTCGACAATAGCACAAGATAACACCGCGTTATTAAGACAAGATTTAGTAAGCAACCCACAGCTAGACATCGTCAACTCTGGCTCAGGAGACGATATTATATACGGTCAAGCTGGCTCCGATTTACTCTACGGTCACACAGGCAATGACTACATTGACGGTGGTATTGGTAATGACGGTCTACGTGGTGGTTTAGGTAATGACACATTACTTGGTCAGGATGGCAATGATTGGTTAGTTGGCGATGACGGCAACGATACCTTAATCGGCGGCGATGGTAATGACACTATTATCGCAGGTCTTGGTGACGACATTATCATTGGTGGTTTAGGTAATGATGTGATGTAAAGTGGTCAAGGTAGCAATACCTTCTTGTGGCTAGCAAACGAGCTTGGAACTGACACTATCGAAGGCTTTAATTATGGCGAAGACAAGATTGATCTCATTGATCTTCTTGGCTTACAGAGTGATCAAAGTTTAGAAAGTTACCTATCATTTAACTTCGACGGTGGTAACACAAGGATTTCTATTGACACCAATGGTGATGGTAACAGTAATCAAGATATTATCTTGTCAGGCACTGATTTATCAGACAAAGACAATCAAACTATCATAAATACTCTATTTACTAAGGTAGATGAAAGCGAACCGCTATTTTCTTCAAATTCAGTGGAAGAAACACCACCTAGTTTGAGTGATTTAGACGACGATTCAGTTATCTAGCTAGTGAGTAAAGTATAGGCTATTGATTAACAATAGAAACCGACCAATCAGGTCAAATAAAAAACACCATTTAGCACTTAAGTGCTAAATGGTGTTTTATTTCTTTACTTATCAAACAATTAAAGAACTCGCCTACCTGTCATTTTTTTGACGAAAGTTTTGTAGATTAAATTTGTTAATTTGCTTTTCTTAAATTATTGATAAATAGACAGGAAAACCAGTAAAACTTCCCATCTCTTTTATATGGAGTACAAAGAGTTCAAACAAGCTAATAAACGCTATTTAAAGCCCTCTAATAATCACCACTATTTGTTACGCTCAATAATTAAGGCTATCCCTTGCCCACCGCCGATACACATAGTTGCTAGCCCATATCGTCCTTCAATACGTTCTAATTCAGCCAGTAGTTTAACGATTAGAATACTCCCTGTTGCACCTACGGGATGGCCCATCGCAATTGCGCCACCATTTGGATTTACCTTGTCAGCAGGAATGTCTAGCGCTTCATTAACTGCCATTGCTTGTGCTGCAAAGGCCTCATTAGATTCAACAACGTCGATGTCAGCCATCGACAAGCCAGCTTTCAGTAGGGCTAATTTAACCGCCTTGATAGGTCCCAATCCCATAACTTCTGGCTCTACACCTGAAAACGCATAACTTTTGAAACTTGCTTTAATCGATAAACCGCGATTGCGTGCCTCTGACTTGCTCGTGAGCAGCATCGCTGCTGCACCATCATTTAAGCCTGAAGCATTACCTGCCGTTACTAGCCCATCTTCTTTAAACGCTGGTCTTAAATTGGATAAGCCTTCAACAGTAGTATCACTGCGCACGTGCTCATCCGTTTTGAATACGATAGTTTGGCGGCCTCGTTTGATCTCAATAGGTACAATTTGATTCTCAAAGCGCCCTTTGGCAATTGCCAAGCTCGCTTTTTGTTGCGATAGCATGGCAAAGTTATCCAAATCACTTCGCGAATAACCATATTGCTTTGCGATATTTTCAGCAGTTATTCCCATGTGGCCACTTCCAAAAGGATCGCTTAAAATCCCCATCGTTAAATCGATAACCTTACCATCACCAGCACGCAGTCCTTTACGCACATTAGCCATCAAATAGGCCCCTTGACTCATACTTTCAGCACCACCTGCAAGTACAATATTACTATCACCTAGCATCACGAGCTGAGCTGCGCTAATTACCGATTGAATTGCTGAGCCACACAACCGATTTACATTAAAAGCGGTAGAAGAGGACGACATTCCGCAATTCAACGCGATGTGACGAGCTAAGTACGCATCTTGTGGCGAAGTTGTAATTATATGTCCCCAGATGCTATGGTCGATTGCGCTAGCTTCAACCCCGCTTCGCGCAATAACTTCTTTCGCAACACAGGTACCAATATCAGCAGGCGACAACGACGATAAACTTCCCCCGAATGAGCCAATGGCGCTGCGTGCAGCCGCCACAATAACCACATCATTTAACTGCATGATAAACCCTTTATTATTATTTAATTTGATTAACTAATTTATAACACTAACTGCCACTTATTCGCTATACTCGGCAATTAAAGAAATCAGCAAAACTATTAGCAAGGACTCTAATGAGTATTCATCCTCATGCGGGTAAGCCAGCTCGCGCGCAAGATCGCATTAATATCGGTCGACTGGTCAGTGACTATTACACTAAGACACCAAATCTAGATATCGTTGAACAACAAGTTAGCTTTGGTACATCAGGCCATCGCGGCAGCGCATTTGCCAAGAGTTTTAACGAGCAGCACATCGCCGCAATTTGCCAAGCAATAAGTGAATATCGTAAAGCACAAAATTTCACAGGCCCGCTTTTTATTGGTAAAGATACGCATGCCCTATCAGAGCCTGCATTTACTACCGCAATTAGCGTATTAATCGCCAATGATATTCCTGTAATCATTCAAACTGATGAAGGATTTACACCGACCCCTGTTATCTCGCGTCTTATCATTAATCACAACAAGCACAATGACAGCATTGCCGACGGTTTGATTATTACGCCATCTCACAACCCACCAAAAGATGGCGGCATTAAATACAACCCTCCTCACGGCGGCCCAGCTGAAGGCGAAATCACCAAGTTCATTGAAACTCGCGCTAATGAGCTGATCGCGGCAAACATGGCCGATGTTAAACAAATTGCGCTAGAAACAGCTATGCATTCGCCATTATTGACTAAACAAGATTTCATCCAACACTATGTCAGTGACTTAGAGAAAGTGATTGATATCGATGCCATCAAAAGCGCGAATATTCGCATCGGCGTCGATCCACTAGGTGGCTCAGGGCTTGATTACTGGCCGGTGATTGCCAAGCACTATGGCTTAGACATTACGGTTGTGAACGACGTTGTCGATGGTAGTTTTGCCTTTATGCCGCTAGATAAAGACGGAAAAATCCGCATGGATTGTTCATCGCCATACGCCATGAGTGGCCTCATCGCCATGAAAGACAAATTTGATGTCGCAGTGGGTAATGATCCCGATTTTGATCGCCACGGCATAGTGACGCCAACAGGTGGCTTGATGAATCCAAATCACTACCTTGCCGTTGCCATTCACTACCTAATGACACACCGTAACTGGAGCAATGATACTAAAATTGGTAAGACCCTAGTATCTAGTTCACTGATTGACCGCGTTGCTAAACTCATTGAACGTCCATTATCAGAAGTCCCTGTTGGCTTTAAATGGTTCGTCGATGGCCTGAGCGATACTAGCTATGGCTTTGGCGGTGAAGAAAGTGCCGGTGCCGCCTTTCTATCTCGCGATGGTAGTACTTGGACCACAGATAAAGACGGCTTTATCATGAATTTGCTGGCTGCTGAAATCATTGCCGTAACGGGTAAAGATCCTTATCAATATTATCTATGGCTAGTAGAGCAGCTCGGCGAAGCTCATTATGGCCGCGTTGAAGCAGTCGCTAACCTCGCACAAAAGAAGGTGCTTAGCTCACTAACGACGGACGCCATTACAGCGACCGAGCTTGCAGGAGAAGCCATTACCGACATCTTAACGCACGCCTCAGGCAATAACGCCGCAATCGGTGGCTTAAAGGTAGTGACAGAAAATGGTTGGTTTGCGGCTCGGCCATCGGGCACCGAAGACATCTACAAGATTTACGCTGAAAGCTTTATCGACGAAACACATCTACAGCGTATTATTAGCGAAGCACAGAATATAGTGTCAACGGCATTTGACGCAGCTGGTTTATAACCAGCTACGTTTAGTTGAATTAGTTTAGAGTGTAAACTGGTTAATTAGCTTTTTCAGTACTTTAGACTCCTGAGACAACTCTGTACACAATACCGATGAATCAGTCATATTGAGTTTTGTTTGCTCAGCGGACTGTGAAATATCAGCAATATTTTGACTAATATGACTGGCTGATTGCATTTGCTCTTTTGTGGCAGTTGCAACTGATTCATTAATTTGCGAAATACTCATGATCTCTCTCGATATATCAGTCAAAGTCGCCTCAGTTTTATCAAGACGTTGAGAAGTGTTTAACGTACTTTCATTGCCCGATTCAATCGACTTAACCGCCGACTCCGCTTTTTGATTTAACGCGATTATCGTATCATTTATTTGCTCAGTCGACTCTGATGTGCGCCTTGCTAGCACTCTCACTTCATCCGCCACAACCGCAAAGCCTCGCCCTTGCTCTCCGGCACGTGCAGCTTCTATTGCAGCATTCAGTGCAAGTAAGTTTGTTTGCTCCGAAATGCCATTAATAACATCAAGTAAATTGGTAATCGATTGAATTTCCGATGACAGTTCACCGACAGAAACCACTGTCGAAGACATTGAGTTTTGCAAATTTTCCATCTGGCTTTTCGTCTGACTGACGTATTCATTACCCTTATCCGACGTTTTCCGCGACATTGACGCGATGTCAGAGCCTGACGCTGCGCTATTAGAAATATCTTTGACAGTGAATTCCATTTGATTAACGGCACTAACCACTGTTTGCGTGCTTTGAGACTGATTTTCAGCAAGTTGCGCCGCATTAGAAACCTTTGTTTGGACACCATCGGACAATTCTTGCACCTGAATCGCCGATGCCGAAACCTGCTTAAACATTGCGTGCAACTGCTCTATAAACTGATTGAACTCACGCGCTAACCAGCTTATTTCATTATTGTCATTAACAGACAGTCGCGATGTAAGATCGCCACCATTTTTTGATAACTCAGAAACGGCTTGCGTAATTGTTTCAACAGGTTGGAAAATTTGGTTAACAACAAACCGAATTAATATCAGACCAATAACAGCAATCACCACACCAAACAGCAAGTTTTGAGCGATTGCATTATTAATTGGGCCATATAGTTCATCTTGTGATACTTCTGCCACTAAACGCCAGTCAACCGAACGAAGAGGAACTTCCGCTCTGCCGAAAATGTTGCCATCTCGCTCAAACTCCTCTAATTCACCGGCCTTTAAGCCCGCTAAATCGATTTTCTCTCCAATCTTTTCAACGTCAGGATGTAGCTTAATTTCCCCGCTTGGGTCCACTAAATAAACAATGCCCGATGAACCAATTTTGTAACTTTTAATGAGCTCAGTCATTGTGCTAAGCGATTGGCTAACGCCGCCCAATCCAACTCTTTGCCCATTAACCTCAATCACATAGTTGATATAAACCTCAACATTGCCAGTGACTCGGTCAAAGCCCAAAGATATTTCATAAGGCTTGCTGCTATTGACAAAGTGATAAAACCAATCGTCTCCAGTTTTGGTAATTTCGCGCTGAAACCCTTCTTGATTGTAATAACGATCAGTGACACCAGATACAAGATACACTGCTTGAGTCTGACTCTGTTGTTTAATTACCGAAAGATAATCGCCAAACTGCGACAACTGTTCATTTGGCTCGCCTTTGGAAAACCAATCAACCACAAATGGATTTTTAGTCAAATCACGTGACGTAGTGAGGGGGGCAGATAGCTCTAATTCGATAGCATTTCGCACATCACTTAAAATAGTGGGTAGCTCAGTTGCAACCAACTTCTCACTCGCGTGATTTTTTATATTTTGAGAAAATAGAAGCGTTGAGATACCAAGTGGAATTAGTATGGCCAGTGCCAAACTCGCATATAGCTTATGTTTCAATAACATTAATTACTCCAAATCCATTTAAAATTGATTAATAAATATGCGTAAACACCTAATGATACTACATGAGTAATTTTTACATTGCACTACCTTAGCATGGCAACTAAAATGTGACAGCCGTCACCATATTTTCAAATTCGACTAAAGTGAATGGTGAACAATCGATACGACCACACTTTTATTATTTGGACTAACTACATTCAGGGAACTCAATGAAGATTCTAAAGCCAACATCAATCGCTCTTCTTTGCTGCTTATCACTTTCAGCTCAAGCCAAACAAATTTGGTCTGACAACAGTGCAACTGTCATGAAAGGCACTAAATATGAAGTAGGCGATACTGATAAAACAGTATTTACATTTGAACACGCAAGCGGTCACAGCTGGGGCAGCATATTTACATTTGTCGATCGCCTATCTCATCACAATGACAACAATCACGAAATTTACGGTGAATTTGGCGCGAACATCACACTTAAAGCCTTTGATAACAAGGTATTTAAAGATGTTTACTTGGCAACTCAATGGGAGTTTAACTCAGACAAGTTTGTTCAATTTGATAACTACTTAGTGGGTGTAGGTAGCAATCTGAACCTACCAGGCTTTAACTTCGCCAATATCACTTATTACCGTCGTAATAACGAACTAGGCGATAACAACAACCAACTAACTTTTGTTTGGTCAGTTCCATTTGGTGATTCAGTGGTTTACGACGGTTTTATCGACGCTGTTGATAGCACGGATACTGTGTCATCAGGATTCAATTTCACTTCACAACTAAAGTACGACGTTGGTCAGCACATGGGTATTGAGAAAAAGAAACTCTATGCAGGTGTTGAATACGTTTATTGGAAAAACAAATTCGGTATCGATGGTGTAACCGAGAAAAATCCAAACATTATGGTCAAGTGGCACTTCTAAATCTTGCTACGACGGCGGTGTTTTTCACCGCCTGTCCCTCCCCTTTTTTTCAAACAAGTGTTTAGATGTTTTATTCATTTTATGTGAATAAACTTTTAACAAATCAGTCATATTTCATACTTCAAATAGCTGCTAATATAAGCTAGTATGATGCCCCACATAATGCATAGTTATTACTTTTACGGCGATTTTGTAAAGTTAATTACAACATTACTCTCCTTTAGTCGAAGTAGCCGATAATTTCACCGCATTATTTTGTATTTGTGTTATTTTATTACGCCTCATACAGATTACAGATTTAACTCATAAGGGACTCAACCATCCAGCGTAGAGTCACGACAACCCTTTATGACCTTTAGTACCAACACTAGGGAAAAAAAATGTCCAATAAGAACACCATTTATTACACAATGACAGACGAAGCCCCAGCGCTCGCAACATGTTCACTACTTCCAATCTTTAGAACCTTTACCTCTGCCGCTGGCATCGACATGAAACTTAGTGATATCTCACTAAGCGCTCGTGTTTTTGCAGGTTTTAACGACCGCCTTAAGCCAGAGCAACGCGTTGAAGACGGACTAGCTTTCCTTGGTCAACTGACTCAAGATCCTGATGCTAACATCATCAAGTTACCAAACATTTCAGCATCTATCCCACAGCTAAAAGCCTGTATCGCCGAATTACAATCTCAAGGTTACGACTTACCAGATTTCCCAGAAGTACCAGAAAATGCTGAAGAAGAAGCAGTAAAAGCAACTTACGCAAAAGTACTAGGTAGTGCGGTAAATCCTGTATTACGTGAAGGTAACTCTGACCGTCGTGCTCCACCTGCTGTTAAAGCATACGTTAAGAAATTCCCACACTCGATGGGCGAATGGAAAAAATCATCACAATCTCACGCAGATTACATGCGCGGCGGTGACTTCTTCTCATCAGAGCAATCTACAACAGTAGACAGCGCACAAACAGTTCGCATCGAATACGTAGCGCCAAACGGCGAAGTATCACTGAAGAAAGAAGTAGCTTTAGAAGCTGGTGAAATCATCGACAGCATGTTCATGAGCAGCAAAGCACTACGCGCGTTCTTCGAAGAATCACTACAAGACTCTCGCGATTCAGGCGTAATGTGGTCACTACACGTTAAAGCGACCATGATGAAGGTATCTCATCCAATCGTATTCGGTCACGCGGTATCTGTATTCTACAAAGACGCCTTCGAAAAACACAGCGAAACATTCGAAAAACTAGGTGTTAACCCGAATAACGGTTTAGCTGACATCTATGACAAAATCCAAGAATTGCCACGTACACAGCGCGAACAAATCGAACGTGATATTCAAGCCTGTTACACAGCGCGTCCAGAAATCGCGATGGTTGATTCAGTAAAAGGTATCTCAAACCTACACGTACCAAGTGACGTAATCGTTGATGCTTCTATGCCAGCAATGATCCGTAACGCTGGTCAAATGTGGGGCCCAGACGGCAACCCGAAAGATACTAAAGCAGTAATGCCTGAGTCGACTTACGCGCGCATCTACCAAGAGATGATCAACTTCTGTAAGACCAACGGCACCTTCGATCCAACCACTATGGGTACTGTACCTAACGTTGGTCTAATGGCGAAGAAAGCTGAAGAGTACGGTTCACACGACAAGACTTACGAAATCGAAGCCGATGGCGTAATGCGTGTTGTTGCTCAAGACGGCACTGTATTAATGCAGCACAACGTTGAGCAAGGCGACATCTGGCGCGCTTGTCAAACTAAAGACGAGCCGATCCGTGACTGGGTTAAACTAGGTGTTAACCGCGCACGTCAAACAAACACACCAGCAGTATTCTGGTTAGATCCAGAGCGTGCTCACGACATGCAAATCATGGCTAAAGTAGACAAATACCTACAAGAGCACGATTTAGACGGTGTTGAAGTGCACAAAATGGACTACAACCAAGCAATCCGTTTCTCAATGGAACGTCAATGGCGCGGCCTAGACACTATTTCAGTGACTGGTAACGTACTACGTGACTACCTAACTGATTTATTCCCAATCATGGAGCTAGGCACATCAGCGAAAATGCTTTCTATCGTACCTATGCTTAAAGGCGGTGGCATGTACGAAACTGGCGCTGGCGGCTCTGCACCTCGTCACGTACAACAAGTGACTGAAGAAAACCACTTACGTTGGGATTCTCTAGGTGAGTTCATGGCCATGGCCGTATCACTAGAAGATATGGGCATCAAGCAAGACAATGCTCAAGCGGCTATCCTATCTAAAACATTAGACGATGCAACGACTCAGTTATTGCAAAACGACAAGTCTCCTAAGCGTCGTACTGGTGAGCTAGACAACCGTGGCAGCCACTTCTTCCTAGCTAAGTACTGGGCTGAAATTCTTGCTACGCAAACTGAAGATAGTGCACTAGCAGCGAAGTTTACAGAGCTTTCTAAAACATTAAATGCACAAGAAGAAGCAATTTTGAGTGAATTGAGTGCAGTACAAGGCAATGCAACTGAACCATGTGGTTACTACCACCCAGATTCAGAAAAAGTCAAAGTCATTATGCGTCCAAGTGCGACATTAAATGCGGCATTAGCAGCAGCAAAAGCTTAATCTTTATTGCTAACTAATCCAAAAGCCTGTTATCGCAAGATAACAGGTTTTTTTTATGCCCTTAATTGACCTTAAAGAGCCTTTTTACTTTGTTACACATTTAGAGCTTTCGCCACTTGTTATTCCCCACTTACCCCTTTAGAGTGTTTTGCAATAACCAAAAGGGAATACCATGAAAAACTATAAAAAAGTCTTTGCCTTAAGTGCATTAGCGCTCGCTATAACGGGCTGTAACCTCAATAACACGACACCTAATAGCTCCACACCTCAATCAATAAAAGCAACAAATACTGTTCAACTAGATATCGACAAGTTTGTTTTAGATAACGGCCTTGAAGTGGTGCTTCATCAAGATAAATCAGACCCGGTTGTCGCCGTCGCCATTCAATATCACGTAGGTTCAAACCGCGAGAAAGTTGGCCGCACTGGTTTTGCTCATTTCTTTGAGCACATGCTATTCCAAGACTCAGAAAATGTTGGCGCGGGAAAATTCATTAAGAACATCGGCGCTATGGGGGGCAGCCTTAACGGCGGTACTTGGACCGACGGCACCATCTACTACGAAATCGTCCCTAATGACGGCCTAGAAAAAGTACTGTGGATGGAATCTGATCGCATGGGCTACTTCATCAACACAGTGACTCAAGCTGGCCTTGAAAACGAAAAACAGGTAGTGAAAAACGAGAAACGTCAGAGTGTCGATAACCGCCCTTATGGTCACGAAAGTAGCGTAACATTATCGGCACTTTACCCTAAAGGTCATCCATATAGCTGGTCAGTAATTGGCAGTTTAGAAGATCTGCAAAACGCTACTCTCGGCGATGTGCGCGAGTTCTACGACAAATGGTATGGTCCAAACAACGCCACCTTGGTTCTCGCTGGTGATTTTGATAAAAAGCAAGCTAAAGCATGGATTGAAAAATACTTCGGCGAGTTTAAAGCGCGCGGCAATGTAACACCGCTACCACCGATGCCAGTGACGTTATCCCAAAGTAAGTCCCTTTATCACGAAGATAACTTTGCTAAGGTTCCGCAATTGGCAATCACCCTGCCGACTGTTGATCAAAATAACAAAGATAAATATGCCCTAGAGATGCTAGCGCAAATTCTTAGCGACGGTAAAGATTCGGTACTTTATCAAACATTGGTCGAAGAAGATAAAGTCGCACCGCGTGCATCAGCCTATGTAAATCACGGCGAACTAGCTGGTACTTTTAAATTTGTAGTACGCGCCTTTGATGGAAAACAACTCGACGAAGTCAAAGCGAGCCTTGATAAAGCACTTACCAAGTTTGCAAAAGACGGCGCCTCAGATAAACAAATTTCCCGTATTCTTACGGGTAAAGAAAACGAGTTTTACCAAAGTATTAACAGCGTATTCTCAAAGGCTTCGGCTCTAGCTAGCTACAATGAGTTCTATGGAGACCCGACACTCATTAGTAAAGAAATCGAAAATTACCAAAACGTTACCAAAGCCGATGTAATGCGAGTGTTTAAACAATACGTTGAAGGCAAACACTACATCGCCACAAGCTTTGTCCCTAAAGGGAAAACAAAGCTCGCGCTAACAGGTGCCCAAAAAGCGAATGTTGTAGAAGAGAAGATTGTGCAAGGTGCAGAACAAACCATGGCAAATGCCGCGCAGATCGATCAATTACCGCCTGTTCCTCAAGTGGCATCAAACTTTGATCGCTCAATCGAACCTCAGTTTGGCCCGACACCAGTTGTTGAATTGCCACAAGTCTGGGGCGAGACATTATCAAATGGCGTAAAGGTATCAGGTATTGAGCACAACGAACTGCCTGTGGTTTCATTTTCCATTCGGATCATGGGCGGCCATCAACTAGATTTAGCTGGTAAACACGGTACAGCAAACCTATTGACTGATATGCTAATGGAAGGTACAGCCAATAAAACACCGCAACAACTCGAAGATGCGCTGGGTGAACTAGGCGCGGAAATCCGTATTACCGCAAGCGATGAATACATTACATTAAGCGGTAGTACGCTAAGCAAACATTACCAAGCGGTCATGAAATTGGCACAGGAAATCCTCCTAGAACCACGTTGGGATGAGAGTCAATGGCAACGTGTTAAGCAAGAAACGTTAGTGGGTATTAAGCAAGCAGAAGGTAACCCAAATGCCATTGCAGCAAATGTTTATAGCAATCTACTCTATCCAAATAGCAACCTTGGCACTCCAGTTGCTGGGACCGCCGCTGAAGTAGAAAAGTTAACCCTAAGCGACGTTAAAGCGTTTTATTACGCTAATATCAAAGCTAACATGAGCAGTGTTCAAGTTGCAGGAAACGTGACTCCAAACTCAGTTACAGCAAGCTTAGGTCAAATTGCGTCCCTAAAACCTGGACACGTCATGATGCCGCAAGTTGAACAGCCTGAACCACGAGATAAAGCGCAAATTTATTTTGTAGATGTTCCTAATGCAAAGCAATCGTTTATTCGCATCGGCAGTCGAGCAATGATCGCTAATTCTGCAGACTATTACCCTGCGGTCGCCGTTAATCACAACCTTGGCGGTAGCTTCTCGGGCCAACTTTTCCAAATTTTGCGCCTCCAAAAGGGCTATACCTACGGTGCTTACTCTGGCTTTAGTCGAAGTAACGAAGGCGGCGCCTTTACCGCTCAATCGAGCGTACGTTCAAACGTAACTTTAGAGTCATTAGAAACCTTTAGAGAAATTTTCGAAAACTACGAAAAGAATTTCGATCAAGCAGCACTCGACAGCGCTAAATCTATCCTTACAAAACAAGATGCACGAGCTTTTGAAACGCCAAGTAGCTTGATGGGTGTTCTGCAAAACATCAACACCTATGATTTACCAAAAGACTATGTTGCGATACAGCAACAGGCACTGGCAACTATGACGTTAACTCAGGCAAAAGACACCATGAGCAAATACATGGACAGCGATAAGATGATCTACTTGGTGGTAGGTGATGCCAAGACGCAATTACCGCGATTAAAAGCACTTGGTTTAGGTAAAGTTACTCAGCTTGATAAAGATGGTAAAGGAGTAAAATAATACAAAACAACCATACAAAAACATAAAACCATCCTTTTCGGGGTGGTTTTTTTTTCGGTATTTTGGAAAATGAATCGACGTACTACATCAATCAAGAATTGAGTACCAACAGTAGCTTAGACCGATTTGTGTATTTTTTTAAAAGTCCGCCAAATTGATTAAAAATAGCGCTAACGGCACTATACAAAGGCTTTGTAAAACATCAAGAAATTTCACCAAGCTTAATACCATACTAAAGTATTGGTTTTCAATAATTTACCCTCCTTTGACTTCTTGTCACAGTACAAATATCCGTCCTATACTGGCTAGTAATTATATTTATGTTAGGCAAGCTCTCTGCGCCCATTTTAATGGCTCAACACTCGCTTGTTTGAGCCAACCAATACAAAGGATTTGAATATGTACTCATTGAACTTAGAGAACAACGCTGAAGTCGTCGGATTATCTGGTGTTGTTAATATTTCTGCAGACAACCAACTTCACCATGTAGAAATCGGTACTAAATTACTCAAAAGCGACACGTTAATCATGGAAGAAAACGCGTCTGTTACCATTCAATATACCGACGGTTCGATTGTTACCTACGATCAGGAAGCACCATCAGTACAAGATGAGCTCCCAGACGAATTCAACGAAGAAGAAGCCGCTGAAGAAACGTCAATTCAAGATGAAATTCAAGCAATTCAAGATGCAATTGCCTCTGGCGGTGGCGATATTGAAACACCAGCGACCGCTTCTGGCGGTAATGAAAGCCAAGGCGGTATTTCTTTCGTATCTGTTGAGCGTGATGACAACACATCTATTATAGGCACTGATTTCTCTTCCGAAGGTTTAGATACATCTACTGCCGATAGTGTTGATACTCCTGAGATTGAATCAAACAGTGCGGATTTTATTCCAGATTCCGAAATTTCACTATCTACTTCGATTAACCCGAGTACAGGTCTAGTTTTCGTTTCAGGTATAGTGACTAATGCTGGCCCTAACCCAGTAGTAACACTAACGATTACAGATGCCTCAGGCACTAACGCCCCAATTGTTGTCAGCGATGTACCGGTTGCCCCTGACGGCTCGTATTCTATCGATAGTGTAAATATCAGCGCTCTTGCAGAGGGTCAGCTGACTGTAAACGTTTCAGTAACAGACGATAACGCTCAAACTAGTGAGGCTGAAACAAACTTTACTTACGATGTTAGCGCACCAAACTCACCACTGTTTTCTATTAGCGCAGGTGAAGACGGGGTAATTAATGCCCAAGAAAAAGAAGACGGTGTCACCATAACCGTTGCACTAAATACAGATGACGTAGCTGTTGGTGATGTTGTCACCATCACATATGCGGCTTCGCCAGACTCACCACAAAGCATTACAGTGACTCAAGAGATGCTTGACAACGTACCTCCACAGGTCGTTTTCACCGTACCTAGTGAAGTAATTATCAATAATGAATCATTGGAAGGTTCAATTACTATTACAGATTCATCTAATAACACTTCAGCCCCTTCTACTTTCTCACACTCTGTAGACACCATTGCGCCAGGTGATGGCGAAACTGTTAGCGCCCCTTTAGTCACTATTACGGGTACTGAAGGTGGTATTACTGCTGATGAAGTTACTCAAGGGTTGCTCGTCAACGTTACACCACCTAATGGCAGTGCTCCAGGCGATACAATTAAACTCACTATAGCGCCAACAGAACCAGGAGCAGCACCAGTTGAAGTTATTCAACAAATCCCAGCTGACTGGACTGAAGGCACGCCGATTCCTGTGATCGTCAATAAAGAAAATATACCATCCAATGGGGACTACGAAATTACAGCGATAGTTTCTGACCCATTCGGTAACCAAAGTGATGCAAGCACTCCAACCCCTGTTACCTTCGATGCTCAGACTCCAATCGTCGTCGTTCCTGAATCGGAAGATGGTATCAATGCTCAAGAAGCGCAAGACGGTATTCAATTAACCATCACTGCTCCAGCATCTGCTCAGCCTGGTGATATTATCACCATAGCCTTCAAGTCCACTACACCGGGCGCCGAAACCCCGACAGATGAAGTAGTGATTATTCCACCGAACTGGGACGGAATATCTCCGATTTCATCCCAGATTCCAGCTGATAAAATCATCAACCAAGGCGTAAATAATATTGAAGTAAGCGTCACATCATCTACAACGACAGCCGTCGCACCAGTAACTATTGACACATTGGCACCAGGAGCTACGGTAACTCCTAGCAGCCCAATTGTAGAAATACCAGAATCAACTGATTCCATCACTGCCGAAGAGCTTAAAAACGGCATTGACGTGTTAGTTACACCACCCGCAGACACCGCACCAGGGGACACAATAACTGTAAGTATCTCTCCTGGCGGCGAAAATGGCGAAATATTAATTACCCAAGAAGTTCCATCAGACTGGAATGGTATAACCCCTATCTCTGTTTTAGTACCAGCACTACCTCCTATGACAGACGGCGAGCAAGAGGTTACAACGTATGTTACAGATACAGCTGGTAATAAAGGACAGGAAACCAAACAATCCATCACTGTAGATACTGATAGTGACGTGCCGACAATTTTTATTCCAGAAGCCGAAAATGGAATTAATGCCGAAGAAGCTGCCGATGGAATTTCTATTTTTATAAACCCGCCTAATGGCGCTGGAGTCGGTTATAACGTTATCGTCGAGTTGCTTCAAGATGGCAATCAGATAATCGAACTTTCCGAAGTAATACCAAGTGATTGGGATGGGGTAACACCGATTCTTATAACCGTCCCCAAAGCAGACGTGCCAGAAGACGGCTCTTACACAGTGACAGCAATTGTCAAACACCCGTTTTTTGGCCCCGCAGGTGGTTTAGCTAAAGAAGACGGCATTGTCATTGACACAACTGCACCAGGCACGAATGGCACACCTATTGCTCCAACACTAGAAATACCTGAAGCAACAAATGGAATAGATGCAAATGAATTGTTAGACGGTGTTCAAGTTACTTTAACTATACCGTCTGACTCAAAGCCAGGCGATAAAGTAATTTTCACAATAAAATCCGAAGAAAATGGCCAAGAACTCACGTTTGAATCTGTAATCCCGAATTCATGGACTCCAGGAAAGGAGTTATCAATTGATATTCCACCGACTAGTTTTAGCTCTAGCGGCAATCATAACATTACAGCACTAGTCGAGGATATCGTTGGTAATAAAGGGCAGGAAAGCACGCCAGAAACAGTCATATTAAACCTATCTTCATCACAGCCTGTTGTTTCAATTGCTGAAGCAGAAAACGGTATCAATAAAGCTGAAGCGTTGGATGGCATTGAAGTTGTCGTAATTGCACCTACGGGAACTTCTCCTGGTGACACAATTACACTATCATTTACCAAAGATGGCGAAGACACCGCAGTACCAATTACGTTTACAGTGCCAAATGACTGGAATGGGCTCTCGCCTATCTCACATAACATAGAACCTAACGATATCCCCTCCGATGGTTACTACACTGTTATCACTACTGTTACTAACCCAGAAGGGCAGAAGGTTGGCGATAGCAGTACTCCTCAAACAATTGAGATTGATACAGTTGCACCAGGTGAGGAAGGCCCAATCACGCAACCACTAATCGAAATCCCTGAAGCTTCAGAAGGTATCAATGCCGAGGAAGCAAAAGACGGTATTCAAGTATTAGTCAAAGCCCCTTCAGGAACTATTCCTGGGGATACTATTACGCTAACAGTAGAGTCTAATGATGGCGGAGAGCCAATTGTCGTAAACCATACTATTGAGGATACTTGGAACGGCACAGATAAAATAAAAGTCTCTATCAGTCCTGACGA
Source organism: Psychrobium sp. (assembly GCA_049607155.1). Classification (GTDB taxonomy): domain Bacteria; phylum Pseudomonadota; class Gammaproteobacteria; order Enterobacterales; family Psychrobiaceae; genus Psychrobium. The sequence continues at coordinate 19,547 of JBMYWG010000052.1, forward strand.
AATGCCTAAAAGCGGTCAACATAATATCAGCGCAGTTGTTACGGACAACGTAGGTAATTCCAGCGAGCCAAGTACACCTGTAACTATCGAAATTGATACAGAAAGTACTTCACCGACTATCTTTATTGAAGAAGCGCTAAATAGCATCAACGCTGCCGAAATTAGCGATGGTATTCAAATTAAAGTTAACACTCCAACTGGCACTCAGGGTGGCGATGAAATAACTATTACCATTACCTCTTTAGAGAGTGGGCAGGAGTTAAGTGAAACCTTTACCATTCCAAACAACTGGGATGGAACATCTTTAATTGACGTAACTTTCCCCGCCGATAAGCGCCCTCCTGATGGAGATCATGACATTCAGGCCGTAGTACGCAGACCTGGTCAATCCTTCATTGGGCAACCTAGCGAAAAGGAAACTATTAATATCGATACTGTTGCTCCAGGTGAAGGAACTTCAGACCCTAGACCAGGAATAAATATACCTGACATTGATGGCCCATTTGTTAACAAAAACGACATTAGTGGTGGCCTGCAAGTGTTGGTCACGCCTCCAGAAGGTAGCCTAATAGGTGATACCGTCGAAGTTCGACTTTATGATAAAGGTGGAAATCTCGCAGGAACTTTCGAATCTATCATTCCGAACGATTGGGAGTTAGGTAATGCGGTTGAGATCTTTGTTAGCGCAAATGCGCTACGCCCAGATGGCGAGTTCTCAATAGATGCAGTTGTTATTGATCTAGCTGGAAACCCAAGTCTACCGACTACCTCGGTAGACTTTGAAGTAGATGCAACGGCACCAGGCGATGGGGAAGAGTTCTCAGCTCCACAGTTGGTAATTGAAGAAGCAAAAAGTGGAATTAATAAAGAAGAGATTGCAGACGGTATTCAGACCGAACTATCTCTTCCTGGTGGCACAAAAATTGGTGACACAATTATTTATACTATCACCTCTAGAGCAGATAACAGTGTAGAGACACTGGAAATAGCAGTCAACTCTTCTCACTTCAATGACTCTGGTGACTTAATTCGCCCAACATTAATTACAATAGAAGAGTCGCTTGTACCGAACGATGGAGAGTACAATGTAATTGTCCATGTTAAAGATCCTGCTGGTAATTTAAGTGAAGGTTCGGAAAATGTTCAGCTAAGTATTGACACTGTCGCACCGGGTGAAAATACAGATCAGCCAAATACCTTCAACAGAATCCCTGAAGCTCAGGATGGTATTAATGCAGAAGAACTCTCTGATGGTGTTGAAGTTTTCGTTACAGTTCCAAAGGGTTCAAACCCTGGTGACACAATCGTTATTAACATTCAAAAATCGGGTTCAAATGACGATAACCTGTATGATTTTGAGATTCCAGCGAATTGGATTCCGGGTAATGAAATTAGTGTGCTTGTTGACAAGGGGCGTTTCCCTGTCGATGGTGAATATGATATTAGCTCATCTGTATATGACCAACATGGTAACCAAAGCAAAGTCAGCGAGGTCACAGTTGTCACCGTAGATACCAAAGCCCCAGGCGAAGGTTTTGGGCCTCTTGTAAAATTACCAGAAAACACCGATGGCGTAATCAATAAAGATGAAGCAGAAGATGGCATAGACGTTCGAGTAACCCCTCCTGAAGGTAGCCAACCCGGTGATAAGGTAGTATTAACTGTCGTAAAAGAAGATGGTACACCGGTATCTATTGAATACGTAATTCCGGAAGAATGGCAAGAACCAGACACAATACCTTTTACATTACCAGCTACTGTGCTACCAGGGGATGGTAACTATAAAATCAGTGCGACAGTTATTGATAAGGCAGGGAATGAGTCTGAATCTAGTAAGATTATTGACTTCGAGCTCAATACCAAAGAGCCAGGTATTGAACCAACGCCTATCACAGCCCCAACCGTTGCGGTGGTTGATGCAACCGATGATGGTGAAATTAACGCACAAGAATTTACCGCAGCAAGCGGTGTGAGTGTCGAGGTTGGCCTACCAGCCGATGCACAAGTGGGTGATGTCATCACCCTGACACTGACCAATGACAGTGACCCAGCAGTCGCTGACACTTACGAGCACACCGTCACGCAAGCCGATGTTGATGCTAAATCGGTCAACGTTGTTGTGAGTGAATTTGATGACAAACCAATTGCTGATGATATCTACGCTGCAAGCGCCACAGTCACGCGCGGCACCGACATCAGCCCAGCAACCAACCCTGCGGTAACCTTTGACCTTGATACCACCGCACCGGGTGCGGGTGCAGGTCCAGACGGTGAAGACGTGGGCCCAACCATTGCTATCCCTGAGCAAGAGAATGATGATGAAGTCACGCTAGAGGAAGCTAGCGATGGTGTGGTTGTGAATGTGAAACTGCCTGCAGGTACTGAGGAAGGTGATACCATCACGCTATCAATCACCAAGCCAAATGGCGAAGTTGTTGACGTTGAGCACACCATTGAATCACTACCAGCGGAGCAGACTGATGGCGTGAACGTCACGATCCCTGTTGAGGTTATCAGTGAAGACG
>JBMYWG010000053.1:0-21122 GCA_049607155.1 Psychrobium sp.
CTTCTAAGTTCGCTAAAGGCGATCGCGTTTCTGGTAAGATCAAATCTATCACTGACTTCGGTGTATTCATCGGTCTTGACGGTGGTATCGACGGTCTTGTTCACCTATCTGACATTTCTTGGAATGTTGCTGGTGAAGAAGCTGTACGTGATTTCTCTAAAGGTGACGAGATTGAAGCTGTTGTTCTTGCAGTTGATGCAGAGCGTGAGCGTATCTCTCTTGGTATCAAGCAATCTGAAGAAGATCCATTCAACAACTACCTAGCAGATAACAAAAAAGGTGCTATCGTTAAAGGTAAAGTTACAGCTGTTGACGCAAAAGGCGCAACTGTTGAACTAGCTGATAGCGTTGAAGGTTACATCCGCGTTGCAGACATTTCACGTGACCGCATCGAAGATGCATCTACTGAACTATCTGTAGAGCAAGAAGTTGAAGCGAAGTTCGTTGGTGTTGACCGTAAGAACCGCGTAATCAGCCTATCTATCCGCGCTAAAGACGAAGCTGAAGAAAAATCAGCAGTTGAAAGCGTAAACAATGCAGAAGAGAGCTTCTCTTCAAATGCAATGGCTGAAGCGTTCAAAAACGCAAACCGTGACTAATTATTAGTTGACTGGGGCGTGTAAACGCCTCATTCTATTAATAATCATACTGCTAAGAGGAAGGTTTATGACTAAGTCAGAATTAATCGAAAGATTAGCCCTGAAACAATTACATTTGTCAGCAAAAGATATCGAGAGTGCTGTAAAAGACATGCTTGATATGATGGCAAACACTTTGGCATCAGGTGACCGAATCGAAATTCGAGGTTTTGGTAGTTTCTCGTTGCATTACCGCGCACCACGCACTGGACGTAATCCTAAGTCTGGTGAAACGGTTGAATTAGGGTCGAAGTACGTACCTCATTTCAAACCAGGTAAAGAGCTTCGCGAGCGAGTCAACGCCAGTCTTAATGCGTAGTTACCATTAGTAACTGTTTGTAAAAAGCGGCCATTGTGGTCGCTTTTTTTATGCCTGCGTTAATAGGGCGCTAAATAATTTAGTGTCGTTTATTGATGCAAGTGAGTATTTCAACAACTATTTCATCAAATAATCGCTAGTAAGGCGCTTGATTTTCTTGGATAATAAACGACGTCTTACGTGTTGTAAGCTCGGAAGTTTCATCATTTTATAGCGTTTTTTGTAAGGAGCGATAATGAAAGTTATTCTGACAACAATGTTCGTGATTGTTTTCTTTGCAATTGCTGCATTGTTTAGTGCTGTAAATACAGCAACTGTCGATTTGAATTATCTGGTGGGACAGGGGAATTTCAATGTAAGCACTTTGTTGGGATTAGCCTTTGTTAGTGGATTCGTGATTTGTTGGATTATTTTCTATTCGATGTATTTACAACTCAAGCTCAAGTTAGCGATGACCAATAAAAAGTTGCATAAGGCACAATCGTCTGAAGTTCAGTCAACAAGTAACGCCATCGCCGTTAACGAAAACGCTTAGATAGTTATTATGGAGCTACTTTTTCTTTTATTACCCATTGCCGCTGCGTACGGTTGGTATATGGGAAGAAGAAGTGCAGGCCACCAACATCAAAAAAATGCCAGTGAACATTCAAAAAACTATTTTGCTGGCCTTAACTACTTATTGTCTGACGAGCCAGATAAAGCCGTCGATCAATTTATTTCCCTCGTCGAAGTAGACAGTGAAACAATAGAAACCCATCTAGCCTTAGGTCGTTTGTTTCGCCAGCGCGGTGAAGTTGATCGCTCTTTACGTATTCATCAAAACTTATTAGCGCGTCCAAATCTGAGCCATGAACAAAGGGATAATGCGTTATTTGAATTAGCTAACGATTATCTTCAAGCTGGTCTTATTGATCGTAGTGCCAATTTGTTTATTGAACTTAGTGATAACAACGTTTATCGAGAGAAATCTCTCGCCCATCTGGTATGTATTTATCAAAAGACCAAAGACTGGCAGCAAGCCATTGACACTTCTCGCGCGTTAGTCGATTTAGGTAGGCGTCAGCTTATTCCGGCGCGAGCACATTTTTATTGCGAATTATACGAGAGTAATGGCGATGTTGATGACATCACGTTATTGCAACGAGCATTGCAAGTGGATGCTGGCTGTACTCGCGCGCGATTGATGTTGGGACAGTATTTTTTCGATCGCGGCCAATATGAAGAATGCCAGTTAGTGATTGATCAGTTCTTAGCACAGGATATTGATTTCTTTCGCGAAGCTATTCCGTTATTTAAAGCCTGTTATCAAGCCAGAAATCAGCTTGATTTATTGATAGCAAAATTTGATGACGCTATTGCTAAAGGTGCTGGCATAGCAACGGTAATGGCAAAGATTGAGCTTACGGGCGCTGAATTAGATGATGATGAAATTGAGGAGTTGTTAACCAAACACCTCTTTGAAGCGCCAAGTGTGACAGGGTTTTATCATTTGATGAGCGCGCAAATTAGTAATGCTGAAAATGGTAAAGCGAAAGAAAGTTTACTGCATTTAAAGACGCTAGTAGCCGAGCAACTAAAAGTTCGCCCAGTGTATCGTTGCGGTAGTTGCGGTTTTAGTGCAAAGAAAATTCAATGGCAGTGTCCTTCTTGCTTGTCATGGGGCAGTGTTAAACCGATTCGTGGTTTGGATGGTGATTAGCCATTCCTTAATTTAAGATTTATTTACGAAGTAAAATGAGGGTAAAAGAGAACATGAGTAATCAATCAAAAGTGGTTGTTGCATTAGATTTTGATAACCAAGATAAAGCCTTGGCCTTTGTCGAGACAATAGATCCACAAAGTTGTCGCTTAAAAGTTGGCAAGGAGATGTTTACTTATTTCGGCCCTGATTTCGTCAAACAGCTAGTAAACAAAGGGTTTGATGTCTTTTTAGATCTTAAGTTTCACGATATTCCTAATACTGTGGCCAAGGCAGTCACTGCGGCAGCAGAGTTAGGTGTGTGGATGGTTAATGTTCATGCAACTGGCGGCGAAAAAATGATGCGTGCGGCTAAAGAAGCGTTAGTGCCTTACGGTGACAAAGCACCTATTTTAATTGCGGTTACTGTGCTAACCAGTATGGAGCAAACTGAATTACCTTTAATTGGTATTGATTCACCATTAGACCAACACGTTCTACGCTTAGCAACGCTAACAAAAAATTGTGGGCTTGATGGTGTAGTGTGTTCTGCACAAGAAGCTCAGCGTTTAAAGGCAGAGTTGGGACAAGATTTTAAATTAATTACACCTGGCATTCGCCCAGCGGGAAGTGCTGTTGGTGATCAGAAGCGTATCATGACGCCTGAAAAAGCCGTTGCAGCAGGTAGTGATTATTTAGTGATTGGTCGCCCAATTACTCAATCCGATAATCCACAACAGGTGTTATCAATAATTAATGCCTCACTGGCCTAGTGTTAATTAGACTTTACAAAAACCGCCTGTTGGCGGTTTTTTTATATGTCTGGTCAGACCCGTATTTCACAAGTTTTTATCATGTATAGGTTCATCTTTTTAAATTTTTGTTATATATTTAAACGCACGTTTAAAAGTGATGTTTAATAATAATAGGAATACACCATGACTGAATATAAAGCACCAATCGAAGATATGAACTTTTTGCTCGCAAACGTTTTTGATGTTGAACAGTTGTGGCAAAGTATTCCGGCCCTTGCTGAGTCTGTAGATATCGACACTGCACAAGCCATTCTTGAAGAAGGCGGAAAGCTAGCCAGTAGTCTGATTGCCCCACTTAATCGCAGCGGCGATGAAGAAGGCGCGGTTTGGAATGACGGCGAAGTTACGACCCCGACAGGATTTAAAGAAGCGTACGCAACATTTGCCGAAGGCGGCTGGGGCGGATTATGTGGCGATGCGAATTACGGCGGGATGGGCATGCCTAAAATGCTTGGCGTGTTGTTTGATGAAATGATGTATGGCGCCAATAGTTCTTTTACGCTTTATCCGACACTGACGGCTGGCGCCTGTTTAGCATTAAGTGCTCATGGTAGCGAAGAACTTAAAGAAGCATATTTACCTAACCTTTATAGCGGCCAATGGTCGGCGTCAATGTGTTTAACCGAGCCTCATAGTGGTACCGATCTTGGTTTGATAAAAACAAAAGCAATCCCTCAAGACGACGGCAGTTATGAAGTCACCGGAACCAAAATCTTCATCACAGGTGGCGAGCACGATCTGACCGAAAACATAATCCATTTAGTGTTAGCTAAACTTCCTGATGCGCCAGATGGCGCCCGTGGTATTTCTTTATTCTTAGTACCTAAAATTAATGTAGAAGGTGGCGCGTTAACCCAAGCCAATAATGTTTCTTGTGGTTCTATCGAGCATAAGATGGGCATTAAAGCGTCAGCGACTTGTGTGATGAATTTTGATGGGGCGCGTGGTTATCTGGTCGGTGAATTGAATAAAGGCTTAGCAGCTATGTTCACCATGATGAACTATGAGCGCCTTTCAATCGGTATTCAAGGCATTGGCTGTGGTGAGATGGCCTACCAAGGAGCAGCGGAATACGCTAAGGATCGATTGCAAAGTAAAGGCATTGGTGAGCTGCGTGATGTGTCGAAAGCGGCTGATCCTATTGTAGTGCATGGCGACGTTCGCCGCATGTTGTTAACCGCGAGAGCGAATAACGAAGGTAGCCGAGCGTTGGCGCTGTATATCGCTAAGCAACTAGACATTGCAAAGTTTTCAGAAAATGCAGATGACAAAGTACGAGCGACTCGTCTTGTTGCCTTATTAACACCAGTCGCTAAAGCATTTTTTACTGACCTTGGTTTGGACTCGACTATCGCTGGACAACAGGTGTTCGGTGGCCACGGTTATATTCGTGAGTGGGGTATGGAGCAACTAGTACGTGACGTACGAATCGCGCAAATTTATGAAGGCACAAATGGTATTCAAGCACTTGACTTAATCGGTCGTAAAGTAGCGGCTAATGGCGGTGCAGATTATCAATTGTTCAGTGAAGAAGTTAAGGCGTATATCAGCGAATATCGCTTAGGGGCACATGCGAGTAATCAACGTCTTGCAGCGATGTTTAATTCGCTTGAACAAGCGGTTGCAACCCTCGATGAGCTCACGGCAATTGTATTAGAGCGTGCAAGTGACGGTAATGAGTTAAATGGTAATGCCGTCGATTACCTCAATGCATTTGGTTATGCAGCGACTGCTTATATGTGGTGTATGATTTCGCTGAATGTTGTGGTTGCGCAAAGTGACAGCGATAACCCATATCTTGAAAATAAACTTCTTGTAGCAGAGTTCTTTTTTGCACGTCTATTAACTAAGCAATTATCTTGCGCGGCATCGATAAAAGCAGGCGTAAGTTCATTAATGGCAATGCCAAATGATATGTTTTAGATTATGAGATTGTTTAAAAACCGAGCCAAAGAGCTCGGTTTTTTTATGTCTGATGAAAATTACTTGATATTTTTGTCGTTTTGAGTTGAAAAGCCATATTGCAGCCCCATAACTAACACTAAGCGTAAATGAGATACGCATGATTATGTTAGTAAATTTTTGGAGTTAAGCATGTCAGACACAACACAAACTCATGGCTTTCAAACGGAAGTAACCCAGATCTTACAATTGATGATCCATTCACTGTATTCAAACAAAGAGATCTTCCTTCGTGAATTGGTATCAAATGCAGCAGATGCTGCTGATAAATTGCGTTTTAAAGCGCTAGAAGATAATAGCCTGTATGAAGGTGATGGCGATTTACGTGTTCGTATCGGTTTCGATAAAGAAGCGCGCACCATTACTATTAGCGATAATGGTATTGGTATGTCACGCGATGACGTGATTAACCACCTAGGTACTATTGCTAAATCTGGTACAGCAGAATTCTTTGCAAATCTATCTGGCGATCAAGCAAAAGACAGTCAATTAATCGGTCAGTTTGGTGTTGGTTTCTACTCGGCATTTATCGTAGCTAACAAGGTTGTGGTTAACACGCGTAAAGCTGGTGAATCAGCAGACCAAGCTGTACGCTGGGAATCAGAAGGCAAGGGCAGTTTCGATTTAACGGATATCAGCAAAGAAGATCGCGGTACTGAGATTATCTTGCACCTCAACGAAGGCGAAGATGAGTTTTTAAACGATTACCGCTTAAAGCAAATTGTTGGTAAGTACTCTGATCACATTTCAGTAAGCGTTGAAATGTTTAAAGAAGAAGTAGCTGAAGTTGAAGTCGAAGATGGCGACAACATTCCAGCCGTTCCGGCACATTGGGAAGCTATTAACAAAGCAACAGCACTTTGGACACTAAGCAAATCAGAGTTAGAAGATAAAGATTATCAAGAATTCTATAAGCATGTTGCCCATGATTTTCAAGATCCATTAACTTGGGCTCACAACAAAGTAGAGGGTAAGCTTGAATACACTAGCCTGCTATACATTCCAGCGAAAGCGCCATGGGATATGTATAATCGCGAAGGCAACAACGGCTTAAAACTATACGTTCAACGCGTATTCATTATGGATGACGCTGAGCAATTTATGCCAACTTACTTACGTTTTGTTAAAGGTCTGGTTGATTCAAATGATTTACCGCTAAACGTATCGCGTGAAATCTTGCAAGAGAACAATATCACTAAGCAAATGCGTAGCGGTTGTACTAAGCGCGTACTGCAAATGTTGGATAAGCTTGCTAAGAAAGACAGCGAAAAGTACCAAGGTTTCTGGAAAGAATTTGGTCAAGTACTGAAAGAAGGTCCAGCGGAAGATACCGCTAACAAAGAAGCTATTGCTAAGTTGCTGCGTTTTGCATCGACTCATAACGATACCGCAGAGCAGTCTGTATCATTAGAAGACTACATCTCGCGCATGCCAGAAGGCCAAGACGCGATTTACTACATCACTGCTGATAGCTTCCAAGCGGCTAAAAATAGTCCACACTTAGAGCAATTACGCGCTCGTGGTTATGAAGTATTACTGATGTCAGATCGCATCGATGAGTGGTTAATGAGCCACCTAACTGAATACAGTGAGAAATCGTTCCAGTCAGTGGTTAAAGCTGATTTAGACTTAGGTGAAGTTGATGATGAGACTAAAGCTAAGCAAGAAGAAGTAGAAAAATCACTAGAATCAGTGACTGAGCGTATTAAATCAGTATTAGGCGATGAAGTGAAAGACGTTCGTGTATCACACCGTCTAACTAACACGCCAAGTTGTATCGTATCTGATGGTCAAGACATGACAAGTCAGATGATTAAACTGATGGAAGCCGCAGGTCAGCCGGTTCCACCGACTAAGTTTATCTTTGAATACAACCCAGAGCATACGCTAGTTAAACATCTTGCAGATGAGCAGGACGAAGCACGTTTTGAAAAGTGGGTTGACGTATTATACCGTCAAGCACAGCTATCTGAGCGTGGTTCAATTGAAGACCCTGCTGGGTTTATCAATAAAATGAATGAATTGATGTTAGATTTAGCAAAACGCTAATTCATCGAAAAAATTGATTGAGAAGGTCACTAATAGTTTACTGTTAGTGGCCTTTTTATTTGGGGTGATTTTAGGGGTTAGTTCTTGGGGTTATCTAATCCATTCTGCTTATTTTATGGCCGATTTATTGCACTACGGGATCAGAGACTGTAAATTTAACTTACTGTTAAATTTAACAATAAATCCACTGGTACCAAATTAGCCACTTCCTAATAAGATGAAATGACCTGTTTCGCCGTACTTATTAATTTGGGGGATTTATTAAAGAATTAGTTTGACGTCGATAACATAGTGTAATTGCTTATGGATAAGCTCCCTAGTTTTTGATAGTAAAGCTAATAATATTACTGAGTAAAGGATTAACCGCATGAGTAACTTCGTCATTCCTCAAAACGCTATGATCATTAGTGTTGAAAAATCTGCTGTAAACGAAGCAACTGAACAAGACATTAAAGTCGGAGATGTATTAGATTCTGGTACGGTACTAGTACTTTATCCTGATACGCATTTTACGCTGATTTATTTAGATGGTACTCGAGAAACGATTAAGCCAGAAACCGCTCTAAATTTAGGCGATAGATTAGAAAATGACGTTGAAGTAGATACTCAACTTGATACCCTGTCTTTAACAGCAGAAGATTATGAAATATTAGATAAAGCGATTGAAGAAGAAACAGCGGCCGATAATAGTATATTGGCAAACAACGTTGGTAGTTTTATAGAGTTATTGCGAAACGGAAGTGATCTGTCAAGTAATTACTCCACCAAGAGTGTAGAGAATGAATTTGAATTGGTATCACAGGATCCAAATCAATTTAATACCTTAAGTTTTTCATTTGTCCAAAAGTCCTATGAACCGAAACTTACTGTAAATAATATGGATTTAATGGTCACAAATGGCGAAATTGTGATTAGTGGTGAGGTAGAAGATTTTCCCCCTGGATCTACAGTACGAATTAATTTTGTTGATGGGTTTTTCGGCGGTGATGTATTCAATAATATTCCCATCAACGCAGATGGCACTTTTTCTCGTGCTTTTGAAAAATCGGACCTCATTAAAGTACTGCAAGGTGGCATAAATCTAACCGTTAGTGTTATTGACAACGGTGTTCCATTAAACGCAATCGGAAAAAATACCTATCTTGATTTTGAAGCGCCAAATAAACCCGTGGTATCTCTTACCCAGGATTCAAATGGAGATGTCATACTCAATGCAGAAGAATTAGCCGATCAAACATATGTTAGATTTCTGGTCGATCTCAAGGACTCAGGCGCCAAATCGGGCGATTTCGTTGAAATTAATGGACAACAATATGAGATTACCCCAACTAATATCCGGGATAACGAATTATCTGTACAAATTCCGAAAGGGGAGCTTCAAGGAGTAGTAGATACTAATATTACGTTAGTAGATGCGAAGGGAAATCGTTCAGAACTCGCAGATCTTAAGAATATTCTTATCGACACAGTAGCACCAGGCAAAGGTGAAATTGACCTTGGCAAAGCCGAAGACGGTTTAAATTTAAAAGAAGCAACTGATGGACTAACTTTATCAGTCAGATTACCAGCCGATGCAAAAGTTGGTGACTCAGTCAATCTTTCAATCAAGCTTCCAAATAATGAAATTCTCCCATTCACAGCTACTATCTCTCAACAAGAACTGAATTTAGGTTCTGTCGAATTTCAAATCCTATCCAATACCTTATTGCAACACGAAGGGACTATTGAAGCTGTCGCAACTTTAATTGACATTGCGGGTAATCAATCAGAGGCTAGTGAGCCAATGAGTTTTAATGCTGATTATTCTATTGGAGACGCGCCTTCAATTGCGGTATCAGAAGCAATCATTAATGGAAGCAGTGCATCTGAATCTTTGGCTGATGTTAAAGTCAGAGTCACCTTAGGTGATGGTGTTAAAATTGGTGATCTTATTAAAATTACTGTTGATCATGATGGTAAAAAAGAGAGCTTGATTTACCCAATTATTACCTCTGTGACAAGTGGTCAAGTGATAGAAGTTAGTCTATCGCCAACGTATTTTCCAAACGAAGGTCGTTATCAAGTAAGTGCAACGTTAAATGACAAGGTAGGCAACGAAAGTGCAAGTAGCAATATTTTAACGTTCTCAGTTGATAAACAACCCCCTGAAGTACCGCAGATCAGTATATCTGAATTAGATAACTTTGGTGTAAATAAAAAAGAAATTAAAGATGGTGTCACTACAAAAATCACACTGGCTAATGACACTCAAACGGGTGACAAACTAACATTGACGCTTACTGGTCCTAATGGAGTTGAGGTCGGTACGGTTAACTATACTGTTAAAGAAACTGACTCTGCTGGTGACGTCATAGAGCTAGATCTATTAAAGAGTCTATTCGAAACGCAAGGTCAATACTTGCTAACGGCTACTATTGAAGATAAGGCGGGCAATATCAGTGCGCCAGATGATGACATTGTAATCAATGTCGATACCTTGGGGCCTGGCCGCGAACAAGGTGTCGGCGGGAACGATATTTCGCCGTTGATTACATTGATAGAAACTGATGTATCAACAGGCGACAGATATATTAATCGTGCTGATTTTGACTCAGTAGTTAATGGTCAAAGTATCCCATTTAGAGTGGAGCTTCCTTTAGGCGCAAATTTTGGCGACTATTTACGAGTTAACCTTATTCCTACTAACGGCGGTAATGAAATTATCGTTGAGTTCAACATTGGACAATCCGACATCGTTAACGGTTTCACGACGGTTGACCTAGGAATTAGCGCTTTAACAACAGCGACAGCGGACGGTGAATATGACATAAGTGCTAGTGTTATTGATCGCGTCGGTAACTCAAGTGTTCCTAGTCCTACTATAAACTTTACCTTTGATATCAATGCACCTATTTCACCAGAGTTTTCAATTGTTGACGATGCTAGCGGTTCTGACATATCCCTGACGAGTGGGGACTATTCAAATGATGCGCTGCCACTTATTAAAGGTGAGAATGCAGAGAAAGGCGCGTCGATTGAAATCTTTGATCAAGACAACAACTCGATTGTAGTCGTTCCTGCGAACGATGACGGCACTTGGGTCTATCAATTAACTACTGAATTGCCTGAAGGCGAGCACAGTTTCACAGCTGTACAAACCGACGCTGCAGGTAATGTAGGGCCTAAAAGCGATACCTTCACAATTTTTATTGATCTGATGGCACCCGGTACAACTGGTGGGGAAGAAGGGGCTGTCGATAGTAAAGGAAACTTTATTCGATTCGATCAAACAGACGAATTCATCAATGATAGCGAAGCGCCAAGTATTAGTTTAGTAGGCTTTATTGAGGCTAACGCCGCACTAAATTCAATCGTAATTAGCGACGGCGTTAATCCTGATATTGTCGTACCGGCTAGCAAAATTACAGTCGTTGATGGTGCAATTAGTGTTACAGATCTTGATTTATCAAATCTCGAAGATGGCACCTTAACTGTCACTATGTCGGTAACAGATCAGGCACGAAACGAAGGCGCAGTCTCAGACACTATTGTAAAACACCCGACGCTTCACACTATTGGTGAAGTTAGTGATAGTGACGACAGCGCGAATGTTGTCGCGAGCGATAGCAAGTCTGGTGCTTATACTGGTGTTACTGCGCATGCTGAAGATCTCGACGGTGACTATATATCGTTCCATCTTATCGATGATCTTGGCGGCTTACTCGCTATAGATAGTGAAACAGGTCGTGTCACGCTCAACGATGTTTCCAATCTTGGTATTCAGGGAACCGAGTATCTTGCACAGGTATTAGCAAAAAGTAGCGATGGCTCAAGTAGCTCAGAGAGTTTTCTTATCACTGTTGGCAGTAAAGGCATTGGTGATCTTATCGATATAGATGACACGACTTTCCCTGAGGAAAATGGTGTTCAAATTCCTAACTTTATTTCTGAAAATGCCCCTAAGGATACCGCAGTTGGTATCACTGCTCAGGCAGTAGATGAAGATTCACCTGGTGCAGTTACATACTCGTTAACTGAATCAGATTTGGCTAATGGTTTATTTAGTATTGGCGAAACTAGCGGTATTGTCACTTTAGTTGGTGAACTTGACTTCGAGACCCAACAGACCCACGAAATCACTGTTATAGCAACATCGCCTGACGGTACAACATCATCAAACACATTTACTATTAATGTAGGAAATAATGAATTTGGTGCTGGTGGCGAAGGAACAACTGGGGATACAGATCACGCGATTTCGGCGATCGTCGACAGCGACCAAGTTGTTGGCAGCCTTGTCTCAGAAAATGCAGAGGCGGGTACTTATGTTGGTATCACCGCATTTGCTACTGATGAAGATGGTGATGAAGTCACTTATGCCTTATCGCAAGCGGATATTGATGCTGGCTTGTTTGCTATTGATAAAGCATCGGGCAGAGTGACGTTAACTGGTAATCTTGATTATGAAGCGGCGCAAAGCCACGATATTACGATTATCGCAAATTCAGCCGATGGTAGCTCTTCAACGCAATCGTTTACGATTCGTGTTGGTGATAACAACGCTGGTCTTGGTGGCGGCGAAGAAACGGGTGATAAAGACCGTCCAATTGGCGAGATTACCGATACCAATACGGATTCAGATGGCCCAGTATCAGAAAATGCCGAAGCCGGCACACTGGTTGGTATAACTGCATTTGCACAAGATCCTGATGGTGATGATGTTACGTATCGCTTAGCAAATGGTGGCGATAACGAACTGTTTACCATCAATGCAACATCAGGTGTGGTGACTCTGGCAGGTAACTTAGATTATGAAACCGCGCAAGAACATACCATTACGGTGATTGCGACCTCGACGGATGGTTCAACATCTCAAAAAGATTTTGTGATTGCTGTTGGTGATAACGATAATGGAAATGGTAGCGGTGGCGATACCGATAACGCAGTAGAAATGCTGCGCGATAACGATGCACGTGACAACCTTGTGTCAGAGAATGCGCCAATTAATACTCAGGTAGGTATTACAGCACTTGCAGAAGATAAAGACGGCGATGACATTACCTATCACCTATCAGATAAAGACATTGCTGATGGCGTATTTGCCATTGACAGCAATACAGGTGTTGTGACGGTCATTAGTGACCTTGATTATGAGAAGCAAAACGAATACACCATCTCAATCACAGCCAAATCAACTGATGGCTCAACCGCGACAGAAGAGTTCGTTATCAACGTTGGTAACAACAACGAGGGTATTGGCGGCGGCAGTGAGCCGGGTGATAAAGATAACCTGATTAGCGACATTACGGATATTGACCCAGAAGCGCGTCCAATTTCAGAGAATGCGCCAGTTGGTACCGCGGTTGGCATTCAAGCGAAGGCGACGGATGCTGATGGTGATGCGATTAGTTATGCGTTATCTGCGAGCGATTTACTTGCGGGTCTCTTTGCGATTGACAGTGACACAGGAGTGATCCGCCTTGCGAGCGATTTAGACTTTGAAGCCGCAGCGTCTCATGATGTGACAGTGATTGCCTCATCAACGGATGGTTCAACGTCAACCAAAACCTTTACGATTGCCGTTGGCGACAACAACGATGGTATTGACGGTGGTAGTGAGCCAGGTGATAAAGACAATGCGGTGGGTGATATTACCGATATTGATACCACGCTTGAAGGCAAGGTATCAGAGAATCTAGCGATTGGCGGCAAAGTGGGTATTACTGCATTTGCCAAAGATGACGATGGTGATGCTGTTACCTACAGCTTGTCAGATAAATACGCCGATGCAGCGATGTTTGACATCGATGCAACAGAAGGGATTATCACCCTTAAAGGCAATCTTGATTATGAAACGAAGACAAGCCACACCATAGAAGTTATTGCGACCTCGACAGACGGTTCAACCAGCCAAAAAGACTTTGTGATTGACGTTGGTGACAACAACGATGGTATTGGCGGCGGCAGTGAGACGGGTGATAAAGACCACGCGCTTGGTCAGCTCCTTGATAAAGATGCCACGGATAATCGCGTATCAGAAAATGCGCCAGTGGGTTCACCAGTAGGGCTATTGGCCTTTGCTGAAGATGAAGACGGTGATGCGGTGACGTATCGCTTATCAGACAGTGATATTGCCGCAGGTCTGTTCGAGATTGATGCAACCTCAGGGTTAGTGACGGTTAAAGGCAACCTTGACTTTGAAACGGCGACATCGCATGACATTACCATTGTTGCCAGCTCAACCGATGGGTCGAGCAGCAGCCGAGTCTTTACGATTAATGTTGATGACGAAGCCTTTGATAAAGACCGTGAAGTAGGGCCTGTTAGCGATAGCGATAATACGCTAGATAGCGTGTCAGAAAACGCCGAAGTGGGGGACCTTGTAGGCGTGACAGCGCTTGCCAAAGATGACGATGTTTCAGATAGCGTGACCTACAGCCTAGCGGATGGCGGTGATAACGCGCTATTTAGCATTGAAGCCAACACGGGTATTGTGCGCGTTGCGGGTAACCTTGACTTTGAAACGGCTCAACAGCACACCATTACCGTGATTGCGACCTCAACCGATGGTTCAACCGCAACAGAAAGCTTTGAGATTAGTGTTGAAAATAACGTTGGCGGCGCAGGCGGTGGTGACACCGACAATGCCGTTGGTGAGATTAGCGATGTTGATTCACGAGATAGCAAAATCTCAGAGAATGCGCCAGCGGGCACAGAGATAGGGATTAAAGCCCAAGCGACGGATGCTGATGAAGGCGATGTGGTTACCTACAGCCTGTCAGCGGCAGATATTGCTAATGGCGTGTTTGAGATAGATGCGACAAGTGGTGTTATCACGCTTAACGGCAACTTAGACTTTGAAACAGCGCCATCGCATGAGATTACGGTGATAGCGACGTCAAACGATGGCTCTAGCTCAGCCAAGACCTTCGAGATTACCGTGGGTGATAACGAAGACGGTCGCGGCGGCGAAGGCTCAACGGGTGATACGGATAACGCCGTTGGTCCTGTTACCGATGTTAACCTTGCTGATAACGGCCCTGTCTCAGAGAATGCGCCGAAAGGCACGCCAGTTGGTATTACTGCAAATGCCACCGATGAAGATGGTGATGCTATCACTTACTCTTTATCAGATAGCGACATTACTGCTGGCTTATTTGCGATTGATGCGACAAGTGGTGTGATTACGGTTGATGGCAACCTCGATTATGAAACGACTGACCGTCATGTTGTCACGGTAATTGCGCATTCAGCAGATGGCTCGTCAAGTAGCGAAAATTTTGTAATTAATGTTGCCGATAACCATAACGGTTACGGTGGTGAAGGCACTGGTGGCGATACTGATAACGCGGTAGAGATGCTGCGTGATAACGATGCACGTGACAATGTTGTGTCAGAGAATGCGCCAATGAATACCCAGGTGGGTATTACTGCGCTGGCGGAAGATAAAGACGGTGATGACATTACGTATCACCTATCAGATAAAGACATTGCTGATGGCGTGTTTGCCATTGATAGCAACACCGGTGTTGTGACGGTCATTAGTGACCTTGATTATGAAGCACGAAACCACTACAGCATCTCAATCACGGCCAAATCAAGTGATGGTTCAACCGCGACAGAAGAGTTCGTTATCAACGTTGGTAACAACAACGAAGGTATTGGCGGGGGCAGTGAGCCAGGTGATAAAGATAACCTGATTAGCGACATTACCGATATCGACCCAGAAGCGCGTCCAATTTCAGAAAATGCGCCGATTGGCACAGCGGTTGGCATTCAAGCGAATGCGACCGATGATGATGGTGACGCGATTAGTTATGCGTTATCAGCGAGTGATTTACTTGCGGGTCTCTTTGCGATTGACAGTGACACAGGGGTGATCCGTCTTGCAAGCGATTTAGACTTTGAAACTGCACAATCTCATGAAGTGACAGTTATTGCCTCATCAACGGATGGTTCAACGTCCATTAAAACCTTTACGATTGCTGTTGGTGACAACAACGATGGTCTTGGCGGTGGTAGTGAGCCAGGTGATAAAGACAATACGGTGGGTGATATTACCGACATTGATACCACGCTTGAAGGCAAGGTCTCAGAGAACCTAAACGCAGGTGAGAAAGTTGGTATTACCGCGTTTGCTGAAGATGAAGATGGTGATGCTGTTACCTACAGCTTGTCAGATAAATACGCCGATGCGGCGATGTTTGACATCAATGCGACAAGTGGTGTTATCACCCTTAAAGGCAATCTTGATTATGAAACGAAGACGAGCCACACGATAGAAGTTATTGCGACGTCGACAGATGGTTCAACGAGTCAAAAAGAGTTTGTGATTGACGTTGGTGACAACAATGATGGTATCGGCGGCGGCAGTGAGACGGGTGATAAAGACCACGCGCTTGGTCAGCTACTTGATAAAGATGTTACAGACAACAGCGTTTCTGAAAACGCGCCAGTGGGTTCACCAGTAGGGCTATTGGCATTTGCCGACGATGAAGACGGTGATGCGGTGACCTACCGTTTATCAGACGATGATATTGCCGCAGGTCTCTTTGAGGTTGATGCAACCTCAGGGTTAGTGACAGTTAAAGGCAACCTTGACTATGAAACGGCGAAATCTCATGACATTACTATTATCGCCAGTTCAACAGATGGGTCGAGCAGTAGCAAAGTATTCACCATTGCGGTGGAAGATGAAGCGTTTGATTTAGACCGCCAAGTGGGCCCGGTGAGTGATAGCGACAATACCCTTAACAGCGTGTCAGAAAACGCTGAGGTGGGTGACCTTGTTGGTGTGACAGCGTTTGCGAAAGATGAGGATGTTTCTGATAGCGTGAGCTACAGCCTCGCTGATGGCGGTGATAACGCCCTATTTAGCATTGATGCCAGCACGGGTATTGTGCGCGTCGCGGGTAACCTAGACTTTGAAACGGCTCAAGCGCACACCATTACCGTGATTGCGACCTCAACCGATGGTTCAACGGCGACAGAAAGCTTTGAGATTAGTGTTGAAAATAACGTTGGCGGCGCAGGCGGTGGTGACACCGACAATGCCGTTGGTGAGATTAGCGATGTTGATTCACGAGATAGCAAAATCTCAGAGAATGCGCCAGCGGGCACAGAGATAGGGATTAAAGCCCAAGCGACGGATGCAGATGAAGGCGATGTGGTTGCCTACAGCTTGTCAGCGGCAGATGTTGATAATGGCGTATTTGAGATAGATGCGACCAGTGGTGTTATCACGCTTAAAGGCAACTTAGATTATGAAACGGGGCCATCGCATGAGATTACAGTGATTGCGACGTCAAACGATGGCTCGAGTTCAGCCAAGACCTTTGAGATTACCGTGGGTAATAACGAAGATGGTCGCGGCGGCGAAGGCTCAACGGGTGATACGGATAACGCGGTTGGCGCCATCACAGACATCGACCCTATTAACGACAAAGTGTCTGAAAACGCTGATGTTGGTACAGAAATCGGCATTAAAGCGTTTGCAGAAGATAGCGACGGCGATGCGGTGACGTATTCACTTGCCTTAGCGTCACAGACACTGTTTGCGATTGATGAGACAAGCGGTGTGATTACCTTAATAGGTAACCTTGATTACGAAACAGCGCAATCACATGCCATCGAGGTTATTGCCACCTCAGCGGATGGCTCAACCAGCCAAGAAACCTTTGTGATTAATGTTGGCGATAACAACGACGGTATTGGTGGCTCAGGCGGTGATAAAGACAACGCCGTTGGTCCAGTTACTGATATCGATACCAACAATGCTGCCGTATCAGAAAACGCAGAGAAAGGCGATAGCGTCGGTATTAAAGCCAAAGCGATTGATGCTGATGCTGGCGATGTTGTGACGTACTCATTGAAAGATGATGATAACGGCCGCTTTGCGATTGATAGCAGTACAGGCGTCGTGACGCTTGCGGGTAATTTAGATTACGAAGATGCGGAGCAACACACCATTGTTGTGCTTGCACGCTCAAACGACGGTTCAACGTCAAGCGAAAGCTTTGTGATTAACGTTAAAGACGAATCACCAGATACCGATCGCCCAGTTGGTGAAATTACAGATACTAATGTTGAGGCGAATGAAATCGGCGAGCACGCGATCCCTGGCACTGACGTTGGGATCAAGGCGTTTGCAGAAGACCCAGATGGTGATGCGGTAACATACCGCTTGTCGGATGCTGATATCTCAGCAGGCTTATTTACTATTGATTCAAGCTCTGGTGTTGTGACTTTAGTTGGCGATCTAAACTACGAAGCGCAACCATCACATACAATTAGTGCGATTGCAGAGTCTGCCGATGGCTCGACGAGTACAAAAGATTTTACTATCAATGTACTCAATGAAGCGGAAGGTATTGAATTTACTAAATCAGTTGGCGGTTTAGCGATTGAGCAAACTGCTGTTTCTGGCGATATCGTGGGTGAAATTGTTGCTAAGAGTTTTGATGGCAACGAGGTAGCCTATGAGATCACTGCTGGTAACGAGCAAGGCTACGTAGAAATCGACGCGACTTCAGGAATTATCACATTAACAGATGCTGGTATTTTTGCTTTAAATGATAACGTTGGTAATGTTACAAGCCTATCGATTACAGTCAAAGTGTCTAGCGGCGAAGGAAGTGAGGGCGTATCTGATACGACTTCAGTAACCATCACGCTAGACGAAACAATAGTCCCAACGATAGAGCTTGATTCGGCGAGTGATTCTGGCGATGCCAATGATGACAATATAACTAACGTCGATATGCCTGTCATTACCGGTCAAGGTGAAGTTGGCGCGACTGTCGTATTAACGATTGGCACGCAAGAAATTGGCCGTGGTGAGGTTAAGGCTAACGGAACTTATAGTATCGTCTCTACTGTCTCGCTGGCAAATGGAACTCATGAAGTCGTAGCGACTGCAACTGATAATGTCGGCAATGTTGAGCGCAATTCAATCAACCTAACGATTGATACATCTGGTGAAGGTGGAATTACCGTTGATCCAGTAACTGCTGATAATTTAATTGAGCGCAGCGAATATAGCGACACAATTATCTTAACGGGTAAGGTTAGCGGTGAGCTTGCAGCTGGCGACAGTGTAACCACACAAATTAACGGGCAAAATTATTCTGGTAGTGTTAATGCTGATGGTATTACGTGGTCTATCGAGGGAGTTAAAGCGAGCGATATTGTATTTGATAACGATTTTGTCGTGGCTGCTCAAGGTATTGATATTGCTGGCAACGCCATTTATGCGCAAACAGATGTATCGGTTGACGTGTTTGCTAATGAAGCGCCAATTGCATTAGACGATAAATACAGAGCCCTAGAGACGAGTGAAGTTCTCGTAGATGAGCGTTTTGTTCAAGGAGAGACTACAGGTTGGCAAGGGCAGATTTCTGCTCATGACAGACTAATAGTCGAAAATGGAACGTCTGATTCTAAGACGTTCGATTTTGGTGCGCACAACGCTGGCAAGACGGTATTAATTTCATTCATAGCTCGAGGAACTCGCGCTTGGGATGGTAAGACCGATAACTTCATTGTGCGTGCTAATGGTGAGGTTATTGTCAATAGATCCCTGAAAGATAATACGTGGCGTGAATATAACAACCTAGAAGCGACTATAGATGCAAATGGTCAAGTTAAGGTTTCAATAAGAACGTCAACAGACCACAGTAAAGAAGATCTATTTTTTGATAATCTTGTAATCAAATCTACGCCAGGTTATTTAGTGCCACTAGAGCTTGACGAGAATGAATCCTATACGATAGATAGTTTGAGTAATGACTCAGATCCTGATCGTGACGCTATTTCTATCGTCGCGCTAAATGATACGCCTATTGCTGAAGGCGAAAGTCTATTAATTGAAGATAGCGAAGGTAATGCACTAGGTACTGTAACACTTAACGATGGTAAGTTTGATTTTGAACCAAGTCCACGATTAGACGGATTAGCAGTCGGTGAAAGACAAGCTGTTTCGTTTAACTATACGATTAGCGACGGCTTTGGAAAATCAGATACAGCAACAGTTAGTTTTACGATTATTGGCTCTAATGATAAACCTATCATCGAGCAGACTGTTACATCGTTGGAAGAAGACAGCCAGCAAATTGTGATCGGTCGCGTAAGTGATACTGATGGAACCATCGATCTTGCGTTAAGTAGCGTATCGTCTCTAAACGGCACATTAACAATCGAGAATGGTAACATCATTTACACGCCAGAAAGCAATTTCCACGGCGTAGACGAAATTACGGTTGTTGCAGTAGATAACAATGGTGCTAGGACTGACGCTAAATTTACAGTAACTGTTGTCAGTGTTAATGACGTTGTTACAAAGCCTATTGACGAAGATCAAACAACTTTTGAAGATAAAGACGGTAATCAAGTACACAACCTTGTGTCGGAAAATGCCGATGTCGGCACGGACGTTGGAATTAAAGCTTTCGCTACCGATGTGGATGAAGGTGACAGTGTAAGCTATAGCCTAACAGATGATGCGGATGGCACTTTCGTGATTGATAGTTCATCAGGCATCGTGACACTGGCCAAAAAAGTCGATTATGAAACGCAGAACGAATACTCTATTACAGTTTTAGCAACGTCATCAGATGGTACTACCAATAGTGACAGTTTCATTATTCGCGTCGGTGACAACGAACACGGAAACGGCGGTGAGGGCTCTACTGGCGATAAGACCCATAGTGTTAGTGATATTACTGATAACAATGCAACAGATAATTTTGTCAACGAAAACGCCCCATTAAACACGTCTGTTGGTATCACAGCCTTGGCAACGGATAAAGACGATGGTGATACCGTTACTTACAAACTATCTGCCGCTGATGAAGCTGCTGGCTTGTTTGAGATTCATGAAACAACTGGTGTTGTGACAGTCAAAGGCGCACTTGACCATGAAACAGCCGATACGCATACAATTGAGATCATTGCCACTTCTAGTGATGGCTCAACCTCAAGTGACACCTTTACCATTAACGTAACAGACGTTAATGAAGCTATTAGTCCACTGACTGATATTAACGATGATGCTAATTCAGTGGCTGAAAACGCAGATGCCGGTACGCCTGTTGGTATTACCGCCTTAGCGAAGGATGAAGATGAAGGCGATACGGTGACATACAAACTGTCAGCTGCTGATGAAGCTGCTGGCTTGTTTGAAATTCATGAAACAACTGGTGTTGTGACGCTCAAAGGCGCACTTGACCATGAAACAGCCGATACGCATACAATTGAGATCATTGCCACTTCTAGCGATGGCTCTACCTCAAGTGACTCCTTTACCATTAACGTAACAGACGTTAATGAAGCTATTAGTCCACTGACTGATATTAACGATGATGCTAATTCAGTGGCTGAAAACGCAGATGCCGGTACGCCTGTTGGTATTACCGCCTTAGCGAAGGATGAAGATGAAGGCGATACGGTGACATACAAACTGTCAGCTGCTGATGAAGCTGCTGGCTTGTTTGAGATTCATGAAACAACTGGTGTTGTGACAGTCAAAGGCGCACTTGACCATGAAACAGCCGATACGCATACAATTGAGATCATTGCCACTTCTAGCGATGGCTCAACCTCAAGTGACTCCTTTACCATTAACGTAACAGACGTTAATGAAGCCATTAGTCCACTGACTGATATTAACGATGATGCTAATTCAG